>NZ_JBIAHQ010000004.1:186169-524128 GCF_042870725.1 Micromonospora sp. NPDC006431
CCGCCCGCTCCCCCGCGGCGGGGCGGGGGGGGGGGGGGGGGGGGGCGCGGGGGGGGGGGGGGGGGGGGGGGGGGGGGGGGGGGGGCCCGCCGGGGCGGGCCCCCCCCCCCCGGGTCTTCTCCGGTGCTTGGCGGGCTGGTCGAGGAGCGGTTGAAGCAGTTGATCGGTGAGGTGGTGGACGAGAAGGAAGCGTGGCTGGTGGCGTTGGAGGTCATGCCCGACCAGGTGCACCTGCTGGTGGAGGTCGACCCGCAGTACAGCGTGCATAGGCTGGTCAAGGCAATCAAGGGGCGCACGTCTCGGGTGTTGCGGGAGGAGTTTCCGTCGCTGCGCTCGCGGCTGCCCACCCTGTGGACGAACTCATACTTTGTGGCGACCACCGGTGGGACCCCGCGTGCTGCGGTGGAGGAGTATGTCGCGCAGCAGAAGGGCCGCTGAGTGCTGACCGGTCGCCGCTACCTCCTCGCTTTCACACCGGAGCAGGCTGCCTACGCCGAGACGGTGGGCGCGATCTGCCGGACGGTGTGGAACACCGGGTTGGAGCAGCGCCGTGAGTACCGCCGCCGTGGCGCGTTCATCTCCTACGTGGAGCAGGCCCGACAGGTGGCCGAAGCGAAGAGGGACCCGGACTGCGGGTGGCTGGCCGACGCCCCGTCGCACACGTTGCAGCAGACCCTGCGGGACCTGGAACAGGCGTGTAAGACGCACGGGACGTGGAAGGTGCGTTGGCGGTCCAAGGCGCGCACCGCCCCGTCGTTCCGCTTTCCCGACCCCGACCAGATTGCGGTGCGGCGGGTCAGCCGGCGGTGGGGTGAGGTGCGGCTGCCGAAGTTCGGGCCGGTCAGGTTCCGGTGGACCAGGCCGCTCGGCGGCGCCATCCGCAACGCCACGGTCTCCCGCGACGGGGGACGTTGGTACATCTCGTTCTGTGTCGAGGACGGCCTTGCCGAGGCGGCTCCGAACGGTAAGCCGCCGATCGGCGTGGATCGGGGCGTGGCCGTGGCGATTGCCAGGTCCGATGGCGGTTTGGATGACCGCGCTTTCGTCACCCCGGGCGAGGCCGCAAGGCTCAGGCGATTGCAGCAGCGCCTGTCCCGGTCGCTACGGGTTCATGGCCGTAACCGCGGGTCGAACCGCCGCGACGAGGTACGCGCCGAGATCGGCCGGCTCAACGCCCGCATCCGGCACCGGCGGGCCGACTTCGTCACGCAGGAAGCCGTGAGGCTCGTGCGTGACCACGGGCTGGTCATCGTCGAGCGGCTGCGGATCAAGGACATGACCGCCAGCGCCAAGGGCACTGTCGAGCAGCCGGGTCGCAACGTGCGTCAGAAGGCTGGTCTGAATCGGGCCATCCTGTCCAAGGGGTGGGGCGGGTTCCTGCTCAAGCTGGAACACGCCGCCCGCTACCACGGCGCGAAGGTCGAGAAGGTCAACCCCGCGTACACGTCGCAAACCTGCCACGCCTGCAAGCATGTCGCCCCGGAGTCCCGCGAGAGCCAAGCGGTCTTCCGGTGCGTCGCCTGCGGGCATCAGGACCACGCCGACGTGAACGCGGCCAAGAACATACTCGCCGCCGGGCTGGCGGTAACAGGGCGTGGAGACCTCGCCGTTGGGCGGTCTGCGAAGCGCCAACCACCCGAAAGGCACGCGGCGTGAACACGCCTTAGCCACGGGAATCCCCCCGCCTTCAGGCATAGGGAGGAAGTCAAGCACTGCTGCGCGCTGGTGCCCCACGGGTTGTTCTGCACGACGTACCGGCTGCCGATGACGGTCGAGCCGTACTGCTCGCAGCAACCACCCGGTCGGGCCCGTCCCGGATGCCGACGCCGGGTGACCGCCCACTCGCTCCCGCGCCGGGTGGCGTGGCGCGACCTCCCCCGGTCGACGTGGGACTCCTGCCGGTGGGATCGCCGAGCCGCGCCGACGGGCGGTGCCGCCAGGGCCGATGGGCCCTTCCGCCCTTCGATTGCGGGGAGTAGTGTCGTGCCTCCAACGCGTGCCGAACCCCTCCGGAGGCGTACCCCACCATGGGTGGTTCCCCCCTGCGCATCCTCGTCGTCGGCGCAGGCATCGCCGGTCTCGCCGTGGCCCGAGCGCTGCGGCTGGCGGGGTTCCGGCCCGACGTCACGGAGAGGCTGCCCCCCATCGAGCGGGCCGACACCGGTCTCTACCTCCCCGGAAACGCGGCCCGGGCGCTGCGCCGGCTCGACCTGGACGGCCCGCTCCGCCCGCTCGGCCAGGTCATCCACCGCCAGCGGTTCCTCGACGCGTCCGGCGCGCCGCTGTGCGAGGTGGACCTCGACGGCCTGTGGGCCGGGGTGGGAGAGTGCCGGGCGCTGCCCCGCGCCGAGCTGCATCGGGTGCTGCTCACCGGCGCCGGCGGGGCAGTCCGGCACGGTGCCGAGGTCAGCGCCGTCGAGCCGCGCCCCGGTGGCGTCACCGTCGGCTTCACCGACGGGACCTCCGAGGAATACGACCTGGTCATCGGCGCCGACGGACCGCACTCCGCGGTGCGTACCCTGGGCGCGCTCGGCGGCCCGCCCCGCCCCGCCGGCCAGGTGGTCTACCGGGGTATCGTCCGCGGCGGCCCGCAGGTTGCCGACTGGACCGCCCTGCTCGGCCAGCGCGCCGGCTTCCTGGTGGTGCCCATCGGCGCCGGGCGGTTGCACTGCTACGCCGACGAGGCGGGCACCACCATCCCGGCCGACCCCCTCGCCCGCCTGCACGAGCTGTTCGGCTCCTACGGCGGCCCGGTCCCCGAGATACTCGCCGCGCTCGACGACGTGCACGTCGAGATCACCGAGGAGGTCGAGCTGGGGCGCTGGTACCAGGGCCGGGTGCTGCTCGTCGGTGACGCGGCCCACGCCACCGCGCCGACCCTGTCCCAGGGTGCCGCTATGGCACTCGAGGACGCCGTGGTGCTCGCCGAGTCGCTGCAGGCCGCCGGCAGCGTGGACGCCGCCCTAGTCGCGTACGAGAGCCGCCGCCGGCCGCGTACCCGCTGGGTGCGGGACCGCACCCGGGACCGCAACCGGACCCGCGACGTGCCGCCGGCGCTGCGCGACCCGTTGCTGCGCGGCCGCGGCGGGCGCATCTTCCAGGAGCACTACCGGCTTCTCGTGGACCCGCTCTGAGGCGCTGCGCCGGGCGGCGGTGATCGTAGCGGCCCACCCCCGGAGGCGGTGCCACCTGCCGGGGACTATCCTCCTTGCGGATGACGGCTGCGCAGATGATCAGCGTTTGCCGAGCGGGACAACCCAGAACCGGAGGCCACTCGTGACCACCGTCGCACCCAAGCCGGTCGTGACCCGGCCCTGGCCGGTCCGCGAGCCGGTCAAGGGGTCGGCCATCGCGCGGCTGCTGCGCACCACGGACGCGAAGCAGATCGGGATCATGTACATGGTCACCGCGTTCGCGTTCTTCATGATCGGCGGCCTGATGGCCCTGATCATGCGCGCCGAGCTGGCGCGGCCGGGCCTGCAGTTCCTGTCGCCCGAGCAGTACAACCAGCTCTTCACCATGCACGGCACGATCATGCTGCTGTTCTTCGCGACGCCGATCGTGTTCGCCTTCGCGAACTACGTGGTGCCGCTGCAGATCGGCGCGCCCGACGTGTCGTTCCCGCGGCTGAACTCTTTCGCCTACTGGCTGTACCTGTTCGGCGGCACCATCGCGACCGCGGGCTTCATCGCTCCGGGTGGCGCGGCCGACTTCGGCTGGACGGCGTACACGCCGCTGAGCAACGGTGAGCACTCGCCGGGTGTCGGCGGGAACATGTGGGTGGTCGGCCTGGCGATCTCCGGTCTGGGCACCATCCTCGGCGCGGTCAACCTGATCACCACGATCCTGACCCTGCGCGCCCCTGGCATGACCATGTTCCGGATGCCGATCTTCACCTGGAACATGCTGGTCACGAGCCTGCTGGTGATCCTGGTCTTCCCGCTGCTGGCCGCCGCGCTCTTCGCGCTCGCCGCAGACCGGCTGATCGGCGCGCACGTGTACGACCCGGCCACCGGCGGCCCGATGCTGTGGCAGCACCTGTTCTGGTTCTTCGGTCACCCCGAGGTCTACATCATCGCGCTGCCGTTCTTCGGCATCATCTCCGAGATCATCCCGGTCTTCTCCCGGAAGCCGATCTTCGGTTACAAGGGCCTGGTCGCCGCGACCATCGCCATCGCCGCTCTGTCGATGAGCGTCTGGGCGCACCACATGTTCGCCACCGGCCAGGTGCTGCTGCCGTTCTTCAGCTTCCTCAGCTACCTGATCGCCGTGCCGACCGGTATGAAGTTCTTCAACTGGATCGGCACCATGTGGCGGGGCCAGATCACCTTCGAGACGCCGATGCTGTTCTCCGTCGGCTTCCTGGTGACCTTCCTCTTCGGTGGCCTGACCGGTGTGCTGCTGGCCAGCCCGCCGCTGGACTTCCACCTCCAGGACTCGTACTTCGTGGTGGCGCACTTCCACTACGTGCTCTTCGGCACCATCGTGTTCGCCGTGTTCGCCGGCATCTACTTCTGGTTCCCGAAGATGTTCGGCCGGATGCTCGACGAGCGCCTGGGCAAGATCCACTTCTGGCTGACCATGATCGGCTTCCACACCACCTTCCTGGTGCAGCACTGGCTGGGCAACGAGGGCATGCCCCGGCGGTATGCCGACTACCTGCCCAGCGACGGCTTCACCTTCCTGAACACGTTCTCCACGATCGGCGCCTTCATCACCGGTATCTCGACCCTGCCGTTCATCTACAACTGCTGGAAGTCGTACAAGGCCGGCCCGGTGGTCGAGGTCGACGACCCGTGGGGCTACGGCAACTCGCTCGAGTGGGCCACCACCTCCCCGCCGCCGCTGCGGAACTTCGACCGGATGCCGCGGATCCGCTCCGAGCGCCCGGCGTTCGACCTCAAGTTCCCGGAGCTGGCCGCCGGGCAGCAGAGCCTGGCCGGCCCGCCGGAGGGTGGCGCCAAGCCGCTGACGAGCGAATCCAACGGTGGCGCCAGCTACCAGGAGGACGTCGCCAGCAACCACGACCGGCGCTGACCCGCTGCCGACACCGCGCCGATGGGCGCCGCACCCCAAGGGGTGCGGCGCCCATCGCCGTTCCGGCCGACCCGGCCGTCCGGTGCCGCTTGGGTGCTGGCCGCGCGTGGGCGTTGGCCGCGCGGGCGCCGGCCGCGGGCGGGCGCTGGCCGCGGGCGGGCGCTGGCCGCAACTTCGGCGATGTTGCTGTCTCCGCGGCTGCGGAGGGGCCAACTTCCGCGATGTTGTGCGGATCTTGCCGCTCCGCACGGCCGGCGTCGCTGGCCCCGCGTGCCGAGAGGTGACTCCTCAGCCGCTACGAACTTGATGACGTTGTCATCAGGTTCGTAGGCGCACGAGAGCTAGTCGGGCCGGGGGAGTTCGGGCACGTGGTGGACCGGGCGCTGGCCGACGGGGACCGGCAGCAGGGCCAGTCGGCCCGGTACCCGGGCCACCCGGGCCAGTCGGCCTGGCACCTGGGCGCGCTGGTGTGACGACGCCTTTGGGAGCCGATGTCGCCAAGTGATCCAGCGCCCCGCCACCCGACGGCGGCCGCCCTCTTCAGGCAACGTCCGCCCGGTGCCCGGTGCCCGGTGCCCGGTGCCCGGGTGCCCGGGTGCCGGGAGTCGGGAGTCGGGAGTCGGGAGTCGGGGTGGGGAGGTGCCGGGGAATCAGACGGTGGCGGGGGCCAGTTCCGGGGTGGCTGGCTCGGCGGCGGCCTGGCGGCGGTGGCGCAGCTCGATCGGGAGCACCGCCAGGGCGACCAGCACGCCGATCGCGCCGGTGACCGCGAAGCCCCACGGCGGGGACGAGGCGTCGATCACCGCGCCGGCGAGCGGCGCCCCGAGCGCGATGCCGACGGTGACGGCGGAGCCGTGCAGGCCCATCGCCTCACCGCGTACGCCGGCCGGGGTGAGCCGGCTGACCGCGTCGGCGGTCGAGGCGATGGTGGGCGCGCAGAGCGCCCCGGTCGGGATGAGCGCCAGGCAGAGCAGCCACCAGTGCGCCCCGCCCAACCCGACCGGGATCGTGGTGAGGCTGAGCACCGCCATCAGGACAAGCGGGGAGAACGAGCGGGTGACCGCCCCGTACGCGAAGCCGCCCACCAGCGACGCCACCGCCCACATGGTCAGCACGGCCCCGGTCCACCCGACCTCGCCGCCGGCGCGCAGCACGGCGACCACGGCGACGTCGGTGCCGCCGAGCACCAGGGTGGCGGCCAGGCTCACCGCCAGCACGGCGAGCAGCCGGGGCGTCAGCCACTCGCGGCGGGGCACCTTCCGGCGTGGGCCGGCCGGCTCGTCGGCGCTGCGGGTCGGCGGGTCGAGCAGCCAGAACCCGATCCCGGAGGCGACGATGCCGACGCCGACCGCCCACATGGTGAGCCGCGGGGAGACGGCGGTCGCCACGGCCACGGCCAGCGCCGGGCCGACCATGAACGACAGCTCTACCGACATCGAGTCCAGCGCGTACGCCGGGCGGCGCCGCTCGGCCGGCACCAGCGCGGCGACCGACTGGCGGACCACCGAGAAGACCGGCAGGGCGAGCAGCCCGGCCAGGAACGCGGCCGGCAGCAGCACCGGGTACGACAGCGCCGGGGCACTGGCCCAGAAGATCCCCTCGGCGATCGTGGTCAGCAGGAGCACCGGGCGCAGCCCGCGCCGGTCGACCAGCCGCCCGAGCAGCGGAGAGCCGAGCGCGGCGCCGACGGTCGACGCGGCGCCGACCAGGCCCGCGGCGCCGTATCCCCGGCCGAGGTCGAGCACGACGTGAAAGGTGAGCGTCACGCCGGTCGCGGTGAGCGGGATGCGGGCCAGCACCGACACCAGCAGCAGCGACCGGAGACCGGGCAGGGCGAGCGCCTCCCGGTAAGGCTTCAAGTTCACGACGGTCCGTACCTCCGGCGCACATCCTCGACCGGGGGTACGACAATCAGCAACCGATTACCTGGTCAAGCGGCCCTGATCACAGGCGCGCCGACCATGGTGACCCCGGCGCCGTCCATGGCCCGCAGCGCCACGTCCAGCGTCTCGGGCGCCACGGCGGCGGTGAGGTCCAGCAGCACGGTGGTGCCGAACCCCTCCCGGGCGGCGTCCAGGGCGGTCGCCCGGACGCAGTGGTCGGTCGCGATGCCCACCATGTCGACCCGGTCGACGCCGTGCCGGCGCAGCCAGTCGGCCAGGCACTCGCCGTCGTCGGCGTGCCCCTCGAACCCGGAGTACGCGGCCGCGTACTCGCCCTTGTGGAAGATCGCCTCCACCCGGCCGGTCTCCAGGTCGGGGTGGAACTCCGACCCGGGGGTGCCGACCACGCAGTGCCGCGGCCAGGATTCGACGTAGTTCGGCGGCTCGCCGAAGTGGGCGCCCGGGTCGATGTGGTAGTCCTTCGTCGCCACCACGTGGTCCCACCGGTCCGGCTCGGCGGCGAGCAGCCGGGAGATGCCGGCCGCCACGCCCGCCCCGCCGGCCACGGCCAGCGAGCCGCCCTCGCAGAAGTCGTTCTGCACGTCCACGATGATCAACGCGTTGCTCACGCTGGCGGTCCTCCTCAGGTCGCGGGTACGACGGTGACCGGAACGGCCGGGTCGCCGCCGGAGAGCTTCAGGCCCTCCCACGGAATGGAGATCAGGCACTGCCGCAGGTGCTCCCGCGACTCGTCGAGGGTGGGCAGCGCCACGGGCTCGCCGTGCACGATGAAGGAGTGCTGGAGCAGCCGGTCGTTCGGCTGCCGGTCCGGCACACCCTGCGGCACGATGATCTCCTCGGTCGCGGTGCCGGTCGGCTTGTGCCGGCGTACCGCCACCTTCCGGCCGCCGATGGTGGCCTTGCGTTCGGAGCGCTTGACCACCGGGCGGCCGTCGACCTCGACCAGCTTGTAGACCAGGCCGGCGGTGGGCGCGCCCGAGCCGGTCACCACCGCGGTGCCGGCGCCGTACATGTCGACCGGCTCGGCCGCGAGCGCGGCGATGGCGTACTCGTCCAGGTCGCCGCTGACGATGATCTTCGTCTCGGTGGCACCGAGCGAGTCGAGCAGCTCCCGGGACTGCTGGGCGATCACCGCGAGGTCACCCGAGTCGATCCGGATCGCCCGCAGCTCCGGCCCGGCCACCGCGATGGCGTTGCGGATGCCCTCGCTGATGTCGTACGTGTCGACCAGCAGCGTGGTGTCCTTGCCCAGCGTGGCGACCTGCGAGGCGAACGCCGCCCGCTCGTCGTCGTGCAGCAGGGTGAAGGCGTGCGCGGCGGTGCCGGCCGTGGGGATGCCGTATTTGTGGCCCGCGGCGAGGTTGGAGGTGAACCGGAACCCGGCCAGGTACGCGGCCCGCGCGGCGGCCACCGCCGCCCCCTCGTGCGCCCGGCGGGAGCCCATCTCGATCAGCGTCCGGCCGCGGGCGGCGGTGACCATCCGGGCGGCCGCAGCGGCGACCGCGCAGTCGTGGTTGAGCACCGACAGCACCAGCGTCTCCAGCACCACGCACTCGGCGAACCCGCCGGAGACGGTGAGGATCGGCGAGCTGGGGAAGAAGAGGTCACCCTCGGCGTACCCGTCGATGTCACCGGTGAAGCGGTAGTTGGTCAGCCACTCGGCGGCCCGGTCGTCCACCACCCGGCTGCGGCGGAGGAACTCGACCTCCTCGGCGTCGAACCGGAAATCCCGGATCAGCTCGATCAACCGCCCGGTCCCGGCGACCACCCCGTAGCGGCGGCCCGCCGGCAGCCGCCGGGTGAACACCTCGAAGACGCAGCGGCGATCGGCCGTGCCGTCGCGGAGCGCGGCGCTGACCATGGTCAGCTCGTAGTGGTCGGTCAGCAGCGCGGGGCGAAGGGTGCTCACGGCTCCAGCCTATGAGTTCAGGCCGGATCCCCGCCGTCGTGCCCCGGCATCGACCACAGTGCGGCCCGCAGCTCGGCCCGGCCGGTCACCCCGAGCTTGCTGTAGACCCGCTGGAGATGGTTCTCCACGGTGCGGGTGGAGAGGTAGAGCCGCTCCGCGATGGCCCGGCTGGTGGCTCCCTCGGCCGCGAGCCTCGCGACCTCCCACTCGCGGTCGCTGAGTGCGGGCCGGAGCCGCCGCAGGGCCGGGGTGGAGAGCTGGTCGCCGCGGCTGAGCAGTCCGGCGAGCCGTTCCCGGACCGGCGCGGTCGCCGCGGCCCGGCTCCGGCCGAGCCGGTGCAGGGCCATCGCGGTCGCCTCGGCGGCGTACACGGTCAGGTCCCGGGCGGCGAAGTCGTCGGCGACGGCCAGCAGTTCGGGGACGGAGTCCTCGACCGCGGCGCGGGCGTACCGGGCGACCAGCGGCGGCAGCGCCCCGTCGACTCGCTCGGAGAGCTCGGTCAGCCGCTGCGCCACGGTACGGCGGCCGCCGTCGGTGCACATCGGCCCGACCGGGGCGGCGGCCTGGTCCAGCCGGACCAGGTCGAGCAGGACGAGCAGCTCGTGGCCGGCGAGGGTGTCCTCGCGGAGCCGGTCGGCCAGCGTGCACAGGTGCTTGGCGGCGGTCGGCAGGTCACCGGTGGCCGCGTGCACGGCGGCTCGGGCCTGCTCCAGCCACGGATACAGCACCGCCATGCCCGGGGCGTGGGTCCGGTCCGCCTCGGCCATCGCCTCGGCCGCGTGGGTGGCGTCGCCGCGCAGGGCCGCCGCCTGGGCGCGTTCGGCGTGCGCCAGCCCGGCGTACACCCGGCTGGTGGCGAGCACCGCGCAGGCGCCGAGGCTGGTCTTGAGCGCCTCGTCGCTGCGCCCGCGCAGCCGCGCCGCGTACGCCTGGAGGATGGCCAGGTAGCCGGTGCCGAGCCGGAAGTCACCCGCGCCGGCCAGGTCGGCGAACTCGTCGGCGACGATCGCGTCGATGCCGGCCAGGTCGCCGGAGAGCGCCAGCCGGGTGCCCCGGGCCAGCTCCATGGCGAGCTGGAGGTATGGCATGTCGCCCCGCCAGCGGGCCGCCTCCGCCTGCACCAGGGCGATGGCGGTGGCGCTGCGCTGGTATTGCCCCTGCGCGGCCTGGAGGTGGGCGATGGTGCAGCGGACCAGCTCCCGGGCCGCCATGGGGGAGGCCGGGCGGTCCAGCACGGCCTGGGCGAGTCGCAGCGCGGCGTCGGTGTCCAGCCGGTGCAGTCGCATGATCGCCTCGAAGGCGCGGACCCGGGCCCGGTCGGCCGAGTCGGTCATCTCGTCGCCGCGGGCCGCGATCTCCTCCACCGTGGACTCGCGGCTGAGCCCCCAGTAGCTGACCATGCCGCGGACCGTCAGCCAGCGGCTGCGCCGCCGGTCGCAGCCGATTTCCCCGGCGACCGAGTCGAGCACCTGGATGGCCTCGTCCGGCCGGTCGCCGAACATGAGGATGGTGGCGAGCAGTTCCGCGGCGTCGAAGCCGCCGTCGGCGTCCAGCGCGGCCCGGGCCAGCCGGGTCGCCAGCGGCACGTCGTACCGGCCGAAGGCCTGGGCGGCCGCGTCGAGCAGCAGGGCCGAGTCCTGCGCCGTACCCGAGTCGAGCCGCCACACCGCGACCCGGAGCAGGTCGTCCCGGCGGCGCTTGCCGACCTGCTCCAGCAGCTCGGCCAGGGTGGCCTGGAGCCGGCGGGTCCGGCTGACCGGGCACTGCCGCCGCATCACCTCGCCGTAGAGGGGGTGGGCGAGCCGGACGTCCAACCGCCGGTCGTCGTGGACCATGGTGATCAGGCCGCGCTCCTCGGCGGCCTCGACGTCGGCCGGGTCGACCGCCTTCTGCAGCAGTTGCAGGCCGAGCGGCTCGCCGAACGCGACCAGCTCGACCACCGACCGCACGCCGGGGGTGAGCTGGCCGATCCGGATGCCGATCAGGTCGGTGAGGCTGGGGGCCAGCTCCAGCCGGCCGGTCCACTTCCACATCCCGTACGTCCGGCTCAGCTCGCCGCCGCCGGAGGCGGCCAGCACCAGCTCGCGCAGCAGCAGCGGGTTGCCCGCGGAGAGCTGGAACAGCCGCTCGGACGACTTGTCGTCGACCGGGCCGCCCAGGATCGCGGCGAGCAGGCCGCCGGTCTCGGCCGGGCCGAGCGGGGCCAGCTCGACCAGGTCGACCAGGTCGTCGGTCCAGAGGGCGCGGATCGGCAGCGGGATCTGCTCGCCGTTGCGCAGGGTGCCGATCACGGTCGCGTTCTCCGCGCGGGCGAGCAGGTGGACCAGCGCGGCCGAGGGCGGGTCGAGCAGGTGCGCGTCGTCGATCGCGAGCACGATCGGTCGGCCGGCGGCCTGTTGCTGGAGCATGTCCACGGCCCAGCGGAGGACGCCGGCGGGGGAGAGCCCCTGCGGCTGTTCGGCCGGGAGCACCTGCACCAGGCCGCCGAAGGGCAGCGCGGTGGTGGTGGCGCTGGCCGCGATGGACCAGATCGCGTACCGGTCGGTGGGGAGGGTGGCCACCCCTTCGCGCAGCAGTCGGCTCTTGCCGATCCCGGCGCTGCCGCTGAAGAACAACCCGCGCCCCTCGGGGCCGCCGACCGTTGACAACAGACGGTTGAGCTCTTCCGTCCGGCCGACGAACTCCCACCGACTCATCCCAGCAGCATATCGACGGTAATCCGTCCGCGCGCAGAGCGTCACGCACCGAAGTTGAGTAACTGGCCGATCAGCCCTGAGTATCGGGAGTGTTCGCTGTCGGACTTGCGACAGAAGTACTCTTCCGGCAGCCCAGACTAACCGCAGGATTTCCCAAGCGACGCGGTCCGCAACCCGGTCGCCTGGTTGGGAGGCCATCTCATGAAGCAGCGTCCGCTGCCCTCGGTCGACGTGTCCGAACTGGGCGCGCCGGCCGAGCGAACCCGCTGCGCCCCGCTGCCCACCCGGCTCGGGGTGACCGAGCCCCGCCCCGAGGAGCCGCTGGCCGTCGTCGTCGCGGGTCCGGCCGGCGCCGGTCGGCGTGAGCTGCTCGCCGGCCTGCTCGAGGTGGCGCCCGGCATGCTGGACGTGCCCGCCGGCAGTTGCCTGCTCGTCAACCACGCCAAGGTGCCGACCCGCGCCGCGTACGTGCCGGGCTACCGCCAGCCGCACTCGTACGGCGCGGATCCGCTCGCGGCCGGCCCGGCACTGGCCCGTCCGCCGCGCCGGGTGGAGCTGAGCCTGCCCGACCCGCTGCTGCGCCACTTTTCGGTGCTCGACACGCCGGACACCGGCTCCCTCGGCGTCGCCGGTGACCAGGTGCTGCTCGACGCGGTCGGCCGGGCCGGCGCCCTGCTCTTCGTGATCTCCGCCGACCAGGCGTTCACCGCTGCCGAGCTGCACCTGCTGGCGGAGGTGGCCCGGGCCCGGGTCGAGGTGTTCTTCGCGGTCACCCCCGGGGCGGCCGGCTGGGCGGCCCCGGCGGCCGGCCCGACGGCGACGGAGGACCCGGGGGCGTCCGTCGCGTCGGCCGGTCGTGCCGGGCCGCGTGCGGCGGACCGCCGGGTCGACCCGGCGGAGGTCTCCCTGGCGGCGCACCGGGCGGCCCTGCTGTCCGCGGTGCCCGGCCTCGCCTCGGCCCGCTGGTACCCGGTGCGGCAGGCGGACCACTCGGCCCTGCGTCGCGCCCTGGTGGGCTGGGCGGCGGACGAGGGACTGCGGCGGGCCAGCGCCCACCCGCCGGAGCCGCCCGGCGTGCACCACCGGGTGGCCGTCCTGCCCGGGCTCGACCCGGGCGACCTCACCGACCGCCTCGACCATCAGGCCCGCTCCTGCGCCCAGCGGATCCGCCAGCACCTCGCCCTGGAGCTGGCCAACATCCACCTCCGGGTGGTGCAGGAGATCGTCTTCGGGGTCGGCTGCGCGGGCCTGCCGCAGCTGCTCGACCGGGAGATGGAGGCGTTGTCGCTGCTCGCCACGGCCCAGTGCGACGAGGCGGTCCGGAGCATCGTCGACGACCTGGCGGCCCGGGTCTTCGGCGCGCCGCTGGCGGAGGGAGTGCGGCGCCGGATCACCCACGCCGTCCGGTGGGGCCTCGCCGACCAGCCGGCCGGCCGGGAGCTGGACCGGGTGCTCCTGGTCACCAGCACGGCCGGGGTGGCCGGGCTGAGCGGCACCGGGGCGACGGACGCCCTGGCCGGTTTCCCCGGCGCGGCGCGCGACGAGGCGCTGCCGCCCATCGGGGTGGCGCTCTCCGGCGGCTGTTGGCAGCACTGGCGCGTCCCCGGCAACGACGACCCGAA
The DNA here is from genome assembly GCF_042870725.1 of Micromonospora sp. NPDC006431. NCBI lineage: Bacteria > Bacillati > Actinomycetota > Actinomycetes > Micromonosporales > Micromonosporaceae > Micromonospora > Micromonospora sp. NPDC006431. The sequence goes on from NZ_JBIAHQ010000004.1 coordinate 199,338, forward strand.
CAGTGCCCGCTCCTGGTCGCAGCGGGCACTGCGGGAGGTCGAGCTGGAACTGTCCCGCGAGGTGTCCCGTCGCTTCGAGGTGATCCGGCTCTCGCTGGGGGCGGTGCTCACCGATGCTGTCGACCACGGCATCCTGCTCGCCTGAGGTCGGGGTCGCCGGCCGGCCGGCCGGGTCGCCGTGGGCGGCCCGGGCGGGTGATCCGGGCCGGGGTGACCTTCCGGTTCATCGGTTCCCCGGATCCGGTGGCACGATGGGGGGCATGGCGGCTCCACAGGTTGCGCCGGTCGAGACGCCGGACACTGAAGAGGTGCCGGCTTCCGACCGGCCCTGGGTGACCATCGTCTGGGACGATCCGGTCAACCTCATGACGTACGTGACCTGGGTGTTCCAGAAGCTCTTCGGGTACAGCCGGGAGAAGGCCGAGCAGCTCATGCTGGATGTGCACCACAAGGGCAAGGCGGTCGTCTCCAGTGGCGCCCGGGAGCGGATGGAGCACGACGCGTCGCAGCTGCACGCGTACGGCCTCTGGGCGACGGTGGACAGGTCGTGAGCATGTTCCGTCGCCAGGGCGACCGCTACGTGGCCATCTTCGCCGTGGACGAGGTCCGAGTGCTGCGCAAGGTCGCCTCCGAGGTGGTCGGCCTGCTCACCGACGGCTTCGACCACGGCGACCCGGTGGTCGGCCGGCTGTTCCCCGCGGTCTACCCGGAGGACGCGGCGAGCGCCGCGGAGTTCCGCCGCTACACCGAGGGTGACCTCAAGACTGCCAAGATCGACCAGGCCGGCGCCATCCTCGCCGCGCTGCCCGACGGTGAGGCCGGCGGCGAGGTGCGCCTCGACGCGGAGGCGGCCGAGGCGTGGCTGCGGGCGCTCAACGACGCCCGGCTGGCCATGGGGGTCCGGCTGGAGATCAAGGACGGCATGGACCTGGGGGAGGAGCTCGACGACGCGGTCGCCGAGGACCCGACCTCCTCCCGGGTGTTCCAACTGTCGGTCTACGCGTACCTCGGGTATCTGCAGGAATCCCTGCTCAACGCCCTGATCGACTGATTCGTGACGGTCACCACCTCGCCGCCCGTGACGCCCAGGCGCTAGGCTGGTCGGCGTGCTGAGCATCGACCGGTCGATCATCGACGCGATCGTGGCCCACGCGCGTCGGGACCACCCGGACGAGGCGTGCGGCGTGGTCGCCGGTCCCGCCGGCAGCGACACCCCGACCCGGCACATCCCGATGGAGAACGCCGCCCGCTCCATGACCTTCTACGAGTTCGACTCGATGGAGCAGCTGCGGTTGTGGCGGGAGATGGACGACCGCGACGAGGAGCCGGTCGTCATCTACCACTCGCACACCGCGACGGAGGCGTACCCGTCCCGGACGGACATCTCCTTCGCCGGTGAGCCGGGAGCGCACTACCTGCTCGTCTCGACCCGCGAACCCGACACGGAGGAGATCCGCTCCTTCCGCATCGTTGACGGCGTGGTGACCGAGGAGCCGGTCCGGATCGTGGATGCCGCCGTGGACCCGCACGCCGTCCAGTCCTACATGTTCGGGCAGAGCCCGGCGACGGTCGACTACGAGTGTTCCGGCCGCTGACCTTCCAGCGCCGGCACCTCCTTCTTCCCCCCGTCACCTGGCACTACCCGTTCAAGGAGCACGAGACATCATGGCCATCGAGGTTCGCATCCCCACCATCCTGCGCAGCTACACCGGCGGCGCGAAGGTCGTCGAGGGCACCGGCGACACGCTCGCCGACCTGCTCACCGATCTGGACGCCCGGCACGCCGGCCTGAAGGCCCGGCTGGTCACCGACGCCGGCGCGCTGCACCGGTTCGTCAACGTCTACGTCAACGACGAGGACGTCCGTTTCCTCGGCGCGCTCGACGCCAAGCTCAACGACGGTGACAGCGTCACCATCCTGCCGGCCGTGGCGGGCGGCGCGTTCGGCTTCGCCGCCGCCGCGGCGATCGCGCAGCACAGTGCGGCGGCAGCCGCGATCGCGCAGCACAGTGCCGCCGCGGCGGCTGGCGTGCGCGCAGCGCGCCGCTGACGGCGGTCGTCATGGCGCGGTACGACAGCCTGCTCGATGCCTGCGGCGGTACGCCCCTGATCGGGTTGCCCCGGCTCTCGCCGACGGTGCCCGACGGGGCGCCGCCGGTGCGGCTCTGGGCCAAGTTGGAGGACCGGAACCCGACCGGCAGCATCAAGGACCGGGCCGCCCTGTTCATGGTCCGCGCGGCCGAGGCGGCGGGGCAGCTCCGGCCGGGTGACACCATCCTGGAACCGACCAGCGGCAACACCGGGATCTCCCTGGCCATGGTGGCCAAGCTGCGCGGATACCGGCTGGTCTGCGTGATGCCGGAGAACGTCTCCACCGAGCGGGTCCAGCTGCTCCGGATGTACGGCGCGGAGATCATCTTCTCGCCGGCCGCCGGCGGCTCGAACCAGGCCGTCGCCACCGCGAAGCAGATCGCCGCCGAGCACCCCGACTGGGTGATGCTCTATCAGTACGGCAACGAGGCGAACGCCCGGGCGCACTACGAGACGACCGGGCCGGAGCTGCTGCACGACCTGCCCACGATCACCCACTTCGTGGCCGGTCTGGGCACCACCGGCACCCTGATGGGCACCGGACGCTTCCTGCGGGAGAAGGTCGACGGCATCCAGATCGTCGCCGCCGAGCCCCGTTACGGCGAGCTGGTCTACGGCCTGCGCAACATCGACGAGGGTTACGTCCCCGAGCTCTACGACGCGGGGGTGCTCTCCCGGCGGTTCTCGGTGGGCACCCGGGACGCGGTGCTGCGTACCCGGCAGCTCGTCGAGGTGGAGGGGATCTTCGCCGGCTTCTCCACCGGCGCGATCCTGCACGCCGCCCTGGCGGTGGCGCACGAGGCGGTCCGGGCGGGCCGCCCGGCCGACGTCGCGTTCGTGGTCGCCGACGGCGGCTGGAAGTACCTGTCGACCGGGGCGTACGGGGGCACCCTGGCGGACGCCGAGGACGCCCTCGAGGGGCAGCTCTGGGCCTGACGGTTGGCGGTTCGGGCCGGTCGGCGTCATCCGCCGGCCGGCCCGCCTCCGCCGTGTCGGCACCGGACGTGTACGGGTGTCACGTTGATGACAACTTCCGTTGGATCATTCTTGCCCGCCCGGACCGGCGCGTAGGCTGCGCAGCGTGGCGTACGCGTCGGTTGTGATCATCGGCGGAGCGACTGCCGGCGTTTCGACTACGAAGCGTGACAACGGGGCGACCGGATGCGACTGACCGTCCTCGGCTGCGCGGGCAGCTTCCCCGGCCCCGAGTCCCCCTGCTCCGCCTACCTCGTGGAGGCGGAGGGCTTCCGCCTCCTGATCGATTTCGGCCCGGGGGCGCTCTCCACCCTCCAGCGCTACGTCGGGCTGCACGCCCCCGACGCCATCCTCCTCACCCACCTGCACTGCGACCACATGCTCGACGCGGCGTCCTACGTGGTGGTGCGCCGCTACGCCCCGGACGGCCCATACCCGCCCCTGCCGGTCTACGCCCCCTCCGGCGCGCCGGGCCGGATCGCCAGCGCGTACGGGCAGGAGGACAGCACGGTCGAGGACGTCTACCAGTTCTACGGGCTCGAGCCCGGCACCTTCCCGATCGGCCCGTTCACCGTCACCGTCGACCGGATGAACCACCCGATCGAGACGTACGGCGTGCGGCTGGAACACAACGGCCGGGTGTTCTGCTACTCGGCGGACACCGCGCCCTGCGACGCGCTGCTGCGCCTCGCCCAGGGCGCCGACCTCTTCCTCTGCGAGGCCAGCTACCTCGACGGCGTGGAGAATCCGCCGGACCTGCACCTGACCGGCCGGGAGGCCGGCGAGGCGGCCACCAAGGCGGGGGTGGGTCGGCTGCTGCTCACCCATCTGGTGGCGGCCTGGGGCAGCGAGGCGCACACCGTCGAGTCGGCGGCCGGGGCGTACGTCGGGCCGCTGGACGTGGTCCGCCCCGGCGCCTGCTACGACGTCTGACCACGGCGGCGGCGCGCCGCGTTGCCGTAGTGTTCGCCGATCCGTCAGCGGCTGGTCGCCTGACGCACCCGTCGGGCCCGCACCCTCGGGCCATGCGGATCGCCATCGTGACCGAGTCGTTCCCGCCGGACGTGAACGGCGTGGCGAACTCCGTCGTCCGGACCGCCGAACACCTCGTGGCGCGGGGACACGAGCCGCTCGTCATCGCGCCCGCGCCGGCCCGGGGCCGGCACCGACCCACCGAACCGCGCCCCTACCCCGTGGTGCGGATCCCCAGCCTGCCGCTGCCGCGCTACCAGGGCTTCCGGCTCGGCCTACCGGCCGCCGGGCTGGCCGCCGCCCTGCTCGGCCACCGGCCGGACGTCGTCCACCTCGCCAGCCCGTTCGTCCTCGGCGCGGCGGGGGCGACCCTGGCCGTCCGGCACGACCTGCCGGTCGTCGCCGTCTACCAGACCGACGTGGCCTCCTACGCCCGCGCGTACCGGGTCGGCTGGGGTGAGGCGGCGGCCTGGCGCCGGCTCCGCGAGATCCACAACTGCGCGCAGCGCAACCTCGCGCCCTCGACCCGCGCCGCCGCCGACCTGATCGCCAACGGAATCCAGCGGATCTGGCTCTGGCGGCGGGGCGTGGACGCCGACCTGTTCCACCCGACCCGGCGCAGCGACCCGCTGCGCCGGACCCTGGCGCCCGGCGGCGAACTCCTCGTCGGCTACGTGGGCCGCCTCGCCCCCGAGAAGCGGGTGGAACTGCTTGCGGCGACGGCCCGGCTGCCCGGCGTACGGGTCGTGGTGGCCGGCGACGGCCCGGCCCGCCGGCAGCTCGAACGCGCCCTGCCCGGGGTGCGGTTCCTCGGCGTGCAGCACGGGGAGGCGCTGGCCCGCCTCTACGCCAGCCTCGACGTGTTCGTCCACACCGGCCCGCACGAGACGTTCGGGCAGACGCTGCAGGAGGCCGCCGCCAGCGGGGTGCCGGTGGTGGCGCCGGCCAGCGGTGGCCCGGTCGACCTGGTCGAGTCCGGTGTGACCGGGCTGCTGGTCCCGCCCGACGACGGGGACGCGCTCGCCGCCGCCGTGGCCGAGCTGGTCGCCGACCCCGGCCGCCGGACCCGGTACGGCACCGCCGCCCGGGCGGCGGTCAGCCGCCGCAGCTGGAGCGCCGTCGGGGACGAACTGGTCGGGCACTACCAGGCCGCCGTCGCCGGCACGCCGCTCGCCGGCCTCCGGGCCCCCGGGTGAGCGGGGTACGCATCGTCCGGGTGGCCAACTTCGTGACCGGCCGCTCCGGCGGGCTGCGTACCGCCCTGCGGCACCTCGGCGAGGGCTACCTGGCCGCCGGCCACGATCCGGTGCTGGTGATCCCCGGCGAGCGGTACGGCGACACCCGGCAGCCGTGGGGCCGCGTGGTCACCCTGCCGGGACCGGTGCTGCCGGGCAGCGGCGGGTACCGGCTGCTGACCGACCGGCGCCGGCTGGCCGGGGTGCTCGCTGACCTGGCGCCCGACCGGCTGGAGGTCTCCGACCGGAGCACCCTGCGCTGGACCGGCCGGTGGGCCCGGGCGCACGGCGTGCCGTCGGTGATGGTCTCCCACGAGAGCCTGACCGGGCTGCTCGGGCAGTGGCGGCTGCCGGGCGCCGCGGCCCGGCGGGTCGCCGACCGGCTCAACCGGGAGACCCTGCACCACTACGACCGGGTGGTCTGCACCACCCGTTGGGCGGCGGAGGAGTTCGACCGGCTCGCCGGCCCGCCCGTCGACCTGGTGCCGCTCGGGGTCGACCTGACCACGTTCCACCCCGACCGCGCCGACCCGGTGCTGCGCGAGCGGTACGCCGACCACACCGAGGTGCTGCTGGTGCACTGCGCCCGGCTGTCGGTGGAGAAACGCCCCGAGCTGGCGGTGGCCGCCCTCGCCCGGCTGCGCCGCGCCGGCGTACCCGCGGTGCTGGTGATGGTCGGCGACGGGCCGCTGCGGGCGACGCTGGCCCGGCGCGCGGCCGGCCTGCCGGTGCACTTGGCCGGCTTCCTGCCCGACCGGGCCGCCATCGCCGCGCTGCTGGCCAGCGCGGACGTGGTGCTCGCACCCGGTCCGGTGGAGACCTTCGGCCTGGCCGGGCTGGAGGCGCTGGCCAGCGGCACCCCGGTGGTGGCCAACGCGGCCAGTGCGCTGCCGGAGGTGATCGGGCCGGGCGGGCTGGCCGCCTACGGCACCCCGTCGGCGATCGCCGCCGCGGTCGTCCGGCTGCTTCAGCGCCCGGAGGCGGCGCGGCGGTCGGCCGCCCGGCGCCGGGCCGAGGAGTTCGGCTGGCCCGCCGCGGTCGCTGGTTTCCTCCGCGCGCACGGCGTTGCACCGGTCCCCGCCGACGCCGCGACGGAGGCACCCGGCCCGCCCTGACCCGTGCCGCTCCGCTCGTTCCGGCGGCGAGCTGGGCCCCCGCCACTGCCGGGTCGGACGGAACCGACCGGCCCGCGCTTCGGGCGCGGGCCACCGACCCGCCCGGGCAGAGGGCACACCGCGGCGCGCTTCGATCACGGCACCGCATAAGGTGCAGGCATGGCGCGACCTGACGGGCGGCGGCCCGACCAACTCCGACCGGTGACCCTGACCCGGGGCTGGAGCACCCACCCGGAGGGCTCGGTCCTCGTCGAGTTCGGCGCGACCCGGGTGCTCTGCACGGCGAGCGTGACCGAGGGGGTGCCCCGCTGGCGCAAGGGCTCCGGGCTCGGCTGGGTCACCGCCGAGTACGCGATGCTGCCCCGGGCCACCAACACCCGCTCCGACCGGGAGAGCGTGCGCGGGAAGATCGGCGGGCGTACCCACGAGATCTCCCGGCTGATCGGCCGCAGCCTGCGGGCCTGCATCGACCTGAAGGCGCTCGGCGAGAACTCGATCGTGCTCGACTGCGACGTGCTCCAGGCCGACGGCGGCACCCGGACCGCGGCGATCACCGGCGCGTACGTGGCGCTGCACGACGCGGTGACCTGGCTGGCCGAGCGCAAGGCCCTGGCCGGCAAGGTGGAGAAGGTGATGCACCGCTCGGTGGCCGCGGTCAGCGTTGGCATCATCGCCGGCGAGCCGCGCCTGGACCTCTGCTACGAGGAGGACGTGGCCGCCGAGGTCGACATGAACGTGGTCTGCACCGGGACCGGCGACTTCGTCGAGGTGCAGGGGACGGGCGAGGCCGGTGTCTTCGCCCGGGAGCAGCTCGACGCCCTGCTGGACCTGGGCGTGGTGGGCTGCCTGGAACTGGCCGACGCGCAGCGGAAGGCGCTCCAGTGAGCGCGAGGAGCGAGCTTGCGAGCCCCGCAGTCGCGAACGAAGGTGATCTCTCATGAACACGGTCCTGCTCGCCACCCGGAACCGGAAGAAGCTCGTCGAGCTCCAGCGGATCCTCGACGGCGCGCTCGGCGCGCACCGGATCGCCCTGCTCGGGCTGGACGACGTCGAGGAGTATCCGGAGCTGCCGGAGACCGGCCTGACCTTCGGCGAGAACGCGCTGATCAAGGCGCGGGAGGGCTGCCGGCGTACCGGCCTGCCGACCATCGCCGACGACTCCGGGCTTGCCGTGGACGCGCTCAACGGCATGCCGGGCGTGTTCAGCGCCCGCTGGGCCGGCCGGCACGGCGACGACCGGGCCAACTTCCAGCTGGTGCTGGACCAGATCGCCGACCTGGCGGACGAGCACCGGGGCGCCGCCTTCGTCTGCACGGTGGCGCTGGTGCTGCCGAGCGGCAAGGAGCACCTGGTCGACGGCCGGCAGTCGGGCCGGCTGCTGCGGGCCCCGCGCGGCGACGGCGGCTTCGGGTACGACCCGATCTTCCTCGGCGACGGTCAGGAGCGGACCAACGCGGAGCTGACCCCGGAGGAGAAGGACGCGGTCAGCCACCGTGGCAAGGCGCTGCGCGAGCTGGCCAAGCTGGCCGCCAAGGTGCTCCTGCCGGCGGCCTGACCGAGCGTCGGCGCGGGTGCCTGGTCAGCCGGTCACCCGCGCCAGCAGCGCCGCCAGGGCCGGGTTCTGGTGGCCGGTGCGCCACACGCAGTGCAGCTTCACCGTGCCCTCCTCGATGTCGGTCACGTCGAGGAAGGCCAGGTTCTCCAGTCGCAGCGCGGACGCCGAGCGCGGCACCAGGGCCACCCCCAGGCCGGCGTTGACCACCGACAGCAGGGTGTGCACCTGGCTGATGTGCTGGACGTACCGGGGGGCGACGCCGGCCTGGTGGAACGCGGCGACCACCAGCTCGTAGAAGTACCACGCCTCCGAGGGCGAGTAGGTGACCACGTCGTGTTCGGCGACGTCGGCGAGCCGGGGCGGGCGGCCGAGCCGGGTCAGCGGGTGGTCGCGGGGCGCCGCCAGCACCAGCGACTCGGTGTGCACCAGCCGGGAGGCGAGCAGCTCGCTGCGCGGCACCTCGCGGACCAGCCCCACCTCCAGCTCGCCGGCGAGGATCGCGTCGAGCTGAACCCGGGTGACCATCTCGGAGAGCACCAGGTCCACGCCGGGCAGGTGTTCGGCCGCGGTGGCGATCCAGCGCCCGAGCACGGTCAGCGCCGACACGGCGGTGAAGCCGATCCGGATCGACCCGGCGGTGCCGTCGGCGACCCGGCGCGCGGTCAGCGGCGCGGTGGCGGCCAGGGTGAGCAGCCGCCGCGCCTCGTCGAGGAAGACCCGGCCAGCGGGGGTGAGGGTGACGCCGGTGGACGTCCGCTCGAACAGCAGCAGCCCGGTGGCGCGCTCCAGCCGCTGGATCTGGCGGCTCAGCGGCGGCTGGGTCATCCGCAGGCGGGCGGCCGCCCGCCCGACGTGGCCTTCCTCGGCGACCGCCACGAAGCCCCGGAGCTGATCGAGGGTGAACATGGCACCTCCAGCGATGATGCCCGGAAGGTATCAGCCAATGCCCAACTCGTGTTGGACCGGTATCACCCGAGGTGCTTAACCTCCTGGTCACCTACCCGAAACAGGAGTCCAGCGAGATGACGCGACACACCCCGGAAGAGCTTCAGCGCGTGCTGGGGAGCGGATTGCTGTCCTTCCCCGTCACCCACTTCACCCCCGAGCTGGAGTTCGACGAGGCCGCGTACCGGGAGAACCTGAGCTGGCTCGCCTCGTACCCGGCGGCGGGGCTGTTCGCCGCGGGCGGCACCGGGGAGTTCTTCTCCCTGACCCCGGACGAGATCGCCCGGGTGGTGCGGGCGGCGGTGGCGGGCAGCGGCGGCACGACGCCGATCATCGCGCCGGCCGGCTTCGGCACCGCTCAGGCGGTCGACCTGGCCCGCGACGCCGAGCGGGCCGGCGCCGACGGCATCCTGCTCTTCCCGCCGTACCTGACCGAGTCGAGCCAGGACGGCCTCGCCGCCCACGTCCGGGCGGTCTGTGCGGCCACCTCGCTGGGCGTGGTCGTCTACCACCGGGCCAACGGCCGGTTCACCGTGCCGACCATGGAGCAGCTGGTGGCGACCTGTCCCAACCTGATCGGCTTCAAGGACGGCGTCGGCGACATCGAGCTGATGACCCGGCTGTACGCCACGATCGGCGACCGGCTGCTCTACATCGGCGGCCTGCCCACCGCGGAGACGTTCGCCCTGCCCTACCTCGAGCTGGGCGTCACCACCTACTCGTCCGCGATCTTCAACTTCGCCCCCACCTTCGCGCTGGAGTTCTACGCCGCCGTGCGGGCCCAGGACCGGGCCGGCGTCTACACCCGGCTCAACGAGTTCGTGCTGCCGTACCTGGAGATCAGGAACCGCAAGGCCGGCTACGCGGTCTCGATCATCAAGGCCGGGATGCGGGTCGTCGGCCGCTCCGCCGGCCCGGTCCGGCCGCCGCTGACCGACCTCACCGCCGACGAGCAGGGCGCGCTGGCCACCCTCATCGAGAAGCTGGGCTGACCGCCATGACCACCACCGAGACCACGCCGCTCACCGGCGCCATGCTGATCGGTTCCGCCGAGGTCCACGGCAACGAGGGCGAGGTCCGGGCCGTCGACCCGCGCAGCGGGCGGACGCTGGAACCGGCGTACGGCCTGGGCGGCGCCGCCGAGGTCGACCGCGCCGCCGAACTCGCCTGGACCGCGTTCGACGGCTACCGGCACGCCGACCTGGCGACCCGGGCCGCGTTCCTGGAGAGCATCGCCGCCAACCTCGAGGCGCTCGGCGACACCCTGGTCGAGCGGGTGGTGGCCGAGACCGGCATCCCGGCGGCCCGGGTGCTCGCCGAACGGGCCCGTACCTGCAACCAGCTCCGGCTCTTCGCCTCGGTCGTCCGCGACGGTGACTGGCTCAACGTCCGGATCGATCCCGCCCAGCCCGACCGGGTCCCGCTGCCCCGACCGGACCTGCGGCAGCGTCGCGTCCCGCTCGGCCCGGTCGCGGTCTTCGGCGCGAGCAACTTCCCGCTGGCCTTCTCCGTCGCCGGCGGCGACACCGCCTCGGCGCTGGCCGCCGGCGCCCCCGTGGTGGTGAAGGCGCACGAGGCCCACCCCGGCACGTCCGAGCTGGTCGGCCGGGCCGTCCAGGCCGCGGTACGCGAGCACAACCTGCCCGAGGGCACCTTCTCCCTGCTGTACGGCGACGGCCCGGGGCTGGGCGCCGCCCTGGTCCGCCACCCCCGGATCCGCGCGGTCGGGTTCACCGGCTCCCGCGCCGCCGGGCTGGCCCTGGTCGCCGCGGCCGCCGCCCGCCCGGAACCCATCCCGGTGTACGCCGAGATGTCCAGCGTCAACCCGGTGTTCGTGCTGCCTGGCGCGTTGGCCGAGCGGGCCGCCGAGCTGGGTGCCGCCCTGATCGGCTCGGTGACCGTCGGCGTCGGCCAGCTCTGCACCAGCCCCGGCCTGGTCTTCCTGCCCGACGGCGACGGGTTCGACGAGTTCGTGGCGGCCGCCGCCGAGGCGGTCCGGGGCGTCCTGGCGGCGCCGATGCTGACCGGCGGCATCCACGCCGCGTACGACCGGGGCGTCGACCGGCTGGCCGCGCTCGACGGGGTACGCGCCGTGGCCCGGGGCGCCGCGGACGCGGGCATCGCCTGCGCCGGCCGGACCGGACTGCTGGTCACCGACGGCGCGACGTTCCTGGCCGAGCCGGCGCTGCGCGAGGAGGTCTTCGGCGCGGTGACCGTGGTGGTCCGGGTGACCGGCGACGACCAGCTGCGGGAGATCGTCGACCGGCTCGACGGGCAGCTCACCGCCACCGTGCACGCGGCCTCCGCCGACCACCCGCAGGCCCGCCGGCTGCTCGCCGAGCTGGAGCTCAAAGCCGGCCGGGTGCTCGTCAACGGCTGGCCCACCGGGGTCGAGGTGGGGCACGCCGTGGTCCACGGCGGCCCCTTCCCGGCCACCTCCGACCCGCGGAGCACCTCGGTCGGCACCCTGGCGATCGACCGTTTCCTGCGTCCGGTGAGCTACCAGAACGTGCCGGCCGACCTGCTGCCCGCCGAACTCGCCGACGACAATCCGCTGGGGCTGTGGCGGCGCGTCGACGGCCATCCGGGACGGGACTGAGCCATGACCAGCGAACTTGCCGAGGTGCCGACCGTGACCCCGCCGCGCACCCCCGTGGTGACCGGGATGCGGGTCGTGCCGGTCGCCGGGCACGACTCCATGCTGCTGAACCTCAGCGGCGCGCACGCCCCCTTCTTCACCCGCAACCTGGTGCTCCTCACCGACAGCGAGGGACGGCTCGGCGTCGGCGAGGTACCCGGCGGCCCGGCCATCACGCAGACCCTCCAGGACGCCCGGGACCTGGTGCTCGGCCGGCCCGTCGGGCAGCACCACGGCGTGCTGGCCGCCGTCCGGGCACGCTTCGCCGACCGCGACGCCGGCGGCCGGGGCGCGCAGACGTACGACCTGCGGACCACCGTGCACGTGGTGACCGCGCTGGAGGCGGCGCTGCTGGACCTGCTCGGCCAGCACCTGGAGGTGCCGGTGGCCGCCCTGCTCGGCGACGGCCAGCAGCGCAGCAGCGTGCCCACCCTCGGGTACCTGTTCTTCGTCGGCGACCGCAACCGGACCGACCTGCCGTACCGGAGCGAGCCGGACGCGGCCGACGACTGGCTGCGGCTGCGGCACGAGGAGGCGCTGACCCCGGAGGCCGTCGTCGCCCTGGCCGAGGCGGCCCGGGCCCGCTACGGCTTCCGCGACTTCAAACTCAAGGGCGGGGTGCTGCCCGGCCCCGTCGAGGCCGAGGCGGTACGGGCGCTGGCCGGCCGGTTCCCGGACGCCCGGATCACGCTCGACCCCAACGGCGGCTGGCTGCTCCGGGACGCCGTCGCGCTCTGCCGCGAGCTGCGCGACGTGCTCGCGTACGCCGAGGACCCGTGCGGCGCCGAGGGGGTCTTCTCGGCCCGCGAGGTGCTGGCCGAGTTCCGCCGGGCCACCGGCCTGCGCACGGCCACCAACATGGTCGCCACCGACTGGCGGGAGCTGGGCCACGCGATCCGCGCCGACGCGGTCGACATCCCGCTGGCCGACCCGCACTTCTGGACCATGGCCGGCTCGGTGCGCGTCGCCCAGCTGTGCGACGCCTGGGGGCTGACCTGGGGCTCGCACTCCAACAACCACTTCGACGTGTCGCTGGCGATGTTCACCCACGTCGCGGCCGCCGCGCCCGGCGAGATCACCGCCATCGACACCCACTGGATCTGGCAGGACGGCCAGCGGCTCACGAAGAACCCGCTGACCATCGCCGACGGCGCCATCGCGGTCCCCACCGCGCCGGGCCTCGGCGTCGAGCTCGACCTGGACCGGGTCGAGGCGGCCCACCAGCTCTACCTGGAACACGGCCTCGGCGCCCGCGACGACGCCGAGGCGATGCGCTACCTCATCCCCGACTGGACGTTCCACCCCAAACGTCCCTGCCTGGTCCGGGGCTGACCCCCACCACCCCCACACACGCACGAGGAGTCGTCATGAGATCCCCCCTCCCGTCCCCGTCCCGCCGCCGGCTGCTGGCCGGCCTCGCCGCGCTCGCCGTGCTGCCGGTCGCTGCCTGCTCCGGCGTGCAGGGCGGCAAGGACGCCGCAGGCAGCAACTACCCGACCCGCGCGGTCCAGTTCACCGTGCCGTTCGCCCCGGGCGGCAGCGGCGACCTGATCAGCCGGGCCATCAGTAAGGCCGCCGAGAAGCCGCTCGGACAGTCGGTGGTCGTCACCAACAAGCCCGGCGCCAACGGCGCCGTCGGCGGCAAGGAGGTGCTGGCATCGGCGCCGGACGGCTACAACATTGCCCTGCTGGTGAAGTCGCTCTTCGCGATCACCCCGCTGGCCGTGCGGGACCCCACCGCCATCCAGCCGGACAAGATGACCATCCTCACCACGCTCACCCAGGAGGACTACGTCCTCGTGGTCAACGCGGCCTCGCCCCACCAGACGCTGGAGGACCTGCTCAAGGCCCCGTCCCTCCGGTACGCCACCACCGGCGTGGGCACCGGCGCCCAGCTCTCCCAGGCCCTGCTGTTCAAGGCGGCCAACGTCAAGGCCACCGACGTGCCGTTCGACGGGGGCGCGCCGGCCGCGACCGCCCTGCTCGGCAAGCAGGTGGACGTTCTCTCCGGCTCCCTCGCCGAGACCATGCCGCAGATCAAGGCCGGCAAGTTCCGCCCGCTGGCGATCTTCTCCGAGAAGCGCAGCAGCTACCTGCCCGACGTGCCGACCGCCCCCGAGAAGGGCTTCGACGTGGTGGTCGACCAGCGCCGCTTCATCGTCGCGCCCACCGGCCTGCCGGACGCGGTCGCCAAGAAGCTGACCGACTCGTTCGCCGAGGCACGCAAGGACGCCGCGTACGACAAGTTCCTCAAGGACAACTACATGGAGCGCTGGGAGGTTTCCGACCAGGAGGCGCGCCAGCACCTGACCGACGCCGCCAAGGAGTACGCCGACCTGAGCAAGAAGTTCGGCCTCACCTTCGGATCCGGGAAATGACGGTGAGCGACACCCGACCGGCCTCCCGGGCTGACGCCGTACCGCCCGAGTCGCCGGGCGGGTCGGCCGGCGTACCGCAGGAGGCCGCGGAGCCCGCGACCGCGCCGCCCGGGGAGGAGATCTCCCCGGGCGGCCCGGTCCTCGCCACCGTGGCGGGCGCGGTGCCGGTGCTGCTCGGGCTGGTCACCCTCTGGCTGGCCCACGGGCTGGGGCTCGGCACGCTGACCGAGCCCGGCCCGGGCCTGTGGCCGGCGATCGTCGCGCTGCTGCTGCTGGTCAGCGGGGTGGCCCTGGTGCTGCGCACCCGCGGGACGACGGACACCGAGGCGTTCACCCGGGGCACCGGCGTGGTGCTCGTCGGCGCCGCCAGTCTCGCCCTCTACGCGTTCCTGTTCGAGCTCGTCGGCTTCGAGATCCCCACCGTGCTGGTGCTGGTGCTCTGGCTGCGGTTCTTCGGGCGCGAGGGGTGGCGCACCACCGCGCTGGTCTCGGTGCTCACGACGGCCGCCCTGTACGGGCTCTTCATCACCGCGCTCGGGGTGCCGCTGCCCCACCTGATCGTCATCTGACCCTCCGCCAGAGAGGAGATCCACCATGGACCTGACCCCCGTGCTGTCCGGGTTCGCGGTGGTGTTCGAACCGCAGAACCTGCTCTACTGCCTGCTCGGCGTGACGCTGGGCATGCTGGTGGGGGTGCTGCCCGGGCTGGGACCCGCGGCCACCATCGCCATCCTGCTACCGGTCACGTACGGCATCGAGCCCGCCGCGGCGGTCATCCTCCTGGCCGGCATCTTCTACGGCGCCCAGTACGGCGGCACCATCACCTCGGTGCTGCTCCGGCTGCCCGGCGAGGCGTCGACCGTGGTCTCCGCGCTCGACGGCTACCAGATGGCCCGCAAGGGCCGGGCCGGTTCGGCGCTGGGCATCGCCGCGATCGGCTCGTTCATCGGCGGCACCGCCTCGATCATCCTGCTCACCCTCATCGCGCCGCTGGTCGCCGACTTCGCCCTGCAGTTCGGACCGGCCGAGTACACCCTGCTGGCGCTGATCGGCATCTTCATGGTCGCCACCCTCGGCAGCGGCTCCCTGATCAAGAGCGTGGCCGCCGCCGGCGTCGGCCTGCTGCTGGCCACCGTGGGCCTGGACCCGATGGTGGGCACCCCCCGTTTCACCTTCGGCAGCGACCAACTCGCCGACGGCATCGACTTCGTCATCGTCGCCATGGGGCTGTTCGGGGTGGGGGAGATCCTCTACAACCTGGAACACCGGCTGCGACCCCAACCGGCCGTGCTGACCTTCGGGCGGGCGATCCCGACCCGACCTGAGTGGCTGCGGTCCCGGCTGGCCGTGCTGCGCGGCTCCGTGGTCGGCTTCGTCCTCGGGGTGCTCCCCGGCGGCGGCGCCACCATGTCCTCGCTGGTCGCGTACGCCGTGGAGAAGCGTGCGGCGAAGGACCCGTCCCGGTTCGGCAAGGGCGCCATCGAGGGCGTCGCCGGCCCGGAGAGCGCCAACAACGCCGCCGCGACCTCGTCCTTCATCCCGCTGCTGACCCTCGGCGTACCGGCGAACGCGACCATGGCGGTGCTCTTCGGCGCGCTGCTGCTGCAGGGCATCCCGCCCGGGCCGCAGCTCATCACCGAGCACCCGGACGTGTTCTGGGGCGTGGTCAACTCCATGTACGTGGGGAACATCTTCCTGCTGCTGCTGAGCATCCCGCTGATCGGTGTCTTCGTCCGCCTGCTGCGGGTACGGGCCGGTATCCTGGCCCCGCTCACCGTGCTGATCACCATGGTCGGCGTCTACAGCATCCGGAACAACGTCTTCGACATGTTCCTCGTGGTCGCGCTCGGCCTGGTCGGCTACGGGATGAAGAAGCTCGGTTTCGAGCCCGGCCCGTTCGTGCTGGCGTTCGTCCTCGGCGAGCTGCTCGAGTCGTCGTTCCGCCGGTCGATGCGCCTCTTCGAGGGCGACTTCACCGGCTTCGTCCAGCGTCCCGTCTCGGCGGCGCTGGTGGCCCTGCTGGTGCTGACCGTGGTCGTCGTACCGGCGCTGCGGGCCGTCCGCGGCCGGCAGGCCGCCCAGGTCGAGCACCAGGTGACCACCCCGACCCCCGACGGCGGCCTCGCCGTCGCCGCCACCCGAACCGAGGAGTGATGGTGACCTCTTCCGCCCCGGCGCACCCGGCCGCCGCTTCGTCCTCGGCCGTCTCCGGCGACCGCATCGCCTGGGTCGGCCTGCGCCTGGTGTACCTGCCGCTGCGCACCCCGATCAGCGACGCCAAGGTGCTCACCGGCCGGCAGAAGCCGCTGACCGAGGTGGCGTTCCTCTTCGCCGACGTGGTCACCACCGACGGCCACCACGGCCTGGGCTTCAGCTACTCGAAGCGGGCCGGCGGCCGGGGCCTGTTCGCCCACGCCGCCGAGGTGGCACCGGAGCTTGTCGGCGAGGACCCCAACGACATCGCCCGGCTGTGGCAGAAGCTGGTCTGGGCCGGCGCCTCGGTCGGCCGCAGCGGCCTGGCCACCCAGGCGATCGCCGCGCTCGACATCGCCCTGTGGGACCTCAAGGCGAAGCGGGCCGGCCTGCCGCTGGCCAAGCTGCTCGGCGCCCACCGCGACTCGGTGCCCTGCTACAACACCTCCGGCGGCTTCCTGTCCAGCCCGCTGGAGGAGGTGCTGGACAACGCCCGGGCGCTGGTCGCCGGCGGCATCGGCGGCATCAAGATCAAGGTGGGGCAGCCGGACACCGCGGCCGACCTCAAGCGGGTGACCGCGGTCCGGGAGACGCTCGGCGACCGGTTCCCCCTCATGATCGACGCCAACCAGCAGTGGGACCGGCGCACCGCCCAGCGGTTCGGCCGGGCCATGGAACCGCTGAACCTGGTCTGGATCGAGGAGCCGCTGGACGCGTACGACGTCGAGGGGCACGCCCGGCTGGCCGCCGCCCTGGACACCCCCATCGCCACCGGGGAGATGCTGACCAGCCCGGCCGAGCACTGGCGGCTGATCGAGGCCGACGCGGTGGACTTCATCCAGCCGGACGCGCCCCGGGTCGGCGGCATCACCCAGTTCCTGCGGATCACCACTCTCGCCGACCACAGGGGACTGTCGATGGCCCCGCACTTCGCCATGGAGATCCACCTGCACCTGTCCGCCGCGTACCCCGGGGAGACCTGGGTGGAACACTTCGACTGGCTGGAGCCGCTGTTCAACGAGCGGCTGGAGCTGCGGGACGGCCGGATGGTCGTCCCGGACCGGCCCGGTCTCGGCGTCACGCTCAGCGAGCAGGCCGAGGCCTGGACGGTGGCCCGGACGGAGACCGGCGCGCGGCCCTGACCGGCCCGGCAGGCGGAGGAAGGCCCACGTGCAGGGTGTGCTGAACGGCTTCGCCGTCATCGTGGCCGTGATCGCCGTCGGCTACCTGCTCGGGCGCGGCGGGGTGCTCGGCCCGGAGGCGGGCGGCGTGCTGTCCCGGGTGGCGTTCCTCGTCGCCACCCCGGCGCTGCTCTTCACCACGGTGGCCCGGGCCGACATCCACGCGGTCATCTCGTCCGTCCTGGTCGTCACGGTGGTCAGCGCGACCGCCGTGGCGACCCTGTTCGTGCTGATCGCGAAGCTGTGGTGGCGCCGGCCGGTGGCCGAGACGACGATCGGTGCGCTCGCCTCGTCGTACGTCAACGCGGCCAACATCGGCATCCCGATCGCCGTGTACGTGCTGGGTGACGCCTCCTACGTGGCACCGGTGCTGATGTTCCAGCTCGTGGTGATGGCGCCGCTGGCGTTCGTGGTCCTGGAGAACGCGACCGGGCCACGGCGGCGCTCGCTGCTCGCGACAGTCACCCAACCGCTCACCAACCCGGTCACCGTCGCCTGCATGCTCGGCCTCACCGTCGGGCTCACCGGCTGGACCCCGCCGGAGCCGCTCATGCGGCCCGTCGAACTGGTCGCCGCGATGGCGGTGCCGGCCACCCTGCTCGCGTACGGCCTGTCGCTGCACGGTGCCCCGGTGCCCGGCTCCGGCGACACCGGGCCGGAGGTACGGCTCGCGGTGGCGCTCAAGGCGGTGGCCCAGCCCGTGGTGGCCTACCTGGTCGCCCGGTTCGCGCTGGGCCTGCCGCACGTGCTCGTGCTGGCCTGCACGATCACCGCCGCGCTGCCCACCGCGCAGAACGTCTTCGTCTACGCGGCCCACTACGGGCGCGGCACGGTCCTGGCCCGGGACTCGGTCCTGCTGTCGACCGTGGCGGCGCTGCCCGTGCTGATCGGCGTGGCGGTGCTGGCCACCTGAGCCGACGCCCGGCCGCACCTCACCCGGCCAGGAAATGCCAGCCCAGCCGGAGCCAGACCCCGAGCATCATCGCCCGGCCGGAGCTGGTCCGGTCCACCCTTCCAGGGTGGACCGGACCGGCCGGGAATCCGGTCAGCCGAGCGGGCCGACCTCCCGCTCGATCGCCGCGCGCAGCTCGGGACCGCGCACCACCTCGCGGGCGGCCTCCATGAGCGGGGCCAGGAACACGTCCGGCCCCGGCTCGCCCACCACCTCGCGCAGCGCGGCCAGCGCCGCGCGGCCCGCCGGCGACGGGGTCAGCGGCGCCCGGAGCTGGAGCCCGCGCACGGCGGCCAGCAGCTCCACGGCGAGCAGGCTGGTCAGGTTGTCCAGCACGGTCCGCAGCTTCTTGGCCGCCGCCCAGCCCATCGAGACGTGGTCCTCCTGCATGCCGCTGGTGGGCAGCGAGTCCACCGACGCGGGCGCGGCCAGCCGCCGGTTCTCGGCGACGATCCCGGCCGCCGTGTACTGGGCGATCATCAGCCCGGAATTGACCCCGGCGTCGGGGGAGAGGAACGCGGGCAACTCCCGGGAGCGGGTGACGTCGAGCAGCCGGTCCACCCGCCGTTCGGCGATCGCGCCCACCTCAGCCGCGGCGATGGCCAGGTAGTCGGCGGCGAAGCCGAGCGGCGCGCCGTGGAAGTTGCCGGTCGACTCGACCCGCCCGTCCGGCAGCACCACCGGGTTGTCCACCACGGACAGCAGCTCCCGCCCGGCGACGGTCGCGACGAAGTCCAGGGTGTCCCGGGCCGCCCCGGCCACCTGCGGAGCGCACCGCATCGAGTACGCGTCCTGCACGGCGTGCGCCAGGTCGTCCCGGTGCGAGTCCATCACCGCCGACTGCTGCAGCAGCCGGTGGATGTTCGCCGCCGACTCCGCCTGGCCCGGATGCGGCCGGATGGCGTGCAGCTCGGGCAGGAACGGCCGCTCCGAGCCGAGCATCGCCTCGATCGCCAGCGCGGCGGTGACGTCGGCCATGGTGAACAGGTGCCGGGCGTCGTGGATGGCCAGCAGCAGCATGCCGAGCATGCCGTCGGTGCCGTTGATCAGCGCCAGCCCCTCCTTGGCGGCCAGCTCGATCGGGGCGAGGCCGACCCGGCGCAGCGCCTCACCGCCGGTGATCCGCTCCCCGGCCGGGCCGAGCACCCAGCCCTCGCCGAGCAGCACCAGCGCGCAGTGCGCCAGCGGGGCCAGGTCACCGGAGGCGCCAAGCGAGCCGTGCTCGGGCACCCACGGGGTGACCTCGTGGTTGAGCAGGTCCACCAGGGCCTCGGCGACCAGCGGCCGGACCCCGGAGCGGCCGAGGGCGAGCGAGCGTACCCGCAGCAGCATCATCGCCCGGACCACCTCGCGGGGCATCGGCGCGCCCACCCCGGCGGCGTGCGAGCGGATCAGCGCGTGCTGCAGCTCGGCCCGCCGCTCGGGCGCCACGAAGGTGTTGGCGAGCGCCCCGAAGCCGGTGGAGACGCCGTAGACGGGCCGGCCGGCCGCCTCGATGCCATCCACGATGGACCGGCTGGCCACCATCGCGTCCACGGCGGCCGGGTCGAGCAGGACCTTGGCGGTGCCGCGGGCCACGGCGAGCACGTCGGCGGGCGAAACTCCGGTGGGCTGAATATTCAGGGTGCTCATGCCGTCGCCTCGCTTCGCTCACCGGCGGCACGAGCCTCGTGACGGCTGAGCTTGATGATTCGTTCGCTTCGCTCACTCATTGCGGAACTCCGTTGTGCAGAACCTGGCGGATCAAGGGCACACCAGGCCGGTAGGCCAGGTGCAGGTGGGAGGGGGCGTCGAGGATCATCAGGTCGGCCCGCGCGCCCCGGGTCAGCCGCCCGACGTCGGTGCGGCGCAGCGCCACCGCCCCGCCGGCGGTCGCGGCCCAGACCGCCTCCCCCGGGGTCATCCGCATCTCGCGTACGGCGAGGGCGATGCAGAACGGCATCGACGACGTGTACGACGACCCGGGGTTGCAGTCCGTGGCCAATGCCACGGTCACCCCCGCGTCGAGCAGCCGCCGGGCCTCCGGATACGGCGACCGGGTGGAGAACTCCGCGCCGGGCAGCAGGGTGGCGACGGTGGCGGTGTGCCCGCCCTCGGCGCACATGCAGTCGACCCGCTGCGCGGCGAGCGCCTCGACGTCGGCGTCGGACAGGTGGGTGCAGTGGTCCACGCTGGCCGCGCCGAGTTCCACCCCGAGCTGCACGCCCGGCCCGGGGCCGAGCTGGTTGGCGTGCACCCGCACCCCCAGCCCCACCGCCTGCCCGCAGGCGAGGATCGCCCGGGCGTGGTGCACGTCGAAGGCGCCCCGCTCGCAGAACACGTCGATCCAACGGGCGTACGGGGCGGCGGCGGCCAGCATCGGCCCGCACACCATGCCCACGTAGTCGTCGGGGCGGTCGGCGTACTCCGCGGGGACCACGTGCGCGCCGAGGAACGTGGTGTCCTCGCTGAACTCGGCGGCGATCCGCAGCGAGCGGGCCTCGTCGGCAACCGTGAGCCCGTACCCGCTCTTGATCTCGATGGTGGTGGTGCCCTGCCGCATCGCCTCGGTGCGCAGCCGCTGCACGGTGGCCCGCAGCTCGTCGTCGGCGGCGGCGCGGGTGGCGCCGACGGTGGTGCGGATGCCACCCCCGGTGTACGGCTCGCCGGCCATCCGGGCGGCGAACTCGGCGGCCCGGTCCCCGGCGAAGACCAGGTGGGCGTGGCTGTCCACGAAGCCCGGCAGCACCGCCGCCCCCCCGGCGTCGATCCGCCGGTCGGCGGCCGGGGTGTCGCGGGCCGACCCGACCCAGGCCACCACGCCGTCCTCGACCAGCAGGGCGGCGTTGCGCCGGATGCCCAGCGGGCCGCCCTCGCCCGCCCCGAAGGAGTTGGTGACCAACTCCCCGATGTTGTCCACCAGCAGGCTGCCCGAGTTCCGCACCGCCGGCCGCAGCCGGTCGCCCGGCCGCACCGGCCGCTCCGGGAAGCCGGTCATGAGGTCACCTCCTCGATGGCGGCGCGCAGCTCGGTGGGCACGTCGACGGTGAGGTGCCGGCCGTCGGCGACCACCGTCCGCCCGTCGACCACCACGTGCGTGACGTCCGCCGCGGTGGCCGCGAAGAACGCCCCGACCGGCGGCACCCCGGCGGTCCGGGCGCTGTCCAGCCGTACGGTGACCAGGTCGGCCCGGTCGCCGACCGACAGCCGGCCGGCGTCACCCCAGCCCAGCGCGGCGTGCCCGCCGACGGTGGCGGCGGCGAGCAGCTCGGCGGCGGTGAAATGCCCTCGTCTGCGGGTCCGCAACCGCTCGTCCAGCTCCACGGCGCGGGCCTCCTCGAACAGGTCGACCACCGCGTGGCTGTCGCTGCCGAGGCTGAGCGGGCTGCCCGCCTCGGCCATCCGCCGAGCCGGCCCGATCCCGTCGGCGAGGTCCCGCTCCGTGGTGGGGCAGAGGCAGATCCCGGTCCCGCTCTCCCCGAGCAACGTGATGTCGGCGCTGGTCGGGTGGGTGGCGTGCACGGCAGTGGTGTGCCGGCCAAGCACCCCGTGGTCGGCCAGCAGCCGAGTCGGCGTGCAGCCGTGCACGGCCCGGCAGGCGTCGTTCTCGGCCGGCTGTTCGGACAGGTGCACGTGCAGCGGCAGGCCCTGGCGGTCCGCCCAGCCGGCCACCGTGGCGAGCTGCTCCGCCGGCACCGCCCGCACCGAGTGGATCGCCGCACCGACCCGGGCGTGGTCGTTGCCCGGGGTGAACCCGCTGACCCGCTCCGCCCAGCGCAGCGCGTCCCCGTCGCCGAACCGCCGCTGCGGCCCGGCCAACGGCGCGCCGTCCACCCCCGCGGTCAGGTACGCGGTGTCCAGCAGGGTGATCCGGATGCCCGCGTGCGCGGCCGCCTCGACCAGCGCCGCAGACATCGCGTTCGGGTCGTCGTACGCCGTCCCGTCCGGCGCGTGGTGCAGGTAGTGGAACTCGCCGACGCAGGTGATCCCGGCGAGCGCCATCTCCGCGTACGCGGCCCGGGCCAGGGCCAGGTAGGACTCCGGGTCGAGCCGGGCGGCCACGTCGTACATGACGTCCCGCCAGCTCCAGAAGTCACCCCGCCCGCCGTGGGTGCGCCCGCGCAGTGCCCGGTGGAACGCGTGCGAGTGGGCGTTGGCCAGGCCGGGCAGGGTGAGCCCGGGCAGCCGTACCGCGTCGTGCAGCACCTCGACCCCGGCGGTCGGCGTGCCGCCGCGGACCAGCGGGGTGACCGCGGTGATCCGGCCGCCCTCGGCCTCGATCAGCACGTCGGGCGTGGGTTCGGCGTGGTCGGGCAGCCAGGCGTACTCGGCCAGCCAGCGGGTCAGCGGCATGCCAGCTCCTCCAGCACCCGGGCCAGGGCGGTAACCCCGGCGGCGCAGTCGGTGTCGGTGGCGGACTCGGCGGGGGAGTGTGACACCCCGGTCGGGTTGCGGACGAAGAGCATCGCGGTGGGCAGGTGCGCGGCGAGCACGCCCGCGTCGTGCCCCGCCCCGGTGGGCAGCACCGGCGCGTCGAGCAGCCGGGCCAGCCGGTCGGCCAACCCGCCGTCGAACGCCACCAGCGGGGTCGCCGACTCCTCGGTGCAGGTCAGCTCGGTGCCGTCCCGCCGCGCCCGATCGGCGGCCTTGTCCCGCACCGCCGCGACGAGGCCGTGCAGCGTCTCCGGCTCGGCCGCCCGGGCGTCCAGCCAACCGGTCACCCGGGACGGGATCGCGTTGGTGGCGTTCGGCTCGACGGCCACCCGGCCGACCGTGGCGTGCGCGTCGCGCAGCCGGGCCTCCTTGTTCGCCGCCAGCACGGTGAACGCGTAGGTGAGCATGGGGTCGCGGCGGTCGGCCATCCGGGTCGTACCCGCGTGGTTGCCCTCGCCGTGGAAGTCGAAGCGCCAGCGGCCGTGCGGCCAGATGGCGCTGGCCACGGCGACCGGCGCGGCCTGGTCGACCAGCGCGCGGCCCTGCTCGACGTGCAGCTCCACGAAGGCCGCGAAGCGGCCGAGCAGCGCCGGGTCGGCGCCCGCCGGCCGGTCGCCCAGCGCCTCGGCGAAGCTCACCCCGTCGGTGTCGCGCAGCTCGGCCGCGCGGTCCACCGCGATCTCGCCGGTGAGCAGCCGCGACCCCAGGCAGGGTACGCCGAACCGGCCCCCCTCCTCCTCCACGAACGCGGCCACCGCCACCGGTCGGACCGGGGCGACGCCGGCCGCCCGCAGCTCGTCCACGGCGAGGAACGCGCTGACGATGCCGAGCGGCCCGTCGTACGCGCCGCCGTGCGGCACCGAGTCGAAGTGGCTGCCGGTGAGCACCGCCCCGCCCGCCACCGGGTCACCCCACCAGGCGAAGAGGTTGCCGTTGCCGTCCTCCTGCACCGGCATGCCCCGCTGCTCGGCCTGCTCGCGGAACCACGTCCGCAGCCGCAGTTCCGGCTCGGTCAGCGCGTACCGCAGGTAGCCGCCGCTGCCCGCGTCCCGCCCGACCGGGGCCAGCTCGTCCCACAGCTTCCGGAACCGGGCGGCCAGGTCCGTCATGCCGCACCCCGGTTGTTCGCGACTGCGGGGCTCCGCTGCGCTGCACTCCTCGCGCTCACGCCGTACCCCCGGTTGTTCGCGGCTGCGGGGCTCCGCTGCGCTGCACTCCTCGCGCTCACGCCGTACCCTCCGCCATCGGCACCCGGACGCCGGTGCGCGCGGCGACCTCGCGGGCGTCGTCGTAGCCGGCGTCGACGTGCCGGATGACGCCCATGGCCGGGTCGTTGGTGAGCACCCGTTCGATCTTCTGCCCGGCCAGCGCGCTGCCGTCGGCGACGCAGACCTGGCCGGCGTGGATGGACCGGCCGATGCCCACCCCGCCACCGTGGTGGATCGACACCCAGGACGCCCCGCTGGCCGTGTTGACCAGCGCGTTGAGCAGCGGCCAGTCGGCGATCGCGTCGGACCCGTCGGCCATCGCCTCGGTCTCCCGGTAGGGACTCGCCACGCTGCCGCAGTCCAGGTGGTCCCGGCCGATCACCACCGGCGCGCTCAGCTCGCCTGCGGCGACCATCTCGTTGAACCGCACCCCGGCCTTGTCCCGCTCGCCGTAGCCGAGCCAGCAGATCCGTGCCGGCAGGCCCTGGAAGGCGATCCGCTCGCCGGCCATCCGGATCCACCGGGCGAGGGACTCGTTCTCCGGGAACAGGTCGAGGATGGCCCGGTCGGTGGCCGCGATGTCGGCCGGGTCGCCGGAGAGCGCCGCCCAGCGGAACGGGCCCTTGCCCTCGCAGAACAGCGGCCGGATGTACGCCGGCACGAAGCCGGGGAAGTCGAACGCCCGCTCGTAGCCGCCGAGCTTCGCCTCGCCGCGGATCGAGTTGCCGTAGTCGAAGACCTCCGCACCCGCGTCGAGGAACCCCACCATCGCCTCGACGTGCTTCGCCATCGACGCCCGGGCCCGGTCGGTGAACTCGGCCGGCTTCGCCGCCGCGTAGTCGCGGGCGTCGGCCAGCTCCACCCCCTCCGGCAGGTACGACAGCGGGTCGTGCGCGCTGGTCTGGTCGGTGACGATGTCGATGGCGACGCCCCGGCGCAGCAGCTCCGGGAAGACGGTGGCCGCGTTGCCCACCACACCGACGCTGAGCGCCCGGCCGTCCCGCTTCGCGGCGAGCACCCGCTCGACCGCGTCGTCCAGCGAGTCGGCGATCTCGTCCAGGTAGCGGTCGTGCGCCCGGCGCTGCAGCCGGCTGCGGTCCACGTCCACGATCAGGCAGGCGCCACCGTTCATGGTCACCGCGAGGGGCTGCGCGCCGCCCATCCCGCCGCAGCCGGCGGTCAGCGTCAGCGTGCCGGCGAGGCTTCCGTTGAAGCGCTTGGCGGCGACGGCGGCGAACGTCTCGTAGGTGCCCTGGAGGATGCCCTGGGTGCCGATGTAGATCCAGGAGCCGGCCGTCATCTGCCCGTACATGGTCAGGCCGAGCTGCTCCAGCCGGCGGAACTCCGGCCAGGTGGCCCAGTCGCCGACCAGGTTCGAGTTGGCCAGCAGCACCCGGGGCGCCCACTCGTGGGTGCGCATGACGCCGACCGGACGGCCGGACTGCACCAGCATCGTCTCGTCGTCGCGCAGTTCGGTGAGCGTCCGGACCAGCGCGTGGTACGACGGCCAGTCCCGCGCGGCCTTGCCGGTGCCGCCGTAGACCACCAGGTCCTCGGGGCGCTCGGCCACGTCCGGGTCGAGGTTGTTCATCAGCATCCGCAGCGCGGCCTCCTGCGGCCACCCCTTCGCGGTGCGTGCGGTGCCGCGGGCGGCGCGGACCTGCTGGTGCATTTCCTACTCCTCTCAGCCGAGGAACAACTGACGGCGGGCGGCGGACGACTCGAACGCCTCGAGTCGGGCCTGGGTCTCGGCCGGGGTGGCGTCGCAGATCGCCTGGAGCACCACCATGGCCAGGGTCATCGGCGCGGTGTGCAGGTCGAAGACCAGGTCGGTGCCGACGGCGGCGGGGAGCACCACCTCGGCGTGGTCGATGGCCGGGCTCACCGGGGAGTCGGTGATCGCCACGACGGTCAGCCCGGCGTCCCGGGCCTCGCGCAGCGCGTCCAGGGTCTCCCGGGGGTAGCGGGGCAGCACGAACGCGAGCAGCGCGGTCGCCCCGGCGGCGGCGGCCTGTTCGAGCCGGTCGGCGAGGAGGCTGCCACCGTCGTCGAGGACCCGCACGTCCGGGTGCACCTTCGCGGCGAAGTACGCGAAGTACGCGGCCAGCGGCGCGGCGGCACGCAGCCCGAGCACCGGCAGCGGGCGGCTGGCCGCGAGCAGCTTCCCCACCTCGGCGATCCGGCCGGCGTCGGCGAGCTGGGTGGCGAGCCGGTCGAGGTTGCCCAACTCGGCGCGGACCGCCCGCTGGAGGGCGTTGCCGGCGTCGGCCGGGTCGGCGGCGCCGGTGGTCAGCTCCCGCAGCCGGCGGCGCAGCGCGGGGTAGCCGTCGTGCCCGAGCGCCATGGCGAACCGGGTCACCGACGGCTGGCTGACCCCGGCCAGCTCGGCGACCTCCGCCGCGGACAGGTACGCCGCCGCGCCCGCGTGCTGCACCAGGCAGTGCGCGATCCGGCGCTGGGTGGGGGTGAGCCGTACGCCGTGGAAGAGGTCCAGCAGGCGGTCGGTGGGTGCCGCACCGCTTTCATTCATAACGAGACTCTATGCATAAAAACTTTCAGTACGCAACCTCCGGCAACCTTCGCGTAGGCGACCGAGGGCAGTGGCGTGGGCGTCGCCTCTGTACTATCCGCACGGCGGATGAGCAGAGGAGTTGTGGCATGCAGCCGGTCGGTCCGTACAGGTTCACCGAAGCGCTCGGCGTCTGCCAGGTCGGCACGGCGTGGTGGGCCGTCGATGGACAGGATCGCCTGGTGACGGTGGCGATCCTCGACGGCGCTGCGGCGGCGGACCAGCCGTGGCGGGACGCCTTCGCCGCCGCCGCTAACGCCATGGCGCTCGCTCAGGGAGGCCAGCGCTACGTCAGCGCCGATTTCACCGCCGCGAAGCCGTGGGTGGCGTACCCGTCGGAGGAAGGGATGGGGGTGCAGCGCCTGTTTCAGGACCTTGGCATGGACCTGCATCCGATGGAGTCCGCGGCGGAGATCCTGATCCCCGAGACCGGCACCATCGCCGAACCGCCAGAGTCCGTCTCTGGCGTGCCGGCCTCTGGCGCGTCGAGCCCCACCTCCGGAGTCCCCCTGCCGTGGGCGATGCACGCCGCGGTGTCTCAGCCGGTGTCGTCCCCGCCGGAGTCGGGGGATCCACAGTCCGTCGCTGTTCCGCCGCCCGACCCGGTCGCCTCGCCGGGCCGCCGGATCACGCCCTCCGCGCCGCCGCGCCGCCGCGCCAGGGTCCTGGTCCTGGTCCTGGCGCTGGTCCTGGTGATGGCGGTCACCGGCGCCGGCACGTTCTTGTGGGCGCGGTCGGGTGCACCTGGAGCGCCGGAGGCCGGGCCCTCCGCCGGCTCTTCTCTTGCGCCAGAGCCGGCCGTGTCGCCCCAGTCGCCCGGCATCGAGCCGCCGCGCGCGGGCGAATGGCCTGATGACTGGCCCAGCTTCGGCCCGGGGGATACGGTACGGACCTACGCCGACCTCGAGGGCCTGGGGTTCACGCTCAAGGTGCCAACGGGATGGGACTGCGCGCCGGCCGGTAGGGCGCAAGGGTTCGCCAAGTATCACTGTGGTGTGTCAGACGGGAAGCAGCAGATCGGCGGCGAGCTGATCGTGCGGGACTGCCCTGCGCCGTGCGATCCGCAGCGACGGACCAGCATGCGCCAGAACGAGGATGCCTGGGGCCTGCAGTGGATGCGGGGCGGGGTGTTCGTCTCCTACGCCAACTCCAGCGACCTGCAGATCGACGGTGAACGCCGGTATGGCCTCGTGTTCGTCGCGTACTGGCGTGGTGGAAGCAGCGGGCATGTCGACCGTCAGCTCGTCTTCCGGATGACCTCCACGGTCGACGGGATAGGCCAGCTGCGCAGGGTCGCAAACTATCTCCGCGGCACCTTGATCTTCTAACCGACTCCTCCACCCCTCATTGCTGCGCGGAGCTCCACATGCCCTCTGGTACGGCCCTGGCGCGTCGGTCAAGCGTCCTGCTCACCACCATCGTGGTCGGATGCGCTGCCGCCGTCCCCGCTGCGGCCGTGCCAAAGTACGCGCGGAACGAACCGGCAGTCGCGGTCGCGGCTCCGGCGACCGTCTTCCTCGAGCTGACATATACCGGCTACCTCCGGAACACCGCGACCGGTGCCCTGGTACGCCCCGAGCCGGTGGTCGTGACGCGCCGGTGCAGCGGAGTGGCGGTGAACCCCGACGGCTACGTGGTGAGCACCACCGTCTGCGTGCAGCCGAGTCAGGAGGTACTGCTCGTCAGCGCGCTGTATCGGCTCGGCCGCACCGAGGTGGAGCAGAACGAGTTGCCAGCAAACCAGCTGGACACCTTCGTCGCCGGCCTCAAGGACTCGTCCACCTTCACCGGGCCGAGACGCCGAGCGGCACCGGCGCTGCGCCTGATGGGCCAGTCGAGCCCTGCGAAATCTGGGGCCACCTCGGCCCCGGCCGTTACCGGCGTCGTCGTGAAGGCGTTGTCGCCGGTCGCCGGCAACGTGGCGTTGGTGAAGCTGCGCACCAGGCTACCGGCCATCGAGCTGGCACCCGCTCCCGACCTGCACACCGGGTCGTCACTGGACATCCTGGGCTACGCGCTCGACACGAAGGCCGACGACCCGGCCACCTACGTCCTCCGGAGCAGGACGGTGGAGGTCACCGGGCGCACCGGGACGAACCGTATCGGCGTGGACAGCCAGATCGGCCCCGACTCTCGTGGCGGCCCGGTCGTAGACGCGCAGGGCCGCCTCGTCGGGCTCCTGGACACCGACAGTTCCGCTGACGACGAACCGATCCGCGACTTGATCAAGACTGACTACATCAGCCGGCTCCTCGACCAGAGCGGTGTCGACGCTCGGCTCAGCGAGGTCGACCACGCCTTCCGGTCGGCGCTGAACGGCTACTTCGCTGGGCAGTACTCCCAGGCGATCGACCGGTTCGACGTCGTACTGAGGCTGGACCCCATGCACGCCGCGGCCCAGGCATACCGGGAGCGGGCACAGGAGCGGCTGAAGCTCGACGGGAACGTCGCGGAGAATGCGGCGAACTGGTGGCTGTACCTGCTGTCCGCCGTCGGTGGGGCACTGATCATCGGCACGACAGCTCTCGTGCAGCGGCGACTCGGCGGTGCGGTGCCAACGGCAGCGGCGGGCACCGTGTGCCCGGGCGACGACGCGGAGCAGCGAGCACAGCCGGCCCTCATCCCAGCGGAGCGGAGCGGCCTGCCGGCCTCGTCGGCCCCACCGGCACCGTCGTCGCTGGAGGACACGGTGGTGCTGTCCCTGCCGCAGGCGGGCGGGGCGGATGCGCGGGCTTCGTCGTCGCTGGAGGACACGGTGGTGCTGTCCCTGCCGCAGGCGGGCGGGGCGGATCCGCGGGCATCGTCGTCGCTGGAGGACACGGTGGTGCTGTCCCTGCCGCAGGCGGGCGAGGCGGATGCGCGGGCCGCATCGTCGCTGGAGGACCGGTGCTGCTGATCACGCAGCAGCGACCAAGACGAAACACTCCTTGGGCGCCATCCGCGCGGAGACTGACTGCGCGGCTCGACAACCAGTTGCAAATGATGGGATAGGCGACATGATCAGCAGTGAATTCGGCGTCGCTGCAGGTGATCCTGCCAGCGGGAGTGCGGGCGGACCGTTGCTGGCCGGCCGGTCGGTCGCCCTGGTGCACGAGTGGTTCGGCGCCACGGGCGGCTCGGAGAACGTCTTCCTGGCCATCCGTGAGGTGCTGCCGGACGCGAAGGGGTTCGTGTTGTGGCGCGATCGCGACGCACGACGCGGCCTCGACTTCGAGGAGTCGTGGCTCGCCCGGACGCCGCTGCGGCGGTCGAAGGCGCTGGCGCTGCCGGTCATGCCGTTGACCTGGCGGACCCTGACCCGCGAGCGGTTCGACGTGGTCATCTCGTCGAGCCACGCCTTCGCACACACCGTCAAGTTTCGGTCCTCCCCGGACGCGCGCTACCTGAGCTACATCCACTCGCCGGCTCGTTACCTGTGGAGTCCCGACTTTGACGGCCGGGGCTCGAACGGAATGCTGACCGTGCCACGGCGCGTGCTGCAAGGCGCCGACGTCCGCCTGAGCCGGCACGTGAACAGCTACGCGGCCAACTCCCGTGAGGTGCAGGCACGGATCCAGCGGTTCTGGAAGCGTGATGCCCGCATCATCCACCCACCGGTCGACGTGGACTACTTCACCGATGCCCCGGCCGAGCAGCGCCGGCAGGACCGTGGCTACCTGCTCGGAGTCGGGCGCTGGATCCCGTACAAGAAGTTCGACTTGATGATCGAGATCGCCGATGCCGCCCGGCTGCCGCTGGTGATCGCGGGGTCAGGGCCGGAGGAGGAGGCCCTGCGCCGACAGGCGGCACGGGTCGGCGTCCCGGTCACTTTCGAGCGGCAGCCGTCCCGGGACCGGCTCCGCGAGCTGTATTGGGGGGCGAGGTGCCTGCTCTTCCCCACGCACGAGGACTTCGGCATCATCCCTGTGGAAGCGATGGCCTGCGGCACCCCGGTGCTGGGGCTGCGCCGCGGCGGAGTGCTGGAGACCGTCGTCGACGGGGAGACCGGATTCCTGGTCGACTCCGACGACCCGGGGGATTACGCCGCCATGCTGCGCCAGCTCGACGGCCTGGACCGCGACCGGGTCAGCGCGCAGGCCGCCCGGTTCTCCGCCGACGTGTTCCGCGCGAACGTGGCCGCGTGGGTCGCCGATGAGACCTACTGAGCCCGCTGTGCCCACACCCACCACACGCCTGCGGCGGCCGTCCGTCCGTACGGTGCTCGCGGCGGTCGGGTTGCTGGTCATCGCACTACTCGCGGTCAGCACGGTGCTTCCCCGGCCAACCGTCGCCGGTGTGCTCGGCCTCGTCGTGGTGGCGGTGAGCCTGGCGGCGCTTTACCAGACCACGCGGTCGGGGGCCTTCACCCCGGTCGCCGTGACGTTCTGGGCGTTCGTCACGGTGTGGGTCGGCTTCGCGCCCCTGCTGCAGATCCGCGATCGGCGCCTGCCCTGGCCCGACCTGCCGCTCGACCAGTACTACGTCAGCGCGCAGGTCATCCTCCTGTTCGCGGTCGTGGCCTACTGGGTGGGCAACACCCGCCGCCTGCCGGCACCCCGGCCGCGCACCTCGCCGCGTACCCGGATCACTATCGAGAAGGCGCTGGCTGTCACCGGGACCGCCGCCGTCCTGGCGGTCGTCTGCCTGCCGATGACCGGCGGGCTGGCCGTCCGGTTCACCAGCCGCGACGACCTTCAGCGCGCCATCGCCGAGGCGGGCCTGAAGAGCCGGCAGGACCTGGCGCTGCTCGGACTGCTCAGCACCTTCCCGGCCGCGGTCGCCGCGGTCGCCCTCGTGCTGTGCCTGGTCTGCTGGCGGACCCGGAACTTCGCCGGCCCACGAGCGGGGTGGATCCTGCTGGGCGCCACCGCCGTGGCGGTGCTCCTCAATGTGATCTATAACAACCCCCTGTCTGCCAACCGGTTCACCGCCTTCGGGGTGATGCTCGCAGCTGGCCTGGCGATCGTTCGGTTCGAGCGGCAGCGCTGGCGGAATCTGTTTTCGCTCGGCATGCTCACCGGCCTCGCCGTGCTCTATCCGCTGGCGAACATGTTCCGCAACGAGCGGTCGCGCGGCAACCTCCGGTTGGGCTTGGATGCGTACTACACCTGGGACTTCGACGGCTTCCAGCAGACGGTCAACGCGGTCTATTACGCCCGGGTACACGGCCACACCTGGGGCCACCACCTCATTTCGGCGCTGTTGTTCTGGGTGCCCCGATCCTGGTGGGAGGGGAAGGCGATCCCGGCGGGCAACGCGGTGGCGGCCAGCAGGGGCTACGAGTTCCAGAACCTGGCCCTGCCGTTCTGGGCCGAGGTGTATCTGGAGTTCGCCTTCGTCGGCGTCGTGGTGCTGTTCTTCTTCTACGGCCGGCTCGCCCGGCGACTCGACCACGCCTTGACAGCCAGGCCGGACGGACTCGGGGCCGCCCTCACGATCACCTTCGCCGCCTTCCAGATCGGCCTGCTGCGCGGCCCGCTCGGCGCGCAGATTCCGTTCGTCGGTGCCGCGTTCGCGGTGCTCGTCGTGGGCGTGCTGGCCCTGCCTGACCCGGGCTGGCGGCTCACCCGACCGCCTCTATCGGTGGACAACGACTCGCCGGCCGGCGCAGCCGCCAGGCCAGAGGAGATGGCGCAAATGACTGAACCACGCCCCAGGGTCGCCATCCTGGCGGACTGGTGGTGGCCGGACGAGGTCGGCGGCGCGGAGCGGTCCGCTCGGGCCGCGACGCGGGAGTTGGCCGACTTCGCCGAGGTGGCGGTCTTCGTGCCGGCCACCGTCGACAACACGTACGCCGACGGTCCGCTCACCGTGCATGCCGTCCGGCGACCCTTCGCCCGGCGGCAGCACGCGGACACCCGGATCCGGCGCGGGCTGGAGCTCCTGACCGCCTGGCTGCTGCCCCTCGTCGCGTCGCGCCTGACCCGCCGGATCGGGGCGTTCCGGCCCGACGTCGTCGTCGCCACCAACATCTCCCGTACCGGTCCCTGGCTGCCCCGCTGGGTGAAGGCGCACAGGCTGCGGTACGTCCGGGTATTCCACGACCTCAGCGATACCTGCTGGCGCCGGTCCCGGCTCAAGGATTCACGTATCTGCGCGACAGTGTGCGGCGAGTGCCAGGTCAAGGCGCGGATCATGCGCAGTGCCACCCCGTCCGACGCGGTGAGCGTCTGCGTCTCCGGCTTCGTCCGCGAGGAGCTCATCGCCTCGGGCCTGACCACTCAGGAGTCGAGCCTGGTCGGCTACCCGCTGATCGGTCCGACGGAACCGGTACGGCCGGCGCGGCGCATCGACGAGACTCAGCTCGTCGTCGGATACCTCGGCCGGATCGACCCGGTGAAGGGCATCGAGGCCGCCATCCGCACCGCCAGCGCTCATCAGCGGAACACGAGGCTGGCGGTGCGGGTGCTGGTCGCCGGTGAGGGGCAGCCCGACTACACACGGACGCTGGCCGAGCTGGCCCGGTCGGAGGGGGTCGAGCTGCAGCTGCCCGGCCGGATGGGAGTCGACGAGTTCTGCAACTCGGTGGACGTCGTCCTGATCCCGTCCCGCTGGATGGAGCCGTTCGGCCGGGTCGCGGTCGAGATCGGGCGGACCGGGAAACCGATGCTGGTCTCGCCGCTCGGCGGCCTGCCCGAGGCGGCCGCCGTCTCCGGCGGTGCCTACGCGTTCGCGGACTTCCAGGACCCGGAGGCAGCCGCAGTCGCACTGAATAACCTGCTGAACGGCCCGTCGCGTGCCGTCGCACCGGCGGTCGGCGCCACCGCGATGCCGTTGACACAGGCCGTCGTCGCCGCGACCCAACGGGTAGGGCCCGCTCCGTATCAGGCGACCGCCGGGGGTCGGCCGTGACGGCAACGAGTACTCTGCCGCGTACCAGCGGGCGGAACTGGGCCAGGCCAGCCCTGACCCTCGGGCAACTGGCCCTCATGGGTACCAGCCTGATCTTCAGCCTGGCCCTGGGCTACGCCGGTGACCTGTCCGCGGTCGGCGCCACTGCGCCCGCGATGCTCGTCTTCCAACTGACCTGCGGCGTACTGCAGCGAACCCTCGCCGAGGCGACGTTGCTCAGCGAGTCGCACGCCGAGCGGATGGCCGCGCGGACGGACTGTCAGCGCTCCGTGGCCGCCGCTTTCACCGGCGGGCTTGCCGGCGCCGTACTGGCGGTGGCCTCGGCGCTCGCCGTGTCCGGCGGGTCGATTGAGCTGGCCGTCGCCTACGCGGCCGGCATCCCATTCGCGCTGGCGCTCGACATCGGTCGGGCCGCCGGCGTAGCGGCCGGTGCCGCCCGAGCGGTCTTCCTGGAGACGGCCGCGTGGCTGGCTGCGCAACTGGTCCTGATGGGCGTCTTCGCCGCGATCCGCGCACCGCTGGCCATCTGCCTGTCCTGGGCCGTCGTGAATGCCGTGTTCTTCCTGGTCGCCGCCGGTCGACCCGAGCGCCGGGCGCTCTTCACCGGATTGCCCAGCTGGGTGCGGTCGCGGCGGGGCGTGATGGGCGCCGCCTCCCTGGACGCCCTGCTCGTCGGTCTCACCCCGGTGCTCGCCATCCAGGTCACCGCTTTCGTCGTCGACGCTGCCACGCTCGGGGTGATCCGTATCACTCAGCAGCTGTTCGCGCCGTTGGCGTTCGTGTCGATCACGTTCCGCCGGATGCTCGTTTACCAGCGCAAGGCAGACGTCAGTACGACCCGACGGCAGGACCTGCGCGATGGACTGCTGGCGCTGGCGCTCATGGCCGCCGGTTCGGCCGTTCTCGGGGTGGCGGTGCTCGCCGGGCACGGATTCGTCCCCGCGCTGTCCTTCATCCCTGTGGGGTCGGTCCTGCTTGCGGCCGGGCTGGAGAAGACGGCGCTCGGATTCTCCTACGGTTGCTCGCTGAGCCGGTTCATCCGGGGCGAGTTCGACCTGCTCCTGCGTGCCCGCTATGTCATGCTCGGCCTGACGATGCTCGCCGCGCCGCTCCTGGCAGTCGAGTTCGGGGCACCCGGCTATCTGGTCGCCTCATCCATCGGCATGGTCGTCTACTCGCTCGTCCTCGTCGCGTTGCCGGCCCGCCGCCGTCCACAACCGACACCCGTCCCGTCCGGCACCGGCCTGTCCTGACCGGACGCTGTCGTCTAGGTTGTTGTCATGAGCGAGAGCGTCGGCCTGCTGCTGCGGCGTGCCGGATTCGGCCCGACCGCAGCCGAGCTCGCCGCCGCCCGCCGGGCCGGCTATGTCGCGGCGCTCGCCGGGCTGACCGCGCCGCCCGGGCCGGACATCGGCGCGGCGGACGCGCCTATCCCGGACATCGGTCCCGACGTGTACGCGGGCAAGCGCGACCTGACCTACGAGGAGAAGGTCCGGCTGGAGGACCTGCGAGTGGTGCAGACCGCGGAGATCACCCAATGGTGGTTGCACCGGATGACGGTGGCCAGCCACGTGGCCGTCGAGAAGCTGGTCTTCTTCTGGCATGGGCACTGGGCCACGTCGGTCAAGAAGGTACGCAGCCCCCAGCTCATGCTCAACCAGCACCGGGCCCTCCGTGACGCCCCCGATTTCACGGTGATGGCCCGGCAGATGGTCATCGACGCCGCGTTGAACCTCTACCTGGACGGCCACCTCAACACGCGACAGGCGCCCAACGAGAATCTGGCCCGCGAGCTGTGCGAGCTGTTCGTCCTCGGGCTCGGCCACTACACGGAGAAGGACGTCAAGGAGGCAGGGCGAGCGCTCACCGGCTGGCGCTTCAGCCTCACCCTCGGCCGGTCGGTCTTCAACCCGCAGGACCACGACTCGGGTGCCAAGACCATCCTGGGCCGGACAGGGAACTTCACCGCAGCGAGTCTGACTGACCTCCTGCTGAGCCAGGGCGCTTGTCCGCGATTCATCGCCTCCCGCCTCTGGTTCCGGTACGGCTCGTCCGTGGAGCCGATTCCGAAGGCGCTGCAGGAGAAAATGGTCCGGGAATTCCCCGCGCCGATGGCCATGCTGCGGGTGCTCTTTGCGGACGAGGCGTTTCAGGCGACGGCCGGCACCGTGGTGAAGCAGCCGGTCGAGTGGCTCGTGGGTGCCCTGCGGCAACTGGGGCTGCGGCTGTCCCAGCTTTCCGCGAAGACCCGCGCCGCCATCCTGCAAGACCTGGAGAGCCTGGGGCAACTGCCATTCGCTCCGCCCAACGTGGGCGGCTGGCCCTCTGGTGGTGCCTGGCTGACGTCCGCCTCGGCCCAGGTTCGGATGCGCCTCGCCGGCCGGATCGCCGAACATGCGCCGGTCGAGCAGTTGACCCCGGAGAGCCTGGCATACCTGTTCGGCGTCGACCAGTGGACGAATCGGACGTACGCCGTGCTGCGGGGTGTGAAGGACCGGCGGCAGTTGTTGACCCTGGGATTGGTGAGCCCGGAGTACCTGGTGACATGACGATGGATGCGCTGACTCGACGTCGGTTCCTGCTCGCCTCGGGAGTCGCTGCGGGCGCCGCGCTCGCGGCGGGTGCCGGTGGGCTGGGACTTGCCGAGCTACTACGGAGCGCCGGGCCGGACACCTCCGCGGCCCCGGAAAAGAAGCTCGTCCTGGTGACGCTCTACGGTGGCAACGACGGGCTGAACACCGTCATCCCCTACACGGACCCCGCTTACCACAAGGCACGGCCCACCCTGGCGTACGACGCCGAGAAGGTGCTGCACCTGGACGACACGCTGGGGCTGAACCCGGTCATGCGGGGCATGAAGCAGTTGTGGGACGAGAAGCGGCTGGCGATCGTCCGGGGCGTCGGCTACCCGAGGCCGGACCGCAGCCATTTCCGGTCCATGGACATCTGGCAGACTGCCTCCCCGGCTGAGCCCGTGACGACCGGCTGGGTGGGCCGGTGGCTCGACGGCACGAAGGCCGCGCCGGAGGCCGCGGTCAGCTTCGAGCCGGTGCTACCCCCGGTGCTCGCCGGGGAGACCAGGGCGGGATCCTGCGTGAGCGTCAGCGGGCTCGAGCTACCTCCGGGCATCACCGTCGACGCGGTCGCGGCCCTGGGCCGCGTTGAGCCCGGAGAACCGGAGCTGCAGGCCCGCGCGGCCCGCGCATTCGCCGACCTACTCAAGGTGGAGCGTCTGGTACACGGAGCCGACGAACGGCAGAGCCACACGTCGAGCCCGGAGGAGGAAGAGCTGCTGACGACTGCCCCCGGTGGTCGTCGCGTTCTCGAAACCCAATTGGCGCTTGTGACTCACTGTATCGAGGCCGGTGTGCCCACCCGGGTCTACTCGGTGAGCCTTGACGGCTTCGACACGCACGCGATGGAACGGGCCGGGCACGAGAGCCTGCTCACCCGACTCGACCGCGCGTTGTCGGCGTTCGTGGCCCGCATGGCACGGACCGAGGCGGGACGCCAGGTGACCGTGGTGGTCTACAGCGAGTTCGGCAGGCGGGTGCGCGGCAACGCCTCGCAGGGCACCGACCACGGCACGGCGGGACCCGTGTTCGTCCTAGGGCCGGCTGTGGCCGGCGGGTTCTACGGCGAGCAGCCGAGCCTCACCGACCTCGACGATGGCGACCTGAAGGCCACGATGGACTTCCGGGACGTCTTCGGCACGGTCATGGCGTCAGTGCTCGGCGCCGATCCCGATCGTTATGTGGGCGGTGGTTACCGGACGAGGCATCTGCCGCTGCTCCCCGCCTACTGAGGGGTCGGCGGGCGACGAGTCACCGGCCGCCCGCCCGGAACACCTCCGCGAGGGTACGCAGCACGATCTTGATGTCGAGCCAGAGCGACCAGTTCTCGATGTAGTAGTTGTCGAACCTCGCCCGGTCGGAGATCGGCGTGTCGCCCCGGAGGCCACTGACCTGTGCGAGCCCGGTGAGCCCGACGGGGACCCGGTGGCGCATCGCGTAGTGGGGGTACTCGGCCGAGAACTTCTCGACGAAGTACGGCCGTTCCGGCCGCGGCCCGACCACGCTCATCTCCCCACGCAGGATGTTCCAGAGCTGGGGCAGTTCGTCCAGCGACGTACGGCGCATGATCCGCCCGATGGGCCCGACCCGCCGGTCGTGCGCGATGGACCAGTTCGTCTGCGACTCGTGCTCGTCCACCGGGCGCATCGACCGGAACTTGATCACCTTGAACGGCTTGCCGTACCGGCCGATCCGTTCCTGGTAAAAGAAGATGCCGCGACCCCCGTCGACGAAGGTGGCAGTGGCACAGAGCAGGAGCACCGGGCTCAGCAGGATCAACGCCACCGCGGCGAAGAGCATGTCTGAGGCGCGCTTGACGGCCCACCGCGGGCCGGAGAGCGTAGTGTCACCGATCTTGACGATCGGGATCGCCCCGATGTGGTCGGGGTAGCCACCCTGGGAGCGGGAACCCCAGAGGCGCGGCACCGCCCAGAGATCGCAGCGTGAGCTGCGGGGTCGGAGCAGGGTCTCCATGAGGGTGGACTCGAGGCAGTCAGGGTCGGCGATGACGAGTACGTCGCATTCGAGCAGCCTCGTGAGGTGTTCGAGGTCGTCGAGGGTGCCGAGCAGCGGGACCGCCCCGGTGCCCTGCCGCGACGGAGCGTCGACACAGCCGACGAACCGCAGGCCGTACTGGGGATAGCGGCGGAGCAGCCGGGCGATTTCCACGCCGATCGGACCGCTACCGATGATGATGGCGTTGTGCTCCACCCACCGGCGCTTGCGGGCGAGGAGGATGAAACTCCGGTTGAACGCCCGGCCGACGATCACCAGCCCGGCGGAGAGGGCGACGTCCTGCATGAATCCGCTCACGTACGGCACCGAATCGTGGCGCTCGGCCGCGATGATGCCCACCACCGCAGCGGAGGCCAGCAGCCGCCCGCAGAGGCTCGGCAGTTCGTCCAGGATGCTGATGTGCCGACGGGCCCGGTAGAGCCCGCCAGCCGTGAAGAGGGCAATCGTGAGGCCGGCATTGACCAGGGTCCCGCGCCAGTAGTTCTGGGTCACGAGCAGCGGGGCGAGTAGCGCGACCACGTCGAACGGAGCCGCCATCATCCAGGCCCGGAGCGAGCGCGTGCGCTTCGAGGCCCGGGAACTGGCGTATGGCAGCACTGCGGTCGTGTCCAGACCGACGCGCGCCGCATCGGTGACCGCGGGCTCCTCGGGCCGCTGCACGACAGGAAGTGCCGCGAGTGTCTCCGCGTCGACCGCCACGTCGGGCGGCGACGCCACGCTCTGCCGCGATGCTTCCTCGAGCGGCGTCATGCCCGCAGCTGGATCCCTCGTCGCCGAGTACCCTGACATGGTCGTTCCTCCCCGTGAAACGCCCGGAGCCTGCATGATGCAGGTCCCGGGCGATCGCAGCATATGAGGAGGTCAGTCCCACCACCAGAGCCGGCAGGACAGATCGAGATCCTACTTTCCGGCGGAGAGAATCTCCGGGACCGAGTCGCGCCGGACCGCGTCGAAGAGTGTCTTGGCCCTCGCCGTGTCCGCGAACACCACGCTCTCGCTGCCGACCCGGCCGGTCCCCTTGGTGGGGCAGGTGTAGAACCCGAGGTTGCCGCTCCGCAGGCCGCGCAGCTCCATCGCCAGGTCCACGAGGGACAGTGACTTGTCCACCGCCACCGAGCTGGCCGTGGCCTTCACAAACGAGTTCAGCTTGGTGGGGCTGCTCAGCGTGCCGCCGGAGGCCGCCTTGTCGAGGATCGCCTTGATGACCTGCTGCTGGTGCTTGATTCGGGTGAAGTCACCGTTGGCGAAGGCGTACCGCTCCCGCGCGTAGTCCAGCGCGGTGGCGCCGTCCATGGTCTGCCGGCCCTTGACGAACTCGCGGCGGCCGTCGGGATTGAGCGAGTGTTTCGAGGTGAAGTTCTGATCGACGTCGATCTCGATGCCGCCCAGGGCGTCGACGATCTCCTTGAAGCCGGAGAAGTCGACCATCGTCACATGGTCGATGCGGACGCCCGTGAACTGCTCGACCGTCTGCACCATGAGCGGCACACCGCCCCAGGCGTACGCCGCGTTGATCTTGGCCTCCCGGCCGCCCCGGCCCTCCTTCGACCGCGGCACCGGCACCCAGGTGTCGCGCGGGATCGAGATGAGTTGGGCGCTCGACCGGTCCGCTGGCAGGTGGGCCAGGATGATCGTGTCGCTCCGGGAGCCCCCGGAGTTCTCCGGGTCGCGGG
This sequence comes from Micromonospora sp. NPDC006431, assembly GCF_042870725.1. Lineage (NCBI taxonomy): Bacteria > Bacillati > Actinomycetota > Actinomycetes > Micromonosporales > Micromonosporaceae > Micromonospora > Micromonospora sp. NPDC006431. The sequence continues at coordinate 238,850 of NZ_JBIAHQ010000004.1, forward strand.
AGTCGCTGCCCAGCATCATGATGTTCATCGCGCCCTTCGCCACGACCTGCGGGCGGGACTCTTCGGGCACATCGTCGAAGGCGTCGACCCGCTCGATGGAGGAGTCGATGGAGCGGTAGTACAGGCCGCCTGCGATCATGCCACCGCCGGCGAGCACGACCAGCACGAGCAGCACGGTCAGGACGATCCGCCGCCCACGGCGCCGACGCGGGGCCGGGGCGGGCGGCTGCTCCACGCCGTCATGTTCCACCGGGGAACCGAAGAATTGGGTGTCGGCGTCGACGATCTGCTGGCGATGTGACATGTGCGCGATGCTACTGAGTCACCGTTCGGCGCGGGGACCCTCGTCCGGTCGGTCCGGTCCGGACACCCAGTCATGCACGTGGAAACTTTCCTCGCCAGCCACTGCCCCGACCTGATACAACCGCACAGGTGGACGCAACGAAGCTCCGTCGGGCCATCGCCCGCACCCGGCTGGCCCCGGTCGCCGCCTTCCCGACCCGCCTGGCCAAGGTCGCCCGGCACGACGGCAAGGTGCTGCGCGCCTCCGCCCGCTGGCTGCTCACCTCCCGCGAGCATCACAACTACACGTACGACCTGACCACCCTGAGCCAGCACCACCTCGCCTGGTTTGTCAGCGTCGTGTGCGACGTCCCGGTCGGGCAGGTGCGCGGCTGGTTCGCCGAACTCGAAGGCGACGACAAGCTGCGCGGGCACATCGAGACGGCCACCGCCACCGCGTCCCGCCGCGGCCTGGCCGACCGGCAGGTCCGCTACGCCCGCCGGATCGGCTGGTACGCCATTGTCCGCGCCCGCAAACCCGCCCACGTCGTCGAGACCGGCGTGGACAAGGGCCTCGGCAGCTGCGTCCTGGCCGCCGCCCTGCTGCGCAACACCGCCGAAGGGCACCCCGGCCGGCTCACCTCGCTCGACATCAACCCCGAGGCCGGCTACCTCGCCAAAGCCACCCCGTGGGCCGACGTGGTCGACCTCGTCATCGGCGACTCCATCGCCTCCATCAGCGCACTGGACCGGCCGGTCGACCTCTTCCTGCACGACAGCGACCACAGCCGGGGGCACGAGCAGCGCGAGTTCGACGCGATCGAGCCGCAACTCGCCCCCGCGGCGATGCTGCTCACCGACAACGCCACGATCACCAACGTCCTCGCCCAGCACGCCGAACGCACCGGTCGCCGGTTCCTCGCATACCGGGAGACCCCGGCCCGGCACTGGTACCCCGGCGACGGGATCGGCGTCGCCTGGTGATGGTCGCGTCTTGGCTCTCGCCTGGCCCGTTTGTCCGGGCCGCCAGAGCTCCGGCAGCATCGACCGCCCGCTGCGGCTGCCGGCACTGCCGGAACGGTCAACCCGCTGCGGTGCCCAGGTCGAGCCACATCAAGACCTCGTCCCGGTCGTCGCCGGGGACGAGGCGCAGCGCGGCGGGGAGCCGCCCCACCTCCCGGTAGCCGAGCCGGCCGTAGAACGCGCCCAGACCCAGGCCGTCCCGCACCGTCACGTGCAGCGCCGCCAGGCCCAGCTCCCGGCCGATCCGCTCGGCCTCGCGCATCAGCGCCGCGCCGTACCCCTGGCCCTGGGTGTCGGGATGCACCATCACCCGCTTGAGCACCCGCCAGTGCGTCTTCAGGTGGAACCGGTTGTCGGAGATGATCAGGATGCCGACGAGACGGTCCGCCGCGTAGCCCACCAGCAGCCGGTCCGGCCCGTCGGCCAGACCCGCGAAGGTCTCCTCGGCGAGGGGCCGGACCTCGGCCGCCGTCACCGGGGCGACGAAGCCGACCGCGCCGCCGGCGTTGGTGACGTCCACCCAGAGCGCGACAATCTGCTCGCGCAGCTCGGGGGTGAGTTCGGGGTCGAGGACGAAGCGCAGGTTCACGCCCGCCATCGTGGCCCGGCAGCGCGCACGGTCGCCCGCCATCGTGATCCTCACGACAGCTGCCGCGCGATGGCGGAGCTGATGCCGCGCTCCCCGGGTCAGCCTCTGCCGGCCCGGGGAGCCGGGTGGTGCGGGAGAGGGGACTCGAACCCCCACGTCCTCACGGACACAGGAACCTAAATCCTGCGTGTCTGGCCAATTCCACCACTCCCGCCCGCATTCGAGAGTCTAACTGGAGCGTCGAGCAAGCCCGATGACGAGCCCGGCGCAACCTGGGAATGCCGTGGACGGTGCGGCCCGGGACGACAGGTTCAGTCCAGGCCGAGGTCCCGGCGGAGCTTGGCGACGTGCCCGGTGGCCTTGACGTTGTAGAGCGCCCGCTCGATCTTCCCGTCCTCGTCGATGACGAAGGTCGAGCGGATCACCCCGGTCACCGTCTTGCCGTACAGCTGCTTCTCGCCGTACGCGCCGTACGCGGTCAGCACGGCCTTGTCGGTGTCGGCGACCAGCGGGAAGGTGATGGCGTCCCGGTCGCGGAACTTCGCCAGCTTCTCGGGCTTGTCCGGGGAGATGCCCACCACCTCGAAGCCGGCGGCCTGGAGCGAGGCGAGCGAGTCGCGGAAGTCGCACGCCTGCTTGGTGCAGCCGGGCGTCATGGCGGCCGGGTACGCGTACAGGATGACCTTGCGGCCGCGCAGGTCGGCCAGGGCGAGGCTTCCGCCGCTGTCGGTGGGGAGGGTGAATTCGGGGGCGGGGTCGCCGGGGCTGAGGCGGTCGGTCATGGCGCAGACGATACCGCCGCATGGCCGGACCGGGACGGTGGCGACGCGCGGTGGCGTGATGATCACCATGGCTTGTTGCAAGGGATTGGCAACAACGGGCCGTCGCAAATAAGCTGCCCGTGTCGGCGTGGATCCTCCCGCCGCGTCCGGGGAGGTCGAGTGGACACACTGGCGATGCACATCTCGAACGGGATCATCGACGGTCCCGTCGCCGCGATCTTCGCCGCGTTCGCGCTCGCCGTGCTCGCCTTCTGCGTGCTGCGCGGGCGCCGCGACCTCGACGACCGGCTGGCCCCGATGGCGGGCCTGGTGGCCGCGTTCATCTTCGCCGTGCAGATGCTCAACTTCCCGATCTTTACCGCCGGCGTCAGTGGCCACCTGCTCGGTGGCGCCCTCGCCGCGCTGCTGGTCGGGCCGTGGGTCGGGGCGCTCTGCGTGGCCGTGGTCCTTGTCGTGCAGGCGCTGGTCTTCGGCGACGGCGGGGTGGCCATGCTCGGCCTCAACATCACCAACATGGCGATCCTCGGCACCGCCGCCGCGTACCTGCTGATCGCGCTGCTGCTGCGGGTGCTGCCGCGCACCACGGCCGGTCTCGGCGTCACCGCCTTCGTCGCCGCGCTGGTCAGCGTGGTGGTCGCCAGCCAGGGCTTCGTCCTGCAGTACTGGCTGGGCGGCACCGCCGACCTGGGCGGCAACCTCGCCGGCCTGGCCGGCACGATGGCCGGCGTCCACCTGCTGATCGGCATCGGCGAGGGCCTGATCACCGCGACCACGGTGGTCACCGTCGCGAAGGTCCGTCCCGATCTGGTGTACGCGCTGCGCGCCCGCAAGCCGGCTGTGCCGGCTCCCGCCGTCCCGGCCGCCGGAGGTGTCCGATGAGCAAGCGTCCCTGGCCCTTCATCCTCGGCGGCCTGCTGGTCGCCCTGCTGCTCGCCGGCGTGGTCAGCAACTACGCCTCGTCGCACCCGGACGGGCTCGACTCGTCGCTGCTGAAGGGCTGCACGGTGAACGCCGAGGACGAGATCACCGGCGGGAGCTGCCCGGCCCAGCAGGCCAAGGACCACGAGCTGGCCGACAGCCCGTTGGCCGACTACGGCGTCCGGGGCGTCGGCAACGGGTTCCTCTCGACCGGCATCTCCGGCGTGCTCGGCGTGCTGCTCACCTTCGCCCTGGGCGGCGGCCTGTTCTGGCTGGCCCGCCGCCGCGGCCCGGCCAACGGCGCCCCCACCGATCCGGCCAACGGCGCCCCGACCGGCCCGGCCAACGGCGTCCCGACCGATCCGGCCGGTGGCGCCCCGACCGGGTCGGCGGCACGGGACGCCGGCGCGCGACCCGCCGGCACCCGCTGAGGGACCCGCCGTCATGGGTGCCGGGCACGTGCACGTGCTCTACCGCGAGTCCGCCTCACCGGTGCACCGCCTCGCGCCGGAGGTGAAGATCGCCGCGATGGTGCTCTTCACCGTCGCGGTGGTCGCCACGCCCCGGGAGGCGTACTGGGCTTTCGGCGCCTACGCCCTGCTGGTCGCCGCCGTGGCGGCGTTGGCCCGGGTCGGGCCGCGCTGGCTGCTCAGCCGGGCGCTGATCGAGCTGCCGTTCGTGCTCTTCGCGTTCGCGCTGCCGTTCCTCGGCACCGGGGAGCGGGTCGAGGTGGCCGGGCTGAGCCTGTCCGTCGACGGGCTGCACGGCGCGTGGAACATCCTGGCCAAGGGCACGCTCGGCGTACTCGCGTCGCTGTTGCTGGCGGCGACCACGACGACGCGTGACCTGATCGTCGGCCTGGACCGGCTGCGCTGCCCGCAGATCCTCACCCAGATCGCCACGTTCATGCTGCGTTACCTGGACGTGCTGGTGGGCGAGGCCCGGCGGATGCGGGTGGCCCGGGTGTCCCGGGGCGACGATCCGCGGTTCCTCTGGCAGCTCCGGGGTTTCGCCGCCGGGGTGGGCGCGCTCTTCCTGCGCGCCTTCGAACGCGGCGAGCGGGTCTACCTGGCGATGGTCTCCCGTGGCTACACAGGGCGGATGCCGGCGGTGTGGCAGGGCGCCGGCGCGGCCACCGCCGGGCAGTGGGTGGCCGCCGCGACGGTGCCGTTGGCCGCGGCCACCATCGCCGCCGTCGCGGTCGTCCTGAGATGATCGGGCACGTGCAGACACCTCCCTCGCTGGACGTACGCGGCGTCCGGTACGCGTACCCGGACGGCCACGTCGCCCTGCACGGGGTGGATCTGACCGTGCCGCGCGGGGAGCGGGTGGCGCTGCTCGGGCCGAACGGCGCCGGCAAGACCACGCTGGTGCTGCACCTCAACGGCATCCTCACCGCGACGGAGGGGACGGTCGGCGTCGGCGGCCTGACGGTGGGCCGGGACCGGGACACCCTCGCCGAGATCCGCCGCCGGGTGGGCATCGTCTTCCAGGACCCGGACGATCAGCTGTTCCTGCCCACCGTCGCCGAGGACGTCGCGTTCGGGCCCGCCAACCTGGGGCTGCGCGGGGCGGAGCTGGCTGCCCGGGTCGACGAGGCCCTGGCCGCTGTGGGGATGAGCGAGCACCGGGACCGGGCGCCGCACCACCTCTCGTTCGGGCAGCGCCGCCGGGTGGCGGTGGCCACCGTGCTCGCCATGCACCCGGAGATCCTGGTCCTCGACGAGCCGTCGTCCAACCTCGACCCGGCCGCCCGGCGGGAGCTGGCGGAGATCCTGCGTGCGCTGCCGGTGACCCTGCTGATGGTCACCCACGACCTGCCGTACGCGGCGGAACTCTGCGACCGTGCGGTGATCCTGGACGCCGGCCGGATCGTCGCTGACGCCCCCACGCCCGAGATCCTCACCGACGACGCCCTGCTGGCGGCCCACCGCCTCGAGCTTCCCTACGGCTTCGACCCCCGCACCGCCGCCCGCCCCGCCTGACCCGTCCTCCCGCTCCCGCTCCGGGCAGCCCCATGAGGATCCGTGTCGGGGCGGGGCCGGGGGATGGCGGCGCGGGAGGCGGCGTGCAGGCGCAGAACGCCGGCGGCGACCGCACCCGCCCCGGTGGCCAGGATCAGCGTCACCAGCACCCGGGCCAGGCCCGCCGGCCACAGCACCGGCACCACCGAGCGGGACAGCACGGCCAGGTTCGCCACCCCGGCGAAGAGGGCCAGGCAGGCCCCGGCCAGGGCGAGCGCGAAGTCGGCGGCCTCCCGGCGAGCCAGCGCGTATCCGCCGGCGGCGAGCGCGCCGAGCCCGGTGAGCAGCGTCCACACCTGCCCGCTGACCAGCTCGAGCAGCACCCCGCCGACGCCGGCGGCCCCGGCGTCCAGCGCCCGGCCGACGGTGAGCGCGACCGTGGCCAGCCCGCCGGCGGCGAGCAGCGCGCCCGCCGCGCGCAACGCGCGCGTACCGGCCGTCGAGCCGGCGGGGATCAGCCCGGCCGCGCCGATCAGCAGGAAGCCGAGCGTGGCGGCCACCCACCACGGGTAGGCGTCCGGCGGCGGCACCCAGTCCAGCGTGCCGCGTACCTCAATGGGCTGGTCGCCGGTGCGCAGCGGCACCACCCAGGCGCGGACCTGCTGCTCCCGGGCCGGGTCGGCGGTGACCTGCGGCGGCGGCGCCGACTCCAGCCAGAGCGTGCGCTGGTCGTGCCAGCGGGCCGTCGGCCCGGCGGAGATCCGCTGCCAGGTCGGCGTCGCCGCCGGGTCGGCCTGCGGGGGGAGCTGGGTGTCGCCGGCGATGGTCCGGTTCAGGTAGGTGGCGGGGGAGCGGGTGTTCTCGTACACCCCGCCCGGCCCGATCCGCAGGTACGGCTCGCCGGAGTAGCCGATCACCTCGACGTCCCGCCCGGTGTGGTTGGTCAGCTCGAGCCGGGCGCTCGCCTCGACCATCCGGGCGGTGAGTCCGGGCGGGGCGGGGCTGAGCTCGATCACCGCGGCCCGGTAGTTGGTGCCGTCGGGGGCGTCCGCCCCGTGCGCGGCGGCCGGGGCGGCGAGGGCGAGGAGTGCGGCGAGGGCGGCGGTGAGCACCACCGCCGCCCGGCGCAGCGGTAGGAGGCTCACTTGCCGGCCGCCGCCACCGCTGCCTTGATCCCCTCGGGGCTCTTGTCCGTGAGCTCCTTGCCGTTGACCTTGATGGTCGGGGTGCCGGTGACGCCCGACTTGCTGGCGTCGTCCGTGACGTGTGCGGTCCACGCCTTGAACGTGCCGTTGTTGACGCACGCCCCGAAGTCGTCCCGGTCCAGCCCGACGCCCGCGCCGATGTCGATCAGCTCGGCGTCGCTCAGCCCGGCGCTGCCCTCCGGCGGCTGCTTGGCGAAGAGCTCGTTGGTGAACTCCTTGAACCTCGAGCCCTTGGCGGCGCAGCCGGCGGCGGCCGAGGCGCGGGTGGAGTACTGGGTGGTGGAGAAGCGGTTCAGGAAGGCCACCGGGTGGAAGATCACCCGCACCTTGTGGTCCCTGACCAACTCGTCGATGGTCGCCCCGTTGACCTGCTGGAACTGCTTGCAGACCGGGCAGAGGTAGTCCTCGTACAGGTCGATGGTGACGGGGCCGTTCCCGTCGAGGATGCCGGTGCCGCCGGCGTTGGCGCCGGGTGGGGCGGTGAAGGTCTTCGACTGCTGGCTGGAGTAGACGGCCCAGCCGATCAGCCCGGCGATCACCAGCACCACCACCGCGGCGATCGACGTGATGATCGTGCGGGTGCGCCGCTTCTCCCGGGCGATCTGCGCGCGGACCACCTGGGCCGCCTTCTTCTGGCCCTTCCGACTACTCATCCTCGCCCTCCTCGGGTGCCGCGCCCGCCAGCCAGCCGTCCACCGAGAACGGGGTGCGGGGCCAGATCAGCAGGAATCCGGCCATGACCAGGAATCCCAGGTCCCGGAGGATCTCCGGGAGGTAGCTCGGGGCCTGCCCGGCGGCGAGTTGGCCGCCGCTGCCGAAGCACCCGCAGTCGATGGCGAGGCCGCGCGCCCAGGCCGAGGCGATGCCGGTGATGAAGACCACCAGCAGCGCCGTGGAGACGCCGGCGACCAGGCGGCTGGCCAGCCCGACGAGCAGGAGTACGCCGAGCGCCAGCTCCACGAAGGGCAGCGCGGCGCCGATCACGGCGGCCACCTCGTACGGCATGACCTGGTAGGCGTTGACCGCGCGGCCGGAGGCGGCCAGGTCGCCGACCTTGGTGGCGCCGGCGAACAACCAGACGGCGGCCAGCCCGAGCCGGACGGCGGCGCCGAGCCAGGGCCGGACGGCGGGCCACTGGATGGCCCGGGTGCTCGGTGCAGTCACGGTCATTGGTCGCCCCGGATCCGAGAAAAGTTCCGCCATCATCCGGCCAGCGCGTCGCCGACGGCGGCGACCAGCTCGCTGCGGGCCCGGGCGACGCGGGACCGGATGGTGCCCACCGGCACCCCCTCCACGGCGGCGGCCTCGGCGTATGACAGGCCGAGCAGCTGGGTGAGCACGAACGCGCCGCGCCGTTCGGCGGGCAGCCGGCGGATCAGGTCGGCGGCGCCGAGCTGCCCGGCGGGGTCGGGGTACGGCCGCTCAGTGGCCGCGTGCGCGCCGAGCCGCTCGTCGAGCCGCCGCCGGCGGACCACCGTGCGCAGGTGGTCGGCGCAGGCCCGCCGGGCGATGCCGAGCAGCCAGGTACGCGCGGTGGACCGTCCCTCGAACCCGGGCAGCGCCCGGAACGCGCGCAGGTAGGTCTCCTGGGTCAGATCGTCGGCGCTGTCCACGTCGACCAGGGCGGCGGCGAAGCGCCACACCTCGGCCTGGGTGGCGCGGACGAAGGCGGCCTGGGCGGCCGGGTCCCCGTCGCGGGCGGCCAGCGCCCAGTGCGTGGCCGGGTCCGGCGCAGCGTCGGGCCCCGCCGCACGGTGGCTGGCGGAGCTGTCGCGCGGGGCGGGGATCACGACAGACGAGGTTACGCGGCGTACCGGGGTCGGGCAGGGTCCTTCGGCCCTTTCCGTGGTCCGGCCCACGTCGGGAACTTTTCCCGCCCGCCCGCCGACTACCCGCTCATGACGTGCGACGAGGTTCGCCTGGCGCTGTCGGCGCGGCTGGACGGGGAGGACCCGCAGGCCCCGGCGGCGGCCCTGGAGGCGCACACCGGGTCCTGCCCGGGCTGCCGCTCCTGGCTGACCCACGCCGAGCGGGTGACCCGGCTCACCCGGCTGCAGCCGGTGGACGTACCCGATTTGACCGCCCAGGTGCTGGCCGCCGTCGCCACGGACCGGGCGGCGGCGCGGGCCGGTGCCGCGGCCGCCGGGCGGGCCCGGCGCCAGGTGCTCCGGGTGGCCGTGGCGGTGGCCGCGGCGGCGCAGTTCGCCATCGCGCTGCCGATCCTGCTGGCCGGGCTGGGCGTCGACGCGGACCCGCACACCAGCCGGGAGATGGCCTCCTTCGACGCGGCCCTCGCGGTCGGCTTCGCGCTCGCCGCCTGGCGGCCGGAGCGGGCCCGGGCGTTCCTGCCGGTGGCCCTGGTGCTGGCGGTCTGCCTGGCCGGCACCAGCCTGGTGGACATCGCCGCCTCGACCACCGCCGCCGTGCACGAGTTGGGCCACCTGGCGGCCGTGGTGCAGGCCGGCCTGCTCTGGGCGCTCGGCCGGGTCAGCGATGAGCCGGAGGCGCCCCGACCCGCCGCGCTCGCCGTCGGACGCGGATGATCAGGGGTCGCCGATTCCGGGCCGCGTCGGGAAGCATGATGGTCATGACTGCTGCCGTACGCCGCCGGCGCCGCCCCGCCGCCGACCGCCGCGGGACCGACCGACCGGCCGCCGCCGACCGCCGCCGGGCCGACCGACAGGCCGGCGCCGACCGCCGCTGGGCTGCCCGGCTGGGGACCGCTGCCGGCCTGCTGGTCGTCCTGGTCGCCCTGCTCGTCGCCCCGGCCACCCCGGCCAGCGCCCACGCGGTGCTGGTGAGCACCAGCCCGACCGCCTCCGCCGTGGTGCCCGGCGCGCCGGCCGAGGTGGTGCTGACCTTCAGCGAGGGGGTCCGCAAGGTCCCGGGCAAGATCCGGGTGATCGCCCCCGACGGCTCCCGGGCCGACCGCGGCGAGCCGACGTTCAAGGACACGGTGGTGACCATCCCGGTCGACCCGTCCGGCGCGCGCGGCACCTACCTGGTCAGCTACCGGGTGATCTCCGCCGACAGCCACCCGGTCTCCGGCGCCTTCACCTACTCGGTGGGCGCCCCGTCGACGCCACCGACCGACACCGGTACGGACAGCCGCGCGAATCCGGTGGTGGAGAACGCGGTGAAGGTGGCGAAGTACCTCGGCTACCTGGGTCTGCTGCTGCTGGTCGGCCCGGCCCTGGTGCTGGCCCTGCTCTGGCCGCGCCGGCTGTCCCGGCGTGGGCCGGCCCGGCTGGCCTGGTCGGGCCTGGGCCTGCTGGCCGTCGCGACCGTGGCCGAGCTGTGGTTGCAGGTGCCCTACACGGCCGGTGGTGGCCTGTTCGCCGTCACCGGGTCCGGTTTCGGCGACGTGCTGGGCAGCGCGTACGGCACCGCGCATCTGGTCCGGCTCGGTCTGCTCGCCGCGGCGGCGTTCCTGCTGCGGCCGCTCTTTGCCGGGCCGGTCGGCCGGACCGACGGGATCATCCTGGCCATCCTCGGCGGGGCGGCGCTGTTCACCTGGCCGCTGGCCGGCCACCCGGCCGCCTCGCCGGTGCCGGCGGTCTCGGTGGTGGTGGACGCGGTGCACCTCGGCAGCATGGCCGTCTGGCTGGGCGGCCTGGTGATGCTCGCGGTCTTCCTGCTGCGCCGGGCCGACGAGCGGGAGCTGGACGCGATCCTGCCGATCTGGTCCCGCTGGGCGGCCCTGGCGGTCGCGGCGCTGCTGCTCGCCGGCACCGTGCAGGGGCTGATCGAGGTGGCCACCCCGCAGGCGCTGTTCGACACCACGTACGGGCAGTTGCTGCTCGCCAAGATCGCTCTGTTCGTGCTGGTGATCGGGGTGGCCGCGTACTCCCGCTCGCTGGTGCGGCGGCGCACCGCGGCGGGCCGGCCCGGTTCGATGCGCCGGGCGGTGGTGGCCGAACTGGCGATCACCGCGGTGGTGCTCGGCGTCACGGCCAACCTGGTGCAGACCACGCCGGCCCGCACCGAGGCCGCCAACGTGGCCGGTGCGCCCACCGGCTACTTCTCCACCACGCTGACCAGCCCGCTCTACTCGCTGCAGGTGGAGCTGGACCCGGCCCAGCGTGGCAACAACTCGATGCACCTGTACGCGTACACCAGCGACAACCGACCGCAGCCGGTGCAGGAGTGGAAGGCCACCGCCGCGCTGCCGTCGGCCGGGATCGAGCCGATCGAGATCCCGCTGCTGCCGCTGACCGACAACCACGCCACCGGTGAGATCAACCTGCCGGCGGCGGGGCAGTGGGTGTTCCGCTTCACCGTCCGCACGTCCGACATCGACCAGGCCACGGTGACCGCCACCGTGCCGATCAAGTAGGAGAGGCTTCCGCCCATGTTCCGTCTTCGGCGTCCCGCCACCACGGCCGCGCTCGCCCTCGCCGCCGTCGCCACCGCCGTGCTCGGCCTCGCCGGCCCGGCCTCGGCGCACGTCACGGTCAACCCGAAGGAGGCGACCCAGGGCGGCTACGGCCGCTTCGCCTTCCGGGTGCCGAACGAGAGCGACACGGCCTCGACCACCAAGGTGGAGGTCTTCCTGCCGGAGGACGCACCGGTCGGCTCGGTCTCCACCATGCCGGTGCCGGGGTGGACGGTGCAGGCGGAGAAGCGCAAGGTCGACCCGCCGATCGACGTGCACGGCAGCCAGCTCACCGAGGCGGTGGCCAAGCTGACCTTCACCGCGGCGTCGGGCGGCGGGGTCAAGCCGGGCGAGTTCCAGGAGTTCCCGGTGTCGATGGGGCCGCTGCCGCAGGTCGACCAGATGGTGTTCAAGGTGATCCAGACCTACTCGGACGGCAATGTGTCCCGCTGGATCGAGGTGCCGACGCCGGGCAAGGAGGAGCCGGAGAACCCGGCCCCGGTCCTCAAGCTGACCGCCGCGTCGCCGTCCGCCTCGCCGGCGGCGAACGTGGCCGCGAACGCCTCGCCGGCCGCGTCCGGCGGTGACGACGACTCCGACGGGAGCGCCGGCACGGCCCTCGGCGTGGCCGGTCTGGTCGCCGGCCTCGCCGGTCTGGTCCTCGGTGGGCTCGCCTTCCTGCGTACCCGTCGGGAGCCCACGCCGAAGTCCTGACCTGCGCAGGTGCCGCCGGCCCGTCGGATCTTCCGGCGGGCCGGCGTGCTTTCTGCGGTCCTTGGGGTGCTTGCCGTGGATATCCGGCGATTGCGCGGTTCACGTCGGTAAGGTCGGCCGGGTGGTTGGCTACCGAGGGAGAGGACCCGAATGCGGTTCGTGCGAACGATCGCCGGCATGCTGCTGTTGGCTGTGGGAATCCCGGCGCTCCTCGTGGGGGCCGGGCTCTGGACCGCGGCCCGGCACGCGAACCCGGACGGCGGCTTCGGCGCCCGCTTCGAGACGATCCGCACGCCCGGGCAGGCCGTCGTGGTCACCGACGTGGACGACCTGCTCCGCGCCGAGGCGCCCTTCGCCCGGACCGCACAGGCCCGCCTACGGCTGATCGCGCGGACCGCCGACGGGCCGGCCTTCCTCGGCCTGGCCCCGACCGACCAGGTGGCCCGCTGGCTGGCGGCCGCCCCGCACGCCACCGTCAGCCGGGTCGCGCTGGCCCGCGGCCCGCTGCCCGTCCGCCTCGAGCCCACCGGCCCGGCCACCGCCGGCACCACCGCCATGGTCCCCGCCGAGCAGGGCTTCTGGGTACGCGAGGGGATCGGCGCGCTGGAGTGGAGCCCCGCCGAGCTGGCCGACCGGTCGCTGAGCCTGGTGGTGATGCGGCCGGACGCACGGGCCGACCTCGCCCTGGACCTGCGTGCCGAGCTGCGCGCCGGCTGGTTCCCGGGGATGGCGTGGGCGCTGCTCGCCGGTGGGGTGCTGCTGGTGGTCCTCGCCGTGCTGCTCCTGCTGCGCCCGGTCCGCCCGCGCGAGGTGGTCTTCGTCGTCGAGCCTGACCAGGTCCCGGTGCTCGCCGGACGGCTCGGGGTCAGCTCGCTCAGCGGGCTGGGCACGCCCGACGGGGTGGGGGAGCGGCCGGCCTGGCCGGAGCGGCAGCTGGTCGCCGTCGGCTCGGCGCCTACCGCGCGGTCCCGGGCCGCGATCGGCCCGGTGCCGAGCGGGCGCCCGGAGACCCTGGCGGACCTGCCCGCCGATCCGGCGTGGTCCTGGCCCCCGGCCACCATGCCGGCGACCCCCCGACCGGTGGAGGTCCCGCCACGGGTGGCGTCGCCGCTGGATCCCGGGCCGGACGCGCCGGAGCCCGCCAACGGATAGCGCCGGCTCCTGCGGCCTGGTGTCGCCACCCCCCGTCGGGCCGGCGTCCTGGGGCGTGGTCTCGGGAAACCGGCCCTGTCAGGCCGACAACGGCGGGTGGCCCTCCGCGCTGCCGACGCGGAGGGCCACCGTCACCGGGGGAATCGGTGCTACCTGGGAGAAACTTGAGGTAGTTGTGACCAGATTAGCGCCGAACGGCGCTCGTCGCGATGTCTGTCCATTTGGTGCAAGTTTCAGCTTGCCCTGGTGCGGTCCCTAGCCGGCCGCCGGGTCGGCAGCGCCGCCAGCAGCACCAGGCTGAGCAGCACGTACGCGTTGCGCGCGACGAACTCGCCGAAGCTGTCGGTAGGTGCCGGCGCAACCCCCCAGTCCAGGAAGGTGACCACCCCGTAGATGATCACGAAGGCGCCGCCGATCGCGAGGCTGAGCTGCCAGCGGCGCCGCCGGGCACCCGCCACCGTGCCCCGGTCGGCGTCCAGCGCCGAGTCGACCAGCATCACCACCGCCGGGATGAACCAGTACAGGTGGTGCGTCCAGGTGATCGGGCTGACCAGGCCGCCGACCAGGCCGGTCAGGGTGACCCCGGCCAACGCGTCCCCGGCCCGGGCGGCGCGGGCGGCCCGCCACAGCCCGTACCCGGCGACCACGACGACCAGCAGCAGCCAGGGCAGCTGAGCCGGCTTCTCCGGGGCGGTGATCCGGCTGAGCAGGCCGAACAGCGACTGGTTCCCGGTGTAGTCGGTGCGACCCACCCGGTCGGTCGCCCACAGTTCGTGGGTCCAGAACCGCCACGAGTCGCTCGGCGCCACCGCCGCGGCCAGCAGGGTGGCCAGCGCCGCGGTCGCCGAGGCGACCACCGCCGCCCGCCAGCGCCGGGTGGCCAGCAGGTAGAGCACGAAGATGCCGGGGAAGAGCTTGAGCGCCGCCGCCAACCCCACGCCCACCCCGGCCCAGGACCGCCCCCCGGGTACCGCGAAGAGCAGGTCGGCCAGGATCAGCACCACCAGCAGCATGTTGATCTGCCCGAAGGTGAGCGTCTCCCGGGTGCTCTCCACCGCGAACACCAGCAGGACGGCCACCGTGAGGGTGAACAGCCGGGGCAGGTCGTGCCGCTTGATGACCGGGATCACCAGCCAGCGGGTCGTCACCACCACGCCCAGCACGGTCAGCACCGTGAAGATGGTCACGGTGGCGCCGAGCGGTAACAGCGCGAACGGCCGCAGCAGCAGCGCGGCGAACGGTGGGTAGGTGAAGTAGAGCGCCCCCTGCACCCGGTCCGGCTGGACGTAGTCGTAGAGCGGGTGGCCGGCCGCCCACCAGTCCATCGCCCGCATGTAGATCTTCAAGTCGAAGAAGTCGTGGACCGTGCCGGGCAGGTAGAGCGCCGGCAGCACCGCCGCGAGCGCCACCACCGTGACGAGCCGACGGGCCGCGCGGCCGCCCGGATCGTCCTCGGTGACGGCGGGTGGTGCGACAGGTTCGGCTGGCACGGGGCAAACCCTACTGGTCCACCTCGGCCATGGTGCCGAGGCGCGGGCGGATCGGCAGCGCGTAGTCTGATCCGGTGGCTGATCTTCTCGTCTGGATCGATTGTGAGATGACCGGGTTGGACCTCGGCCGGGACGCGCTGATCGAGGTCGCCGCGCTCGTCACCGACCCCGACCTGAACGTGCTGGGGGAGGGCGTGGACGTGGTCATCCACGCCGACGACGCGGCGCTGGACGGGATGCCGGAGATCGTGCAGACCATGCACGCCAAGTCCGGGCTCACCGAGGCCGCCCGCCGCTCCACGGTCACCCTCGCCGAGGCCGAGGACATGGTGCTCGACTACATCACCACGTACGTCAAGGACTCCGGCAGCGCGCCGCTGTGCGGCAACTCGATCGCCACCGACCGCGGGTTCATCGCCCGGGACATGCCCCGCCTCGACGCGCACCTGCACTACCGGATGATCGACGTCTCCTCGATCAAGGAGCTCTGCCGGCGCTGGTACCCACGGGTGTACTTCGGCCAGCCGCAGAAGGGGCTGGCCCACCGGGCCCTGGCGGACATCCGGGAGAGCATCCGGGAGCTGGAGTACTACCGGCGGACCATCTTCGTCCCGCTGCCCGGCCCGGACGTGGAGAGCGCCAAGGCGATCGCCGCCCAGCTCTGAGCCTCCGCCCGGCGGCCGGCCGGAACCCGGTGGACGGGGACGGCAGGGGTGTGGCTATTATTAGTCCGCGCCCCGCCCGGCTCGACCGGCGCGGAGAGCATGGTGGCTGTAGCTCAGTTGGCAGAGCACCGGGTTGTGGTCCCGGTTGTCGTGGGTTCAATTCCCATCAGTCACCCCAGCAACTGAGGCCCCCTCTTCCACGAGGGGGCCTCAGTCGTTTCCAGGGCCGGGATACGCCGGAGCCCTCTCCGTCGGGAGAGGGCTCCGGTACGCGTTGGTCAGGCGTTCGGCGTGGCGCTCGGGTCTGCGCTCGGGCTGGTGTCGTCACCCGGCTGCGCCGGCGGCTCGTACGGCAGGGCGCTGCCCTTGACGTACTCGTCCCAGCTCATGTTCCAGTCGGTCCAGCCGTTGCCGTTCTGGAGCTTGCGCTGGGTGCCCTTCACCGTGATCGGATCGCCGATCCGGGTGTTGGCGAAGAGCCAGGCGCCCTCCTTCATCGAGACGTTCACGCAGCCGTGCGAGACGTTGACCCGGCCCTGCACCCCCTCGGACCAGGGCGCGGCGTGGATGAACTCGCCGCCCCAGGTGAGCCGCTGGGCGAAGTCGATGTCGGTGCGGTAGCCCTCCTCCGGGCCCAGCTCCTCGCGGGTGTCGAAGACCGTCTTGCGGAGCTTCTCGATCACCACCATGGTGCCGCTGGACGACGGGGTGGTCTTCTTGCCGAGACTCACCGGGATCGTCCGGATCACCTTGCCGTCCTTGGTGACCGTCATCCGCTTGGTGCGGTTCTCGACGGTCATGACGAACGACGGGCCGATCTTGATGTCGACGGTCAGGTCGGCTCGGCCGTACCAGCCGTCGCCGAGCGGGAGCCCGCCCGCCTGCACCCGGTACGACACCGTGCTGTTGGCCTGCCAGAACGTCTTCGGCCGGTAGCGCACCTCGGTGGGGCTCGCCCAGTGCCAGATGCCCTCCTGGGCCGGCTTCGCGGTGACCGTCATCCGGCGTTGCACGTCGTCCCGGTAGTCCTGCGGGATGGCCCGGCTGAACTTGACGATCAGCGGCATGCCCACGCCGACCGTCTGGTTGTCGCCGAGGAAACTGCTGATCCGGATCTGCTTGCCCGGCTTGGCCATGGTGGTGAAGGAGTTGGTCGCCGTCGCCGGCTTGCCGTCGTCGCCGGTCGCGGTCACCGTCGCGGTGTACGTCTCGCCGTACTTCAGGGCACCGGCGGGGAGCCAGCTCTTCCCGTCCTCCGCGAGCGCGCCCTCGACGACCGTGCCGGCGGAGTCCTTGAGCTCGACGGCGGTCTCCTTCGCCTCCTTCGTGGTGAAGGTGATGGCGGTCGAGGCGGGCACGTCCTTGGCGTCGGCCGCGGGCTCGCTGATGGTGGCGGACGCCTTCGGGCCCTCCTCCCCGCCATGCCAGCTCGACGGCTTGTCGCCGCCGCCACCGCCGCCGCCGCCGGTGCAGGCGGAGGTCAGCGCCATCGCGGCGGCGAGCACCGCGGCCGCGAACATCCGGCGCCCCGTGCCGCGCCGGGCGGTGCCGCGCCGGATCAACTCGTCCTGGCTAGCTCGCATGGTTCCCCCACAGTCGTCATCCCCCGGTCCCATCGTCCTCTACAGACGCGCGGGTACCCATACCCGTTGCCGGAAGTGAACCGAAACACGCCGGGCGCGACGTAACGATTCTGGTATGTTACGGCGCTTCATGAGCAGGGCTCGTCTCTGCCTCGGTCCGGCGCCGCCTGACGGCCGCCGGCGGTGGCCCGGCGGGTGCCACCGGGCCGCCGTCGATCGCTCAGAAGGCCGGTCCCGCACCCCCGTCGGGCACCGGCAGCGCGCTGCCCGCGACGAACTGCGACCAGTTCATGCTCCACGCCGTCCAGCCGTTGCCCGGTGCCAGCTTCCGCTCGGTGCCCCGGACGGTGATCGGGTCGCCGACCAGGGTCTGGCCGAACAGCCACCGCCCGTTCGCCATCGAGACGTTCACGCAGCCGTGCGAGACGTTCTGCCGCCCCTGCACGCCCTCCGACCAGGGCGCGGCGTGGATGTACTCGCCACCCCAGGTGATCCGCTGAGCGAAGTCGATCTTCGTGACGTACCGGTTCTGCGGGTCCGGGTCGTCC
The DNA here is from genome assembly GCF_042870725.1 of Micromonospora sp. NPDC006431. Taxonomy (NCBI): domain Bacteria; kingdom Bacillati; phylum Actinomycetota; class Actinomycetes; order Micromonosporales; family Micromonosporaceae; genus Micromonospora; species Micromonospora sp. NPDC006431. The sequence continues at coordinate 256,140 of NZ_JBIAHQ010000004.1, forward strand.
CGGGTGTCGAAGACCGTCGACTCCTTCTTCTCCATCACCACCATGGTGCCGCTGGAGGAGGGGGTGCTCTTCTTGCCGAGGCTCACCGGCAGGGTGCGGACCAGCGCGCCGTTCTCGTACACGCTCATCTTCTTGGTCGCGTTGTCGACCTTCATCTCGAAGGCGCGCCCGATCTTCGCGGTCGCGCTCCGGTCGACGTTGCCGTAGCGGCCGTTGCTCAGCGGGATCCCGGCCAGCGCCAGCCGTACGGTGATCGTGGTGCCCGTCTTCCAGTACTCCGGCGCCCGGTAGTACGCCTGCGTGCCGTTGTCGACCCAGTGCCACGCGCCCGGCTGCGGCGGGTCGGTCTGCACGAACATCCGCTTCTGCACCGCGGCCCGGTCCTTCTTCGGGATGCCCGGCGAGAACTCGGCGACCACCGGCATCGCCACGCCGTACGTCTTGCCGCTGAACAGGTAGAGCCCGGAGCCGATCATCGACTTCGGCTTGGCCATCGTGGTGAAGGTGCTGGTGCCCTGGTGGGTCTGGCCGTCGGTGCCGGTGCCCGTGACCGTGGCGGTGTACCGGGTGGCGTACTTCAGCGGAGCGGAGGGCACCCAGGAAGAGCCGTCGCGCCGCAGCCGGCCCGCCACGGTGGTGCCGTTCGCCGCGGTGAGGACGACCTCCGACACCTTCCCGCCACCGGGAACGGTCGCGCTGATCTCGGTGCTGACCGGGCGCTTGTCCGACCCGTCGGTCGGGTTCACCTTCAACGGTGCCGCAGCTGTGCCCGCCGGTTCGCTGGTCGTGCCGCCCGCTACGGCGCCCGGTACGACCTGCTGCTGCCCGGCAGCCCCGGGTGCCGGCTTCTTGTCGTCGTCCCCGCAGCCGGTCAGTGCCAGCGACGCCGTGAGAACCAGAGCGCCCAGCATCGCCCCGGCCCGCCCGAACCTGCCCATCCCCACCTCTGTTCTCGCGTGCCTGGCGCACATCGTGCCGTATCGCTGCCATGGCGTTGGGCCCCTTGCGCCTGCGGGTGGGAGATTTTGTACGGTTTTGCCCGTTAAGCTTGGCCGAAGGGGGGAGCCGGGGATCGGATTGGAACCCGGGTCGGGGGCCGTGCTAATGTTCTCCCCGTTGCCAGCGAGCGCCGCTAGCTCAACTGGCAGAGCAGCGGACTCTTAATCCGCGGGTTCGGGGTTCGAGTCCCTGGCGGCGCACCAGCAGTAACACAATCAGGCCCGGTCCACGTGGACCGGGCCTGGCTGCTTTCCTCCCCCCACGGGTCCGACGACGGGCCAGGCGACGGTCGGGGTGGCGGAGACCCGCAGGACCGCGAGATCGTGAGGTGGTCCGGCCGTCCAGCCCTGACGGATCGAACATCCCCGCGGTATAAGGCCACCGCAATCGCCGACAACGAAGCCAACGATGTGGTGTGGGAGGCCGAGGACGTGCGGCCGGGCGAGGCGTTGGACGCGCGGGCCATCGGGGATCTGCGGGGCTACCTCTACCTCACTGCCACCGCCCAGGTCAGGGGCAACGGCACGACCTTCACCACGCTCCATGACAGTCAGCGCGTCGGGTTGGTCGGGGCTCTCGGGCCGCCCCGGTCACGTGACCAGGAGTGCGCGGTCGCCGACCAGCAGGGCCAGCCGAAACCCCTCGTACCGTGTTCCCTGACCGACGGCGCATACGGACCGTCCTATCGGCACCAGGGGTGCCAGCGAATGAACCCCTCCGGGACCCGGTCAACCCCTCAGCCGACCAGCTCGGCAAAACCCTGCCAAGCCAACACCTTCCTGCAGATCGACCTCGGCGCCCGCCGTCCGGTCGCGGCGGTTTTCGCGCATGGCCTGTCCACCTCCAGCCCGGTCGTGATCGAAACGAGCGACGACGGAACCGCCTGGTCGCAACGGGCCGAGGCCCGCTGGTCGCGTTTCCTCAAAGTCACCCTGCCGGCCGGAATCAACGCCAGACACGTCCGGCTGTCCCAGCAGCGCGGTTATGAGATAGCCGAGCTGAACGAACTTGCGGTATGGCCGTAACCGCCGTTGACCCGACCGGCTGAAGAGCCGGGGGCCGGCTGCGCTCCCGCCCGTCAACCAGTGGTTGACGCTGGGCGGGCGTCAACTTATGGTTGACGCATGACGGAGCCCTTGAAGATGACCCATCCCGTACGCCTCGACGACCTGATCGAAGGCATCAAGAAGGCGCACGCCGACGCGCTGGACCAACTCGCCGACGCCGTGCTGGTGGCCGACCACCTGGGCGACATCGCCGACCACCTGATCGGCCACTTCGTCGACCAGGCCCGGCGCTCGGGCGCCTCCTGGACGGAGATCGGCCGCAGCATGGGGGTCAGCAAGCAGGCCGCCCAGAAGCGGTCCGCCGCGAAGGCCGAGACGGCCGCCGCGCTCGACCCGAACGCCGGGTTCGGCCGCTTCACCACTCGGGCGCGCAACGTGGTGCTGGCCTCGCAGGAGGAGGCGCGCACCGCCGGCAACGCCGAGATCGGCCCGGAACACCTCGCCCTCGGCCTGCTCGCCGAGCCGGACGGGCTCGCCGCCCGGCTGATCGAGGCGCAGGGCGTACCCCAGGAGCGGCTGCGGGAGGTCCTCACCGCCGCCCTGCCGGCCAAGGCCGACCAGCTCCCGGAACTGATCCCCTACGACGCGCGCGGCAAGAAGGTCCTGGAGCTCACCTTCCGGGAGGCGCTGCGGCTCGGCCACAACTACATCGGTACCGAGCACATCCTGCTCGCCCTCATCGAGGAGGAGGGCGGCGACGGGGTGCTGACCGGCCTCGGGCTGGAGAAGGCCACCATGGAGGCCGCGGTCAGCGGTGCCCTCGCCGAGATCGCGCGGCGGCGCTGACCCGCCCGCGGGGGATCCGGATCCCCCGCTCGGGGGAGCCCCGGAGAGTTTCCGGCCGGCAGAGTCGGAGCTGGCACGACGGTGCCCATGGCGGGCACCGACGGCACGGTACCGCCGGCCGGGTACGCGGCTCGGGGCGCGTACCCGGCGTGGCGGGGACGTCAGTCGGCGGTGGGGAAGCCGTACCGCTCGGCGTGCTCCGGGTCGGCCGGGTCGATCTGGCGGATGCCGGCGTCGGCGAGTCGCTTGTTGACCTCGTCGAGGCGCTCGCGCACCAGCCGGGCCTCCTCCTCAGTGACCCGGCCGCGGTGCGGCTTCCCGGCGTGCTCGATGGTGCCGTAGTCGACCTTCTCCGCGCCCCGCCGTGCCTTCGGCGGCTTGACCCGCTCGGCGGTACGCAGGAGCTGCGCCATCGGCACGTCGGTCGCCATCGCGTCGAACTCGCTGGCGGTCAGCACCACTCGGCGCGGCTCGCCGCCGCCGTGCTTGTCGTGGATCTCCACCACCGCCACGTCCAGCGCCGCGTCGTCGATGCTCTCCACCTCGACGGGGGTGGCGTCCAGTTGCACGGGCCCGGCGATCAGGTCAGGGTGCTCCAGCACGACGACCTTGACCACCTCGTCGTCGGCGCGCAGTACCGTGCCACTGAAGTCGGAGACGTGGATCGTCTTCTTGCCCATGCGCGGAGCTTCTCCTGTCGTAGACCGGGATTCGGACCACAAGACGCTACCGCACACATGTGCGAAGACCCCGGGTGGAGCGCCCGGGTGTGTCGCCACCTTGACCCGTCCGTCGGGCCGGAGGTCAGCGGCTGTTGAGGCCGTGCCGGGTCGAGGTGTCGGCCGGCAGCGCGTTCAGCTCCGCCCAGGAGAGCTGGCCGGCACTCCGGGCCTCCCGGTGGGCCGGCTGCGCCGGAAACCCTTCGGCCGGCCCGGCAGCCGGCCAGCTGCGCTCAATTTCCTGCTGGTACCGGTCATTCGGCTGATTCGGCATGACCCTTACCGTCCCAAAGAAATTTGTCCATGTATGGAAATGGATATGACGCAGCGTCGATGCGTCAGGTTCCCATCGCCGGTAACCGGACGACAAATCGGCAGCCGCCAGCGACGTTCTGTACGTCTACCCGCCCGCCGTGCGCGTCAACCAGACCGTGGACGATGGCCAGCCCCAGCCCGCCCGATCCCTCGACGCCGCCGTTGCCGGGGCGCGGGGTGCGCGCCGGCTCACCCCGGAACGCCACGTCGAACAGGCGGGGTAGGTCCCCCTCGGGGATGCCACCGCAGGTGTCCGTCACGGCCAGCCACGCGATGTCGGAGTCGCGGCCGGCATCCACCCGTACGGTGCCGTCCTCCGGGGTGTAGCGGACCGCGTTGAGCAGCAGGTTGCCCACCACCCGAGCCAGCTCCGGCTCGCTCGCGGCCACTGTCGGCCAGCCCGACTCGGCAGCCACCAGCCGGATCCGCCGGGCGGCGGCCAGCGGCGCGGTGCTGGCCAGGGCGTCCGAGACCACGTCGCCGAGCGGCACCGCGGACAGCGACAGCCGCAGCGCGCCCGCGTTGATCCGGGAGAGCTCGAACAGGTCGTCCACCAGCCGGGTCATCCGGTCGGTCTCCAACCGGATCCGGCGGTGGTACTCGGCCACCGTCCCCGGGTCGTGGACCACCGCGTCCTCCAGCGCCTCGGCCATCGCCCGCAGGCCCGCGAGCGGGGTGCGCAGGTCGTGCGAGACCCAGGCGACCAGGTCCCGGCGGCCCTTCTCGATCCGCCGCTCCCGCTCCCGCGCCTGGTCCGCCCAGACCGCGGCGGCGGCCAGCCGGCGGCCGAAGAGCCAGCCGACCGCGAGGCTCACCACCGCGGCGGCCGAGACGGTGATCAGCACCACCTCCAGGTCGTGCGGGGAGAGGAACATCGCCTCGGCGACCACCGCCACCCCGGCCACCACTGCGCTCACCGTGACGGTCAGCAGCACGACGATGTGTCCGGTGATCGACCGCCCACGCAACAGCCGCAGGGCGATCGCGCCGACCAGCCCGACGCCGAGCGCCGCGACCAGCGCCACCCCGAAGATCAGCGCCAGGTCACGCATTGCCCGGCTCGTAGCGGTAGCCGACGCCCCAGACGGTGACGATCCGGCGCGGGTTCGCCGGGTCCGCCTCGATCTTCTCCCGCAGCCGTCGCACGTGGACCGTCACGGTGGACTGGTCGCCGAAGCTCCAGCCCCACACCCGCTCCAGCAGTTCGGCCCTTCGGAACGCCCGCGCCGGGTGCCGCATCAGGTGCGCCAGCAGGTCGAACTCGCGCAGCGTCAGGGTCAGCTCCCGGCCGTGCAGCCGGGCCACCCGGGGCCCGGTCTCCACCGCCAGGCCGTCGTCGGTCAGCACCTCGGCGGGTACGCCGGGCGGCTCGCCGCCGACCCGGCGCAGCACGGAGCGGACCCGCAGCACCAGTTCCCGGGGGGAGAACGGCTTGCTCAGGTAGTCGTCCGCGCCCAGTTGCAGGCCGAGGATCCGGTCGGCCTCGTCGCCGCGCGCGGTCAACATGACGATGGGTACGCCGTCCGGCCGCTCGCGCAACCGTCGGCACACCTCCAGCCCGTCCAGCACCGGCAGCATCAGGTCGAGCACCACCAGCTGGGGCGGGTGCCGGGCCACGGCGGCGAGCGCGGCGGCCCCGTCCCCGGCGTGGCTCACCTCGTAGCCCGCGTGCTCCAGGTAGCGGCAGACCACGTCGGCGACCGTCCGGTCGTCGTCGACCACCAGTACCCGCTGCGCCACCGCGTACCTCCCGTCGTGGGGGTCAGCGTATCGACGGACCGGGTAGTGGATCTATTGCGAGTTCCTTACGGGCGGGGCGGGCGTACCGTGATCACGACAAGCGTGGCTACCGGACGAGGAGGTGTGCCGCGTGCTGGACCGGCGGTTGTTCCTGCACCTGGCGACCTGGCTGGGGCAGTGGCCGGCCGGGCCCGGGCTGCACGTGGTCCGCTCGCACCGCCGGGCCCGGCCGGCGTGGGACGGCCGGCTGCGGCCCGCCCTCGCTGTCGCTTCGCCCGACTGCGCGATCCTCTCGGTGCCACCCGACCGGGTGCCCGCGGTCCGGGCCCTCGGGTCCGCGCGGCCGCTCGACGAGCTGCTGCCCGCCCTGCCGGCGGCGGTCGGGCTGCCGGAGTTCACCACCCACGCCGGCAGGTTCCGGTGGAGCACCGCCCCGGCACCGCTGCCCGACGCCGGCGAGTGGATCCCGCCGACCGCGCCCGGTCTGCCGCCCTGGCTGCGGCTGTTCGACGGGGAGGTGCTGGTGGTACGCGACGCCGACGGGCGGTACCTGGCCGGCGCGGGGATCAAGCGGCACGACGCGTACGGGCACGAGCTGGCTGTCGGCACGGTGCCGGGCGCCCAGGGACGGGGGCTGGCCCGGCGGCTGGTCGCGCAGGCGGCCCGGCGGGTGCTCGACGAGGGAGCGGTGCCCACCTATCTGCACAACTTCGACAACCACGCCTCAGCCCGGGTGGCCGAGGCGGCCGGCTTCCCGGACCGAGGCTGGACCTCGTACGGCGTCTTCCCCCGCTGACCGCGGGTGGGTGCGGATCGTGGGTGAGCGCGGACCGTGGATCCCGGGCCGGATCCACGGTCCGCAGCCTGTCCTCCCAGGTCCCGTCACGGGTAACGCTAAGTGTTGGCGTGCTGCTGGAGCAAGGGGTGATCGGCGGTTTGGTGCTGTCCGGTAGCGGACTTGACCTGCGGTTTAGTCGGGGCTGGCGGCCTTCGCTGGTCAGTGACGCAGCGTGTAGATGAGGGTGAGCACCTGGCGGGTCACGGGGCGCAGCACCCGCAGCCGGGACAGCCCCACCAGCCGGTCGACCAGCGGCACCGCACCGTCGATCAACTGCCGCGTCTTCACCTGCCCTGGCGAGCGGTCGTGCACCCAGTAGAGCACCACGCCCATGTACGCCAGCCAGAGCAGCTCCGGCAGCGCCGGCCGCAGTTCGGCGTCGACCCGGGCGGTGGAGCCCTCCAGCACCTCGCGGAAGAGCGCGATCGACGCCTCCCGTGGCTCGGACGACTCCGACGAGAACGGGCTGAGCGGCGAGGTCGGCTCCGCCGCCGTCTTGAAGAAGGTGGCCGCGAACGAGTGGTACGGCGTCAGCACGTCCACCCCGGCGTGCAGCACCCCGGCCAGCCGGGCGGCGAAGTCCCGCTCCCGGGCCAGCGTCGGCGCGGCCGCCGCCCGGTGCTCGTGCTGGGTGCCCGCGTAGAACTCCTGGATCAGGTGTTCCTTCGAGCCGAAGTAGTAGTAGGCGTTGCCCACCGCCACGCCGGCCTCCTGGGCGATCGCCCGCATGGTGGTGCGGGCGTAGCCCCGCTCGCGGAACAGCCGCATCGCGGTGTCCAGGATCAGCTGCCGGGTCTGCTCACCCCGGGCCGTCGCCCCGGTGGTCGGGCCATCCGCACCGGTCGTCGACGCAGTCTGCTCGCTCATCGTGGTCACCGTATCCCGGGTCCGGCCAGGGCTGGCGGACCAGTTCGCGTACCGAGGAGGCGGTCGCCACCACCCGCCGCGCCAGCGGCAGCAGGTCGCGGCGGGCCAGCCGGTCCGCGGTCCGGCGGTGGTCGGCCAGCGCCCAGAGGCAGGCGAACCAGGCGCCGTCGCCCGCGTACACCGCGCCGGTGTCGGCCACCACGGTCAGGTCCCGCAGGGTCGCGTCGTGGTCCAGCCCGGGGAAGCGCCGCCGGGCCTCTACCGAGCCGGCCGGCACGAACTCCAGGGGTACGAGTTGAGCGCGCGACGCGAGCCACTGCCGGGCGGCCCGGCACAGCGGGCAGTGCGCGTCGTAGAGGACGGTGAACCAACGGATCCCACCGGCCCCGTGCCCGGTGGGATCCGCCGGTCCGCCTGGTACGAGCGTCATCGCACCGGTGGCGTCGGGCCGGCCGGTGGCGTAGGCCCGGTGGGCGGTGTCGGGCCGGCCTGGGGTGTCGGGCCGGTCTGGGGCGTCGGGCCGGCGGGGTTGACCGGCCGGGCGCCGGGCTGCGCGGGCAGGTAGCCGACCGGGGCGAGCGGTGGGTGGGCGGCCGCCTGCTGGCGGAGCCGACCGCGCCGGTACCGGCCGAGCGCGAAGACGTTGAAGAAGTGCAGCGCGCCGAGGACCAGCAGCACCCACCCCACCTTCATGGACAGCTCCTCCAGCGCCTGGCTGGTGGTGCCCACCGCGTCGGCCTCCTTCATCGCCACCGTCACGTAGCCGAGGTTGAGCAGGTAGAAGCCGACGACCAGCAGGCTGTTGACCGCGTCCGCCAGCCGCTTGTCGGCGAAGACGTCCTCCAGGAAGACCAGCCCGTTGCGGGACAGCGCCCGGGCCACCCAGATGGTCAGACCAATGCTGATCGCGAGGTAGGCCAGGTACATCCAGACCTTAACGTCCATCTCGTCGCCCTTCTTGAACGCGTTCAAATTGAGGTCGCGCTCAGCGTACGACAGGATTTGAACGCGTTCAAGAGAGGGCGACGCCAGCACGCGACCGCGCGGCCGGCTCACCGGCCGCGCCGGGGAAGCGGCGGCCGGGGAGGCGCAGCCGATCCCGTCGGAGGGCCCCGCCGCGACGCTACGAAGGGGAGGAGGCGGCCGGCGAAGTCGGAAAGCATCCCGTCGGAGCTGCCTGCCGCGGCGCTACGAACTTGATGACGTGAACGGATCGGTCCGGCGGAGGTGGTCCTCGTCGGGCCCTTTCGAGCTGATGGCGTGAACGACTCGGCCACGGCGACCGGGCTGAATCGTTTGCGCCATCAGCTCTGTAGGGCCGCACAATCACCAGGCCGTCGCCCACGAACGCTCACCGGGCGGGCGCCCGCGTGGGCAGCTGCCGGCGGGGGCGTCCGACACAACGACGCCGAGCGGAGGGGCCCGGCCCGGGCCCGAAACACGACGACGCCGAGCGGAGGGGCCCGGCCTGCGCTCGGCGGGCGATCGCCGCGGTGGGGCGGCTCAGCCGGTCAGGCCGAGCACCTCCGCCGCGGCCCGGCCGTTGGCGTGGCTGGCGCCGTACGTGGTGACGAAGGCGCGGGCGCCGGCAGGCCGCCAGGCACCCGGCCAACCCATCTCCACCACGGTCACCGGGTGCTCCGCAGCCAGCGCCTCGACCAGTTCCCGCGCCCCGGGCAGCCGGTGCAGGTGGCGGCCGACCAGCACGATGGGCCGGTCCCCGGCCCGCCGGCGCAGCTCGTCCGGGTCGGTCTCGCCCGCGACTGCGCGGACCTCCTCGGCCCGGGCCAGGTGCGGCCCGAGCCCCCACGGCACCCGGCCCTCGGCGATGGTCGAGGTGGCGTGCACCTGCACCACCAGCGGCGCGGTCAGGCCGGTGACGTCGCCCTCGACGCGTACCGCGCGCAGGGCGGCGGCGTAGCCGAGGCCGTCCGGGCCGGTGGTCAGCGTGCCCGCCGTCCCGGTCCAGGCGGCCAGTTCGGCGGCACGACCGGCCGCCTCCTCGACCCGGGTCCGGTCCAGCCGGCCGTCGCCGAGCGCGCCGACGATCTCCTCGACCACCAGCTCCACCAGGTCGGCGTCCACCTTGGCGCCGATGCAGAGCAGGTCCGCGCCGGCGGCCAGCGCGCGTACGGCGGCGGGACCGACCCCGCCCGCGGCCAATGCGGCCCCCTTCATCTCCAGCGCGTCGGTGATCACGGCGCCGGTGAAGCCGTACTCGCCGCGCAGCAGGTCGACCAGGACCGCCCGGCTGAACGTGGCCGGACCGTCGCCGGTCAGCGCCGGCACCCGGATGTGCGCGGTCATGACGGCGCGTACCCCGGCGTCGACCACCGCGGCGAAGGGCGGCAGGTCCCGCGCGCGCAGCACCGCCGGGGGCACGTCGACGGTGGGCAGTTCGTAGTGCGAGTCGGCGACGGTCGCGCCGTGGCCGGGGAAGTGCTTGGCGCAGGCGGCGACGCCGGCGGACTGGAGGCCGGCCACCGCGGCGGCCGAGTGGGCGGCGACCCGGAGCGGGTCGGCCCCGAAGGAGCGGGTGCCGATCACCGGGTTCTCGTCGGCGGTGTTCACGTCGACCGTCGGCGCCAGGTCGAGGGTGATGCCGAGCGCGGCCAGTTCGGCGCCGATCGCCGCGTACACCTGGCGGGTCAGCGTCACGTCGTCGACCGCGCCGAGCGCCGCGTTGCCCGGGTATGGGCTGCCGGTGGCGTGGGCCAGCCGGGTGACGTCGCCGCCCTCCTCGTCGATCGCGATGATCGCGTCCGGGCGGCCGGCGCGCAGCTCGGCGGTGGTCGCCGCCACCTGGGCCGGGTCGTGGATGTTGGTGCCGAACAGGGTGTGCCCGGCGAGCCCTTCGGCGAGCAGGTCCACCGCCCAGTCGGGCGGGACCGGGCCGGGGTACGCGGCCAGCAACGTGCCCAGCGCCAGCCGACGGAGTCCTGGATCCAGGCCCACGAGTCTCCCCTTTCCCTGCCGGGTCGTCCGACGACTCCGGATCGGAGCGGCCGATACGCTAGCGGACACCCCTCGGCAGGACTTTTTGTGGTTAGCAAACTTTACTGAAAATAGAGGACCTGGCATGAGTGCGACCCGGCTGCCCGGCACCCCCCGCCTGTTGCGGGCGCTCAACGACCGCGCGGCGCTGGAACTGCTCCTCGAACGCGGGCCGCTCACCCGGGCCCGGCTCGGCGAGCTGACCGGGCTCTCCAAGGTGACCGCGTCCCAGCTCGTCGAGCGGCTGGAAGAGCGCGGGCTGGTCACCCGGGTCGGCGAGCAGGCCGGCGGGCGGGGCCCGAACGCCCAGCTCTACGCGGTCCGGCCCGGCAGCGCGTACGTGGTCGGCGTGGACGTCGACGCCGAGCGCGTGGTGGCGGCCTGCGCCGACATCACCGGGGCGGTGATCGGCCGGGTCGAGCAGTCGACGAAGGACACCGACGACCCGGTGGGCGTGGTGCACAACGCGGTGGTCGAGGCGGCGAGCAGCGCCGGCGCGGCGCTGTCGAGCGTACGGCGGATCGTGCTCGGCACCCCCGGCCTGGTGGACCCGGGCACCGGCGACATCACCTTCGCGTTCAACCTGCCGCGCTGGCACCGCGGCCTGCTCGCCGCGCTCCGCGAGGACCTGCACACCCCGGTGGTCTTCGAGAACGACGTCAACCTGGCCGCCGTCGCCGAGGCCCAGTCCGGCGCGGCACAGGGCGTCTCGGACTTCGTCCTGGTCTGGGTGGGCGCCGGCGTCGGCCTGGCGATCATGCTCGGTGGCCGGCTGCACCACGGCAGCAGCGGCGCGGCCGGCGAGATCGGCTACCTGCCGGTGCCCGGCGTACCCATCCCGCGGGACGTCTCGAAGCGGGCCAAGCCAGCGTTCCAGCAGCTCGCGGGCGCCGACGCGGTCCGTGCGGTGGCCGCCGAGCACGGCTTCGCCGCGGAGAGTGCGGCCGACGCGGTGCGTGCCGCCATCGCCGCCGGCACGGCCGGCGGACCGATGCTGGACGAGTTGGCCCGCCGGCTGGCCCTCGGGGTGGCCAGCACCTGCGTGGTGCTCGACCCGCCGCTGGTGGTGCTCGCCGGCGACGTGGGGCAGGCGGGCGGGGCGGCGCTGGCCGAACGGGTGCAGCACGAGGTAGCGGCGATCACCCTGGTGCGGCCGCGGGTGGTCACCACCGGGCTCACGGAGGAGCCGATCCTGCGCGGCGCGCTGCGCACCGCGCTCGACGCGGTGCGCGACGAGGTGTTCGGCTCGACGGTCGGTTGACCGTCCGCTCGTCGTCGCCCACGCCGCCATGTGAAGGAATTCTTCACGAGCTGGCGATCGTCTGCAAGGAGTTGCCGGTGCGGCCCCCGTCGCCGGGGGCCGCACCGGCCCGGCTCAGATCAGGTCGCGGCGGCGGAACGCGGCGAACGCGGCCCCGACCAGCACCACGGCCAACCCGAGCAGCACCGCCAGCCCGGGCCGCCAGGTCAGGGTGTACAGGCCCTCGCAGAAGCCGGAGATGTCGCCCTGGCAGGCGCTGCGGTCCCAGAACTCGACCTCACCGTTGAGCCAGGCGCCCAGGTAGCTGGAGAGCATCCACTGGTCCGGACGGGCCACGTCGAGGATCTGCAACACCAGCCGCGCCCCCAGCTCCCACACCACCAGGTACGCGGCCACTGTGCCGAGCGCCGCGGCGGTGTGCCGGCCCAGCGTCGCGATGGCGAAGCCGACCGCCGCGGCGATCAGCACCAGCGCCATCCCCCGCCCGTGCTGGACGCCCAGCGACGCCCAGAACGACCCGTCCATCGGGCCGGGGTATCCGACCGTCTGGCCGATCAGCCAGAACACCGTCAGATACGCCGCCGACGCCACCGCGGAGAACACCAGCAGCCCGGCGAGCAGCGTGCCGAGCTTGGCGCCGAGCACCGCCCACCGGCGGGGTCGCCACAGCAGCAGGTTGACCACGCCGCCCGAGTTCAGATCGGCGCCGATGTAGGAGGCCCCGACCAGGAAGCCGAACAGCACCAGGAACGCGATCAGGAAGTAGAGCAGCGGCTTGGCCTCGGTGGCGAAGACGAACACTCCGCTGAGGTAGTCCGAGGTGGTCGGCAACCGCTCCATCCGCCCCGGGTCCACCTCGGCGCAGTCCTTCGGCACGTAGTCGTGCTCCTGCGGCTCCACGGTCCCGGCCTTGATGGCCAGACAGCGATCGTGCGCCGCCTCCAGCTGCGCGATCTGCTCCGCGGCCTGCGCCCGGGCCCGGCTCAACTCCTCGGCCGAGGGCTGGTGTGAGCCGGCCAGCGTGGTCCCCGCGGTCACCGCGAAGGCGACCAGCAGCAGCACCACCATCAGCTGCACGAAGCGGCGGGCGGTCAGCCGCTCCAACTCGGCACGGACCAGGTTCACGCGTCCACCTCCTGGCTCTCGCGCGCGTCGAGGTCGATCACCACGTCGTCCGAACCGGCCGGTGGGCGTATCGACCCGTCCACCTGCCGGGGCACCGTGGGGTGCGGGGTGGTCCCGGTCAACTCCAGGAAGACGCTCTCCAGATCCGGTCGCAGTGGGACCAGCTCGCGCACCCAGAGACCCTGCTCGCCCAGCGTGCGGCTGATCAGCTCCGGGTCGTCGACCCCGGCGACCACCAGGTGCTCGGGATGGGCGGTGACCGACATGCCGGCCTGGGTCAGCAGCTCCACGGCCCGCTCCGGCTCGGCCACCCGGACCTGCCACTCGTGCTGGTCGAAGCCGTCCAGCACCTCATCCACCCGCCCGTACGCCACCCGCCGGCCCCGGCTGATGATCGTCACGTGGTCGCAGATCAGCTGGATCTCGGCCAGGATGTGGCTGGACAGCAGCACGGTCACCCCGGACGCCGCGAGGGAGCGCATCAGGTCCCGCATCTCCCGGATACCGGCCGGGTCCAGCCCGTTGGCCGGCTCGTCGAGGATCAGCAGCTCCGGGCTCTTGAGCAGCGCCGACGCGACGGCCAGCCGCTGTTTCATGCCCAGCGAGTAGCCCTTGACCCGCTCCTCGCTCCGATCCCGCAGGCCGACCTGCTCCAGCACCTCGTCCACCCGGCCGGTGGGCACGCCCCCGGCCACCGCGAGCAGCCGCAGCGTACGGCGGGCGGTGAAGTTGCCGAAGAACTGTGGACTCTCGACGATCGCGCCGACCCGCCCGGCCACCTCCGGCAGCCGCTCCGGGGAACTGGCCCCGAGCACGCTCATCCGGCCGGTGTCGGCCCGCACCAGCCCGAGCAGGGCGCGCAGCGTGGTGGTCTTGCCCGAACCGTTCGGCCCGAGGAAACCGTGGATCTGCCCCGACTCGACCAGCAGGTCGAAACCGTCGACGGCGACCCGGCGCCCCTGGCGCAGGGTGTGGAACGTCTTGCGGAGACCGGCGATCTCGATGACCGCGCTCATCCCCTCGGCTCCTGGCTGGTGTCGGGCATGAACCATCCTCCGGGTGTGGTGACCAAGGACACGGTGCCCCACCCTATGGCGGCGACCCCGCCCGTGGGGGGCAGCGCACGGGCTGCGTGGTTGGATGGACCGGTGACTCATGACCTGGATGTGGTGGTCAGCCTCGACGGGGTCGGCGTCAAACGCTCCGGCACCGCGCTGCTGCACGACCTCGACTGGCGGGTCGAGCTGGACGAACGCTGGGTGGTGCTCGGCGCGAACGGCGCCGGCAAGACCACCCTGCTCAACCTGGCCGCCGGCCGGCTGCACCCGACCACCGGCACCGCGCACGTCCTCGGCGAGCGGATCGGCCGCACCGACGTCAACGAGCTGCGGACCCGCATCGGGCTCTCCACCGCCACGCTGGCCGAGCGGATTCCCGGCGACGAGCGGGTCGCCGACGTCGTGGTCACCGCGGCCTGGTCGGTGGTGGGCCGCTGGCGGGAGAACTACGACCGCACCGACGAGCTGCGCGCCCAGTCGCTGCTGCGCCAGCTCGGCGTCGGCCACCTCGGCGAGCGGGCGTACGGCACGCTGTCGGAGGGGGAGCGCAAGCGGGTGCAGATTGCCCGCGCCCTGATGACCGACCCGGAGCTGCTGCTCCTCGACGAGCCGGCCGCCGGGCTCGACCTGGGTGGGCGCGAGGACCTGGTCGCCCGGCTCGCCGAGCTGGCGTACGACCCGGACGCACCGGCGCTGGTGCTGGTGACCCACCACGTCGAGGAGATCCCGCCCGGCTTCACCCACGCCCTGCTGCTGCGCGAGGGCGGCGTGGTGGCCCAGGGTCTGCTCGCCGACACGCTCACCGCTGACAACCTGTCGAAGACCTTCGGCCTGCCGCTGGTCGTGCAGCGCACCGGCGACCGGTGGACCGCCCGGGCCGCGTGACCGGAGGAGGGGCCACCGTGCCGCAGACCCGGGTCGCCGTGGTGGGCAGCGCCAATATGGATCTGGCCGGCACCGCCGCCGCGCTGCCTCGCCCCGGCGAGACCGTGCTCGGCAGCGACTTCGTGATGCTGCCCGGCGGCAAGGGCGCCAACCAGGCCATCGCCGCCGTGCGGGCCGGCGCCTCCTGCGTCTTTCTCGGCGCCATCGGCTCGGACGCCTTCGGGGTCACCCTCAAGGCCCGGATCACCGCGGCCGGCGTGGACACCAGCCAGCTCCGGGTGGTGTACGGGGCCTCGGGCGTCGCCCTGGTCATGGTGGGTGGTGCGGGGGAGAACGCCATCCTGGTCACGCCCGGCGCCAACGGCGCGTTCACCGGCCTCACCCAGGGCGAGCTGGACGCCGTACGCGCAGCGGACGTGCTGGTCGCGCAGCTGGAGGTGCCGGTCGAGACGGTGACCGAGGCGGCGGTCGCGGCCCGGGCGGCGGGCACCCGGGTGGTGCTCAACGCGGCGCCGGCCCGACCGGTGCCGGCGGAGCTGCTCGCCGCGGTGGACCTGCTGGTGGTCAACGAGACCGAAGCGCACGCCCTCACCGGGCGGCGCCGGGACGAGCCGGACGCACTGCTCGACCTGGTGCCCCGGGCGGTGCTGACCCTCGGCGCCGACGGCGCCTGGTACGGCGACCGGGACGGCACGTCCGTGCACGTCCCGGCCGTGAAGGTCGACGTGGTCGACGAGACCGCCGCCGGGGACGCCTTCACCGCCGCGCTCGCCGTGGGCTGGGGCGAGGGCCGGGACCTCGTCGACGCGGTGCACTGGGCGGCGGCGGCCGGGGCGGCCTGCGCACGCCGGCTCGGCGCGTCGGTGGCGATGCCCCACTGGGCGGAGATCGACGAGCTGTACACCCCGCCGGCCTGACCGGCTACGCCGCGCCGGCCCGGAACGCCCGCCGGTACGCCGACGGCGACGTGCGCATCGCCCGCCCGAAGTGATGCCGGTAGGTGACCGGACTGTCAAAGCCCACCGCCGCGGCGATCTCCGCCACCGGTGCACCGGTCGTCTCCAGCAGCGCGAGGCTGGCCCGCACCCGCTGGTCGATCAGCCAGCGGATCGGGCTGGCGCCGGCGGCCCGGGCGAAGTGCCGTAGGTAGCTGCGGGTCGACATGTGCGCCTGCCGGGCCAGCGCCGCCACGGTCAGCGGCTCGGCCAGGTGACGGACCGCCCAGGCCATGCTGGCGGCGATCCGGTCGTCGTCCGGGTCGACGCTCACCGGTGCCTCGATGAACTGGGCCTGCCCACCCTCCCGGTGCGGCGGGATCACCAGCCGACGGGCCACCGCGTTGGCGACCGCCGCACCGAAGTCGCGGCGGACCACGTGCACGCAGAGGTCCAGCCCGGCGGCGCTGCCCGCGCTGGTGAGGATGTCGTCATCGTCCAGGTAGAGCACGTCCGGGTCGACGGTGACCGCCGGGTGACGGCGGGCCAGCAGGTCCGCGTACCGCCAGTGGGTGGTGGCCCGCCGGCCGTCGAGCAGACCCGCCCCGGCGAGGGCGAACGCGCCGGAGCAGATCGACATCAGCCGGGCGCCTCGCCGGTGCGCCCGACGCAACGCGGCCACCAGCTCCGGCGAAGGGTCGGCGGTGACGTCCGGCACCCCGGGCAGGATCACCGTGCCGGCCTCGGCGAGGGCCGCCAGGCCGTGCGGCGTGTGCAGGGCGGCCCCGCCGACGACCGGCACCGGCCCGGGGCGTTCCGCGCAGACGGTGAGCCGGTACCAGTCGACCTCCAGCTCGGGGCGGGGCAGCCCGAACACCTCGGTCACGATGCCGGTCTCGAAGACCGACATCCCCGGGTACGCGAGCACCGCCACGCTACCGTCCACGGGAGCCATGGCGGGATCTTAGCGAAGGAGGACGATCACGCCACTCCCGCCGCTGCCGGCCGGAGCCGCAGGATCGGGGCATGACGTTTTCCGTACCGCCGGCCGCCCCGGCGACCGCTGCCGCCCACTTCCTCGCCCGACTCAGCTTCGAGACCGACGTCAGCGACGTGCACGCCGCCCTGACGGCAGGCACGCCCGGCCTGGTGGTGGTCGACTCGCGCGGAGCCGCGGCCTGGCGGCAGGGGCACCTGCCGGATGCGGTGCACCTGCCCACGGCCGAGATCGCCGCCCGCGCCGCCGAGGTGGTGCCGGCCGGGTCGACGGTGGTGACGTACTGCTGGGGGCCGGGCTGCAACGGGGCCACCCGGGCGGCGCTGGAGTTCGCCCGGCTCGGCTGGCGGGTGAAGGAGATGATCGGCGGCTTCGAGTACTGGGCACGGGAGGGGCTGCCGGTGGTAACCCCGGAGGGGACCGTCCGCCGCCGGGTGGACGAGCTGACCGCGCCCCGCACCGCCGTGACCTGCGACTGCTGAGCCCGGGCGACTTACCGCAGCCCCCGGTCGGCCCGGTCAGTTGGCTGCGGCGTCCCGGTCGGTCGGGTCGTCGACAAGGCGTTCGCCGCGGCGGCGGAGCATGCCGAGGCCCGGGATGCCGGCGACGGCGAGCTTGAGGTCGCGGGTGACGGCGAGCAGGTCGTGCAGGTCGGGGCCGACCCGGTCCAGGGTGGCCAGGATCGGCAGCACGTCCGAGGTCAGGTGCTCCTTCAGCTTCGGCAGCTCGTCGACCAGCCGGATCGCGGCGGTCACCTCCTCCGGGCTGAGTTGCTCAACGAACCGGGCCGCCATCGGCGCGGCCCGCCGCAGCGCCGGCTCGTACGCCGCCAGCAGCTCAGCGGCGGTGCCGGTCGCCGCCTCGGCCTCGGCCACCACCGCGCCCGCCGCCCGGGCCACCCGGTCGGCCTCGCCGACCAGCACGCCGGCGGCGGCGGAGACCCGCTCGGCCTCGCCGACCACGGCGGCGGCGGCCGTGGCGACCTCGGTGGCCGTCTCAATGGCCCCGGTGGCGGCGGCGCTGATCACGCCGACCTCCCGGACCGCGGCCTTCGCCTCGGTGAGCACCCGGTCGGTGCGGTCGAGCGTGTTCTCGATCCGGTCGACCACCCCGTTGATCCGGCGTAGCAGCACCTCCACGTCGTCGAGCACCGCGAAGGCACGGGCCGGCACGGCGGCGAACGCGGCGGCCGAGCCGAGCGCCTGGTCCAGGGCGGAACGGGTGAGCCCGACGACGGCGCCGGGGCGGGGGAGGGAAATCGCCATGCCCACCAGTGTGCGTTGCCCCGACCAGCATCGCCGGGTGGAGCGGTCAGCGGCGCTCGCCCTGCTGCTCGACGGCGCGCTGCACGGGGGGCGCCGGCGGCCCGATGGCTGCGCATCCCCTTTGGAGCTGAATCGCTTGCGATGTCACGTCCGAGCGCGGCTGCGGGCCCGAATCGTCTGCGACATCAGCTCCAAAAGGGGGCGAACAGGAGTGCCTGCGGTCCGGGCTCGGGTTTCCGGCTCCTAACCCCGACCGGCCGCGGGGACAACGGAGGCCCGATCGGCCGGGTAGCGTCCGGGCGCATGACGGACCGGAACGGCGCCGGTGCCCCGGCGGGCCTCAGCGAGCAGGAGCGCAACGTCGAGGTGGTCCGGCGCTACCTGCGGACGTTCGTCACCAAGGACCTGGCCGAGCTGGCCGAGGTGGTCGCCGAGGACGTGGAGATCTACGGCTCGGGCACGGCGGTGCGCGGCCGGCACTACCCCGAGGCCGCCGTCTCCTCGCCCGGGTTGACCGTCATCAGCCAGGAGATCCTGGAGCTCTTCGCGGCGGAGGACCGGGTCGTCGTCTCGATGGCGCAGACGTACCGGCGGGACGCCACGGGGGCGACGACCGTGCAGAGCGCCTGCAAGATGTACCGGCTGGCCGGCGGGCGGATCGTCCAGTTCTGGGGCGAGCAGGACACCTATGGCCTGCTGCGCGGCCTGGGGCTGCTGCCGGACGAGCCGATCGCCTTCTGACGGCGGGGCACCTGCCCGCTCTCCATGGCGCGCTGCACCGCACGGTAGATCTGGCCGAAGCGACGTGCGTCGCCGCTGCGCAGCAGCCGCACCGGCTGGCCCCGCCAGCGCGCCCACATCTCCAGCTCCCGGCTGCCTCGGTCGTAGGAGCGGTCGAGGTGTTCGAAGAGGACGTCGGCGAGCGGCCCGACCCCGAGGCCGACGAGCACGGAGGCGCCCACGATGGCGATCGTCACCACCGGCGCGGGCCGCAGCCAGATGGCCAGCGCGACCCCGAGCACGGCGGCCGCCACCGGCCCGGCGAGGGCCGCCCCGATGGCGCCCCGGCCGGCCAGCACCCGCCAGGAGCGGCTGCCTCGGCGGTGCCACACCACGCTGATCTCGGCGAGCGGGAACGTCCGGCCGTCGACGCGCACGGCGGTCGAGGTGACCTGCACGGACCTGTCGTCGTAATACGTGATCATGGCCTTACTCCCGGTGGCAGGGCAGCTACCAGACTACTTGGCCCAACGACCCGGGCCGTAAGGTTGGCACGCGACTTCGACGAGGAAGTGAGGGCAGCGTGGGCGAGTTCGTCAGGCTGGAAGTGAAGGACGGCATCGGCACCATCCGGCTGGAGCGGCCGCCGATGAACGCGCTCAACACCCAGGTGCAGGAGGAGTTGCGCGCCGCCGCGACCGAGGCCACCGCGGACGCCGAGGTCCGCGCCGTCATCGTGTACGGCGGGGAGAAGGTCTTCGCCGCCGGCGCGGACATCAAGGAGATGGCCGACATGTCCTACGTGGACATGGCTGTCCGCGCCACCGACCTCTCCAGTGCGCTGGGCGCCATCGCCCGGATCCCGAAGCCGGTGGTCGCCGCGATCACCGGGTACGCCCTCGGCGGCGGTTGCGAGCTGGCCCTGGCCTGTGACTGGCGGGTGGTGGCCGAGGACGCGAAGCTCGGCCAGCCGGAGATCAAGCTCGGCATCATCCCGGGCGCCGGCGGCACCCAGCGGCTGGCCCGGCTGGTCGGCCCGGCGCGGGCCAAGGACCTGATCATGACGGGCCGGATGGTCGACGCGCAGGAGGCGCTGCGGATCGGCCTGGCCGACCGGGTGGTCCCGGCCGCCGAGGTCTACGCCGCCGCCGTCGCCTACGTGAAGCCGTTCCTGACCGGCCCGGTGCAGGCCCTGCGGGCCGCCAAGCTGGCCGTCGACGGTGGCCTGGACATGGACCTCAACTCGGGCCTGGCCTGGGAGAGCCAGCTCTTCGCGGCGCTCTTCGCCACCGACGACCGGCGCGAGGGTATGGCCGCGTTCGTCGAGAAGCGCAAGCCGGGCTTCACCGGCCGCTGAGCCGTCTGCCCCCGGGTCGGCGGCGCACCTCCGTCGCCGGCCCGAGGACGGTTCACATTCTGCCTACCGGCCAGTAACGTGTGACTCCGGTCCTGGGACGAAGAGGAGTGGCGATGACGGAACGGGTCGAGGGGCACGGCGGCGAGCTGGCGCTGGCGGCGCTGCGCGCGCACGGCGTACGGGAGATGTTCACCCTCTCCGGCGGGCACGTCTTCCCGCTCTACGACGCCGCGCACCGGACCGGCTTCCCGATCTACGACGTCCGGCACGAGCAGTCCGCCGTCTTCGCCGCCGAGGCGGTGGCGAAGCTCCAGCGCCGCCCCGGCCTGGCCGTGCTCACCGCGGGCCCCGGCGTGACCAACGGTGTCTCCGGGCTGACCAGCGCCTTCTTCAACGCCTCCCCGGTGCTGGTGCTGGGCGGGCGGGCCCCGCAGTTCCGCTGGGGCTCCGGCAGCCTGCAGGAGATGGATCACCTGCCCCTGGTCGCCCCGGTGACCAAGCACGCCGAGACGGTGTTCAGCGCCGACGACATCCCGCGCGCGGTCACCGCCGCCCTCACCGCGGCGCTCACCCCGCACCGCGGTCCGGTGTTTCTCGACTTCCCCCTCGAAGCGGTCTTCTCGGTCGGCGACGCCGACCTGCCGGCCGTCACCCCGGTCGCTCCGCTGGAGGCGGACCCGGACGAGGTCGCCAGGGCCGCCGGCCTGATCGCCGGTGCCGCCCGCCCGGTGATCATCGCCGGTTCCGACGTGTACGCGGGCGACGCGACCGAAGCCCTGCGCGCCGCCGCCGAGTCCCTCCAGGCGCCGGTCTTCACCAACGGCATGGGCCGGGGCGCGCTGCCGCCGGAGCACCCGCTGGCCTTCGCCAAGGCCCGCCGGGTCGCCCTCAAGGGCGCCGACGTGGTCGTGGTCGTCGGCACCGCGCTGGACTTCCGGCTGAGCTTCGGCGACTTCGGCGACGCCCCGGTCGTCCACATCGTGGACGCGCCCAGCCAGCGCGCCGGGCACGTCCAGCCGGCCGTCAGCCCCGCCGGCGACCTGCGGCTCATCCTCACCGCGCTCGCCGAGCACTCCGGCGACCGGGCCGACCACGCCGACTGGATCGCCCTGCTGCGCACCGCGGAGGACGCCGCGAAGGCCCGCGACGCCGAGGAGATGGCCGCCGAGACGGACCCGATCCGCCCGGCCCGGGTCTACGGCGAGCTGCGCCGGGTGCTCGCCGCCGACGCGATCACCATCGGCGACGGCGGCGACTTCGTGTCGTACGCCGGGAAGTACCTGGAGCCCGCGCAGCCGGGCACCTGGCTCGACCCCGGCCCGTACGGCTGCCTCGGCACCGGCATGGGCTACGCCATGGGAGCCCGGGTCAGCCACCCCGACCGGCAGATCTGCGTGCTGATGGGCGACGGCGCCGCCGGCTTCTCGCTGATGGACGTGGAGTCCCTGGTCCGGCAGCAGCTCCCGGTGGTCATCGTGGTCGGCAACAACGGCATCTGGGGGCTGGAGAAGCACCCGATGCGGGCCATGTACGGCTACGACGTGGCCGCCGACCTTCAGCCCGGGCTGCGCTACGACAAGGTGGTCGAGGCGCTCGGTGGCGCGGGCGAGACGGTGGAGAAGGCCGCCGACCTCGGCCCGGCCCTGACCCGCGCCTTCGACGCCGGCGTGCCGTACCTGGTCAACGTGCTGACCGACCCGTCCGACGCGTACCCCCGCTCGTCCAACCTGGCCTGACCCACGCCCGGCGACCGCCGTCGCCGGAGTGACCGGCGACGACGGTCGGGTCGTCGGGGTGAGCGGACTACCAGCGGGGCTCAGACCTCCGGCCGGTCCCGGTCGCCCTCCCGGCGGCGCAGCTCATCCTCCCGCCGGCGCAGGTCGTCCTCCCAGCGCCGGAGGAGTTCCTGGTCGTCGCGGCGGGACCGCTCGGCCAGGGAGGACAGGAACGCCGGGTCGTCGTCCGGCGCCACCGGCCGGCGGCGGTCCTGTTCGGAGAAGCCGTTCCCTATCGGCCAGGGGGTGCGGGGCCGGCGACCGGTGGGCTCCCGCCCGGCGGCGAACCAGGCGACCGAACCGATCAGCGGGAAGAACAGGATGATGAGCACCCAGGCGATGCGGGGCAGCGCCCGGATCTCACCCTCCTCGGCGGAGAGACAGCTGATCAGTGCGCAGACGGCGAGCACGATCTGGGCCAGGAAGAGGAGCCCGTACAGGCGATACATGCCGGACATCATGGACCACTGACGCCGTTCAGCGCAGCCCGGCCACCACCAGCACGACGCCGAGCAGCGCGAGACCGGCGGCGGTCAGCGCGGTCAGCGGGAACGACCAGCGCGGCGGCCGCCATGCCCCGGTGCCGGTGGCCCGCCGCCAGCTCACCGCGAGCGCGCCCAGCCACGCCAGCACGGCGAGCCCGGCCAGCGCAGCGCCCGTGGCGCCGCCGGTGAGCGCCAGCCGGACCAGCAGCACGGTGACCCCGGTGAGGGTCAGCAGGGTACGCCGCCAGGCCAGCCGGGTCCGTTCCGGCTGGAGTCCGGGGTCGCCGGTCATCGGATCGCCCGGGCGAGGACCGCGACCACCAGCAGCAGCGCGCCGACGGCGACGGCGACGGCGAGGATCGCCGGGAAGCGGGACGCGGGCAGTTCCTCGCCCAGCCGGATCGCCCGCTCGGTACGCGCCCAGTGGTCGACCGCGCGGACCGCGACCGTGCCGCCGAGCAGCAGCAGTGCGATGGCGATCGCCTCGCGCAGGTGGGCCAGGGGGAGCGGGGGCAGGAACTGCGCGGCGGCCAGCCCGCCGGCGATCAGCGCCAAGCCGGTACGCAGCCAGGCCAGGAAGGTCCGCTCGTTGGCCAGCGAGAAACGGTAGTCCGGCGTGGTGCCGACCGATCGCAGCTCGCGCGGGTCGAACCAGCGCCTGATCGCCTCCCACATGTCGTCGATTATCCGCTTTACCCGGTGCCTAGCCTGGGGGGATGACTGATCTTGACGCGCGCAGCCTGCGCGATGCCTATGACGCACAGATCCGCCCGGAGATCCCGAACCCGCTGCCTTCCGGCGTGACCGTCGAGCGGGACGGCCCGCTGGTCCGCATCGTCGGCCTGGACCGTCGCGGGTTCATCACGTACCGGACCCTCGACGGGCTGGCCGGCGCGGAGCTGGACGCGCTGATCGCCCGGCAGGTCGAGTTCTTCCGCGGCCGGGGCGAGGCGGTCGAGTGGAAGCTGAACGGCCACGACGAGCCGGCCGACCTGGGCGACCGGCTGAGCGCTGCCGGCTTCGTGCCGGAGGATCTGGAGACCGTCGTGGTCGGTCCGGTCGCGGCCCTGGCCGCCGCCGTCCCGGTCCTGCCCGAGGGGGTACGCCTGCGTGAGGTGACCGCCCGGGAGGACCTGGAGCGGATCGCCGCGATGGAGGAGGCGGTCTGGAACGACGACCGGAGCCACCTGGTCACCGGGTTGGCGAAGGAGATCGAGGCCGACCCGCAGTCGATCACGGTGGTGGTGGCCGAGGCGGGCGGCCTGGTGGTCAGCGCCGGCTGGGTGCGCTATCTGCGCGACACCAGCTTCGCCACGCTCTGGGGCGGCTCGACCCTGGCCGAGTGGCGGGGCAAGGGCATCTACCGGGCGCTGGTGGCGTACCGGGCGCGGCTGGCCGAGCAGCGCGGCAAGACGCTGGTGCAGGTCGACTGCTCGCCGGACAGCCGCCCGATCCTGGAGCGGCTGGGGCTCGTAGCGGTCACCACGACCACTCCGTACGTCTACACTCCGTGATCATGGAACCGTTGACGGAGGACGAGCGGCTGACCCTCAGGACCGGAGCCTTCGGCGCGGTCTTCCTGGTCTCCAACGCCGAGCCGGGAATGCTGTCCCTGGTGCGGGAGAGCTTCGCGGCGTCCGGGGCGCTCGGCGGCGCCAGCGGGGTGGTGAAGGAGGCGCTCACCGCGGGCCGGCTGCCGCAACTGCCCCGGGACTCCGCGCTGGAGGTCGAGGCGACGGTGCTGCCCGCGTTGCGCCACGCGGTGGAGATCCTGCGGGCGAAGTCACCGGCGGACGTCGAGACGTACCGGTCGGTGGTGCTGGCCGCGGCGGAGCGGGTGGCGCAGGCCCACCGGGGGAAGTCGACCAGTGAGGCGGCGATGATCGACAAGATCAGGGATGCGCTGGCCGGGCCCGCCTGACCGGCTCGGCGGACCAGAGCGCGCGGACGCTGGCCCGGACACAGCGGTCGCGGACGCGGCCGCAGGCGCACCGGTAGGTCTCCGGGAGCATCCGGCGGCAGGGCCGGCGGGAGGTCCGCACGCCTCCCGCCGGGTCGCGCCGACCCGGTGAAACGCCATTTTCGGACATATGCCTCACCTCCCGGTTTGTGAGCCTACCCGGCACTCTGGCGCTCGGTGACCTGTGTCACTCTGAGTACCCGGAGGGGCGATGCTACTTGTGGGTAACATAGGGCCCGTGGGCAACCGCACAGCAGCCCGCAGTTGACCGATCGTTAAGTCACGCGGGAGGCTGCGCCCGTGACCGGGCGAGTGATCGCTACACCAAACAGGAGGGTCGTCGAAGCGCGATGAACATCGTCGTACTCGTCAAGCAGGTGCCCGATTCGGGCGCGGACCGCAACCTGCGTTCTGACGACAACACCGTCGACCGCGGTTCGGCGAACAACGTCATCAACGAGATGGACGAGTACGCCATCGAAGAGGCGTTGAAGATCAAGGAGGCGCACGGCGGCGAGGTCACCATCCTGACCATGGGTCCGGACCGGGCGACCGAGTCGATCCGCAAGGCGCTCTCCATGGGCCCGGACAAGGCCGTGCACGTGGTGGACGACGCCCTGCACGGATCCTGCGCCGTGGCCACCTCCAAGGTGCTCGCCGCCGCCCTCGGTCAGCTCGGCGCGGACCTGGTGATCTGCGGCGCCGAGTCGACCGACGGCCGGGTCCAGGTCCTCCCGCACATGATCGCCGAGCGGCTGGGGGTCGCCGCCCTGACCGGCGCGCGCAAGCTCACCGTCGACGGCTCCACCCTGACCGTCGAGCGGCAGACCGAGGAGGGCTACGAGGTGGTCACCGCCGCCACCCCGGCCGTCGTCTCCGTCTGGGACACCATCAACGAGCCGCGCTACCCCTCCTTCAAGGGCATCATGGCCGCCAAGAAGAAGCCGGTGCAGACGCTCTCCCTGGCTGACCTCGGCGTCGCCCCCGCCGAGGTGGGCTTCGACGGCGCGACCAGCGCCGTGCTCGAGCACACCAAGCGCCCGCCGCGCTCCGGCGGCGAGAAGATCACCGACGAGGGCGAGGGCGGCGTGAAGCTGGTCGAGTTCCTCGCCACCGAGAAGTTCGTGTGAGAGGTCTGGACATGTCTGAGGTTCTCGTCGTCGTCGACGCCACCCGGGAGTTCGGCGTCAAGAAGGTCACCCTGGAGATGCTCACCCTCGCCCGCGAGCTGGGCACCCCGAGCGCGGTCGTGCTCGGTGGCGCCGGTGCCGCCGAGGCGCTGAGCGCCAAGCTGGGCGAGTACGGCGCGGAGAAGATCTACGCCGCCGAGGGTGCGGAGATCGACGGCTACCTGGTGGCCCCGAAGGCCACCGTGGTGGCCGAGCTGGTCAAGCGGGTGCAGCCGGCCGCCGTGCTGCTCGCCTCGTCGCAGGAGGGCAAGGAGATCGCCGCCCGCCTGGCGGTCAAGCTGGACAACGGCATCCTGACCGACGTGGTCGCCCTCGCCGCCGACGGCACCGCGACCCAGGTCGCGTTCGCCGGCTCCACCATCGTCAAGTCCAAGGTCACCAAGGGGCTGCCGCTGGTCACCGTCCGGCCGAACTCGCTCACCCCGGCCCCGGCCCCGGCCAGCCCGGCGGTGGAGCAGCTCGCCGTGTCGGTCACCGAGGCCGACAAGCTCGCCAAGGTCGTGGAGCGGGTCGCCGAGCAGAAGGGCTCCCGCCCGGAGCTCACCGAGGCCTCGGTCGTCGTCTCCGGCGGTCGCGGTGTCGGCAACGCGGACAACTTCAAGCTGGTCGAGGAGCTGGCCGACCTGCTCGGCGGCGCCGTCGGCGCGTCCCGCGCGGCGGTCGACTCCGGCTTCTACCCGCACCAGTTCCAGGTGGGCCAGACCGGCAAGACCGTCTCCCCGCAGCTCTACATCGCGCTGGGCATCTCCGGCGCGATCCAGCACCGGGCCGGCATGCAGACCTCGAAGACCATCGTCGCGGTGAACAAGGACGCCGAGGCACCGATCTTCGAGCTGGCCGACTTCGGCGTGGTCGGCGACCTGTTCAAGGTCGTCCCGCAGGCCGCAGAGGAGATCCGCAAGCGGAAGTGACCGAAAGGAGCTGATCGGCGGGCCGGGGAGCTGAGCCGGCCCGCCGATCAGCCCGTCAGGGATGCCCTCGGCGAGTTGTCGGCGACGTGGGCCCGTTCAGCGTACCGACTGGGAACATCCGGCGTGGCCCGGGATCGACGGGCGATCCGGCATCCGGCGGCACGGCGCTGGGCCGTTAGGCTGAGCGGGATGGCATACCTGGATCACGCGGCGACGACCCCGATGCTCGACGAGGCACTCGAGGCGTACCTCGCCACGGCCCGCGAGGTGGGCAACGCGTCGTCGCTGCACGCGACGGGCCGGCGCGCCCGGCGGCGGGTGGAGGAGTCCCGCGAGCGGGTGGCCGCCGTCCTCGGTGCCCGCCCCTCCGAGGTGATCTTCACCGGGGGTGGCACCGAGAGCGACAACCTCGCGGTGAAGGGCATCTTCTGGGCCCGCCGCACCGCCCACGCCGAGCGGACCCGGGTGATCTCCAGCGCCGTCGAGCACCACGCCGTGCTGGACGCGGTGGACTGGCTCGCCGGGCACGAGGGCGCCGAGGTCAGCTGGCTGCCGGTCGACGCCGCCGGCCGGCTCGACCCGGAGCGGCTCCGCGCCGAGCTGGCCGCGCACGGCGAGCGGGTGGCCCTGGTCACCACCATGTGGGCCAACAACGAGGTGGGCACCGTGCAGCCGGTCGCCGAGCTGGCCGCGGTCGCCGCCGAGCACGGGGTGCCGTTCCACACCGACGCGATCCAGGCCGTCGGGCAGGTGCCGGTCGACTTCGCCGCGAGCGGAGTGTCCGCCCTCACCGTCACCGGGCACAAGCTCGGCGGTCCGACCGGGGTCGGCGCCCTGCTGCTGGCCCGGGACGTCGCCGCCACCCCGGTGCTGCACGGCGGCGGCCAGGAGCGCGACATCCGCTCCGGCACCCTCGACACCGCCGGCATCGTGGCCTTCGCCGTCGCCGTCGAGGCCGCCGTGAAGGGCCAGCAGGAGTACGCGGCCCGGGTCGCCGCCCTCCGCGACGAGCTGGTGGAACGGGTCCGGCAGGCGGTCCCCGAGGTGATCTTCAACGGCGACCCGGTCGAGCGGCTCCCCGGCAACGCGCACTTCTCCTTCCCCGGCTGCGAGGGGGACGCGCTGCTGCTCCTCCTCGACGCCCAGGGCATCGCCTGCTCGACCGGCTCGGCCTGCTCGGCCGGGGTAGCCCAGCCCTCGCACGTGCTGCTGGCCATGGGCGCCGACGACGACCGGGCCCGTTCGTCGCTGCGGTTCACCCTCGGCCACACCAGCACCCGCGCGGAGGTCGACGCGCTGATCGCCGCGCTGCCGGCCGCCGTGGAGCGGGCCCGCCGCGCGGCCGCTCTCCGCACCCCCCGCTGACCCGGATACCCTCGGTGAGGACGAGGGGAGTGAGCCGGTGAGGGTTCTGGCGGCGATGTCGGGCGGGGTGGACTCCGCCGTGGCGGCGGCGCGCGCGGTGGAGGCCGGGCACGACGTGACCGGGGTGCACCTGGCGCTGGCCCGCAACCCGCAGACCTACCGCACCGGCGCCCGGGGCTGCTGCACCCTCGAGGACTCCCGGGACGCCCGTCGCGCCGCCGACGTGCTCGGCATCCCGTTCTACGTCTGGGACCTGGCCGACCGCTTCCACGAGGACGTGGTGGACGACTTCGTCGCCGAGTACGCGGCCGGCCGTACCCCGAACCCGTGCCTGCGCTGCAACGAGAAGATCAAGTTCGCCGCGGTGCTGGACCGGGCGGTGGCGCTCGGCTTCGACGCGGTGGTGACCGGCCACCACGCCCGGCTCGGCCCGGACGGTCTACTGCGGCGCAGCGTCGACCTGGCCAAGGACCAGTCGTACGTCCTCGCGGTGCTGACCCGCGCGCAGCTCGACCGGTCGATCTTCCCGCTCGGCGACTCCACCAAGGCCGAGGTACGCGCGGAGGCCGCCCGGCGCGGCCTCGCGGTGGCCGACAAGCCGGACTCGCACGACATCTGCTTCATCGCCGACGGCGACACCCGGGGCTTCCTGGCCGAGCGGCTCGGCGAGGCCCCCGGCGAGGTGGTCGACGCGCTCACCGGCGCGGTGGTGGGCAGCCACACCGGCGCCTACCAGTACACCGTCGGGCAGCGGCGCGGCCTGCACCTGGACCGGCCCGCCCCGGACGGCCGCCCCCGCTACGTGCTCTCCATCACCCCGAAGACCAACACCGTGACGGTCGGCCCGGCCGAGGCGCTGGAGGTCTCCCAGGTGCGGGCCACCCGCCCGGTGTGGACCGGTGGCGAGCGGCCCGCCGGCCCGGTCGAGTGCGAGGTGCAGTTGCGGGCCCACGGCGACGTGGTGCCGGCGACCGTGTCGCTGGACGCCGACGGGCTGCACGCCGAGCTGCGGCGCCCGGTACGCGGGGTCGCCGCCGGGCAGGCCGTGGTGGCATACCGGCCGGACCCGGCCGGGGACGTGGTGCTCGGCTCCGCCACCATCACCGGCTGATCCTCCGCTGCTCCCGCTCAAGCTCTCGCGGTCGGTGCGCGTTTCGGCGTTCCGCGATGGGCATTGGGCGGCCGCAGCCCGGCGTCCCCGCCGGAAGCGGGCCGGGCAGCGGATAGTCTGCGGCGGTGAATGATCAGCCATGGCCCTGGCCCGCCGGGGCGGCGACCGGCATCGGTTCGCTGCCCGGCACCGACATCGCCGAGGCGCAACGCATCGTGCTCGGCGAGCTGCCCGCCCTGCCGCACCTGCCGGAGCTGCCCGCCCGGGGTCCCGGTGCCGACCTGATCGGCCGGACCGCCGGGCTGCTCGTCGAGCTGCCGGTCGAGCTGTTCGCGGCCCGCTGGCGGGTCGCGCCGCGCCCCGGCAAGGACCTGCGTCGCGCCCGCGACCTGATGGAGCGCGACCTCGACCAGCTCGCCGAGCAGGCCGAGGAGTACGCCGGCCCGGTCAAGCTCCAGGCGGCCGGCCCGTTCACCCTGGCCGCGTCGGTGGAACTGCCGATCGGCGGCCGGATGATCCGCGACCCGGGCGCGGTGCGGGACCTCGCCGGCTCGCTCGCCGAGGGGCTGCGCGGGCACGTCGAGGCGGTGGCCCGCCGGCTGCCCCGGGCGTCGGTGCTGCTCCAGCTCGACGAGCCGTCCCTGCCGGCGGTACTGGCCGGCCGGGTGCCCACCGAGAGCGGCTTCGGCACCTACCGTGCAGTGGAACCGGAGGTCGCCAGGGCGCTGCTGCGCGACCTGATCGAGGCGACCGGGGTGCCGACCCTGGTGCACTGCTGCGCGCCCGACGTGCCGCTGGAGCTGATCCGGACCGCCGGGGCCGCCGGCGTCGCCCTCGACCTCGGACTGGTCACCGACCTGGACCCGCTCGGCGAGGCGATCGACGCCGGGCTCGGGCTGCTGGCCGGCGCCGCGCCCGCGCTGCCGCCGCCCGGCGGTCGCGCCCCCACCTCGGCCCAGGTCGCCGACCGGGTACGCCGGGTCTGGGACCAACTCGGCTTCCCCCGCCGCCGGCTCGCCGAGCAGGTGGTGGTCACCCCCGCCTGCGGCCTGGCCGGGGCCACCCCGGCGTACGCCCGGGCGGTCCTCGCGGCGTGCCGGGACGCCGGCCGACGGCTGGCCGAGGACTGAGGTTTCCTGTCGCACCTACCGGGCAGGATGACCGGCATGATTGGACAGCTGCGTTCCGTGGTGATCGACTGCCCCGATCCGCGCGCGCTGGCCGGCTTCTACGCGGAGCTGCTCGGCCTCCTGCTGATCGAGGACAACTCCGACGGCGACGAATGGGTGGTGCTCGGCGGTCCGCCGGGGCACCAGCCGCGGATCGCCTTCCAGCAGGCGCCCGGCCTGCGCGCGCCGGACTGGCCCGACCCGGACCGGCCGCAGCAGTTCCACCTCGACGTGACGGTGGACGACATCGAGACCGCGGAGAAGGCGGCGCTGGCCCTGGGCGCGCGGCGGCTGCCCGGCGAGGGTGAGGGCTTCCGGGTCTACGCCGACCCGGCCGGGCATCCGTTCTGCCTCTGCTGGGACTGACCGCGCGCGGCGCGGCTTGCGGCGGCGGTGCATGATCGCCACCGTGATCGACTCTTCGCCGCGCCGCGCCTCCGGTTCGCTGTTCGGTCTCGCCTACGGCGACGCCCTGGGCCGGCCCACCGAGTTCCTGACCGTCGCCGAGATCGTCCGCCGCTACGGCCCGGCCGGCCCGCGGGAGCTGACCGGCGACCCGGCGCTGGTCACCGACGACACCCAGATGGCGCTCGCGGTGGCCTGGGCGCTGCACGACGCGCCCGCGTACACGCCGGAGGTGGTCGAGCCGCTGCTGCGGCAGCGGTTCCTCGCCTGGGCGGTCAGCCCGGACAACAACCGCGCGCCGGGGATGACCTGCCTGCGGGCCTGCGCCGAGCTGGACCGGGGCGTCCGCTGGCAGCAGGCGACGGTCGCCGGCTCGAAGGGCTGCGGGGCGAACATGCGGGTCACCCCGGTCGGGCTGCTCGACGTCGACCTCGACACGCTCGC
Organism: Micromonospora sp. NPDC006431; assembly: GCF_042870725.1. Taxonomy (NCBI): domain Bacteria; kingdom Bacillati; phylum Actinomycetota; class Actinomycetes; order Micromonosporales; family Micromonosporaceae; genus Micromonospora; species Micromonospora sp. NPDC006431. The sequence goes on from NZ_JBIAHQ010000004.1 coordinate 286,883, forward strand.
CGGGCTGGCCCAGCTTCAAGCCGGCCTGACCCACGGGCACCCGACCGGCCTGGCGGCCAGCGAGCTGACCGCGTACGCGGTCCGGCTGCTGCGCGACGGCGCCGCGCTCGCCGACCTGCCCGACCTGCTCGCCGCCCGGGCCCGGGAGCAGCGGACGGTCTACCGCGCCGACTGGCTCGGCGACCTGTGGCAGCGCCCCGGCGAGGCGACGCCAGAGGAGTTCATCGCCCGGGGGTGGGACGAGTGCCTGCGGGTACTCGGCCGGCTCGACACGGCGCTGGCCCGCCCGGACGACGGCGGCGACCCGTGCCGGCTCACCGGGGAGGGTTGGATCGCCGAGGAGGCCCTGGCGACGGCGCTGCTCTGCGCGCTGCGGCACGCCGACGACCCGGTCGGCGCGCTGGCCCGGGCGGCCACCACCGCCGGCGACTCCGACTCCATCGCCGCGCTCGCCGGCGCCTTCCTCGGCGCCGCCCATGGCATGTCCGCGTGGCCCGCCGACTGGTCCACCCGCATCGAGTACGCCGACCAGCTCACCACCCTCGCCACCCCCCGCGACTGACCAAGCCGCCCCTGGCAGGTGCACCGGCGGGTGGTCGGGGCCGAGGGCTCGGCGCATGCTGGTGTCGCGTGCCTGGTCAGGGCGGGTGGGAGGACGGTTGTCAGCCCTGCCCGCTACGGTGCGGAGGTCACACGATCACGGGAGGTCGACGAGGGTGTCCGAGAGCGGCAGCGTGTCCGAGGACGCGGTTCCCCAGACGGTCAGCCCCGCCCAGGAGGCGGCGGCGGGCGCCGAGCCGACCCCGGGGGCCCGGGAGCGGCACGCCACGCTGAGCCAGGAGCTCACCGAGCACCAATACCGCTACTACGTGCTCGACGCGCCGACCATCCCGGACGCGGACTTCGACAAGCTGCTGCGCGAGCTTGAGGCGCTGGAGGAGGAGTACCCGGCGCTGCGCACCCCCGACTCGCCGACCCAGCGGGTCGGCGGGACCTTCTCCACCGACTTCACCCCGGTCACCCACGCCCAGCGGATGCTCTCGCTGGACAACGCCTTCGCCGACGAGGAGTTGGCCGCCTGGGCCGAGCGGGTCGAGCGGGACGCCGGCGGCCCGGCGCCCTACCTCTGTGAGCTCAAGGTCGACGGCCTGGCCATCAACCTGACCTACGAGAAGGGCCGACTGGTCCGGGCCGCCACCCGGGGCGACGGTCGCACCGGCGAGGACGTCACCGCCAACGTGCGCAGCATCCGGGACGTGCCGGCCCGGCTGACCCCGTCCGACGACTTCCCGGACGTGCCCGACCTCCTGGAGGTGCGCGGCGAGATCTACTTCCCGGTCGCCGCGTTCGCCGACCTCAACGCCGGCCTGGTCGAGCAGGGCAAGGCCCCGTTCGCCAACCCGCGCAACGCCGCCGCGGGCAGCCTGCGCCAGAAGGACCCCCGGATCACCGCCTCCCGCCCGCTGCGCCTGGTGGTGCACGGCATCGGCGCCCGGGACGGCTTCCAGCCGACGGCGCAGTCCGAGTCGTACGCGGCGCTCAAGGCATGGGGGCTGCCCACCAGCGACCGCTGGCGGGTGGTGCCCGACCTCGCCGGAGTGGCCGAGTACATCGCCTATTACGCCGAGCACCGGCACGACGTCGAGCACGAGATCGACGGCGTGGTGGTGAAGGTCGACCCGGTCTCCATCCAGGGGCGGCTCGGCTCGACCAGCCGCGCGCCACGCTGGGCGATCGCCTTCAAGTATCCGCCGGAGGAGGTCAACACCAAGCTGCTCGACATCGACGTCGAGGTCGGGCGGACCGGCCGGGTGACGCCCCGGGCCGTCCTCCAGCCGGTCAAGGTGGCCGGCTCCACCGTCGCGTACGCCACCCTGCACAACGCCCGCGAGGTCGAGCGCAAGGGCGTGCTGATCGGCGACACCGTGGTGCTGCGCAAGGCCGGCGACGTCATCCCCGAGGTGCTCGGCCCGGTGGTCGACCTGCGCCCCGCCGACGCCCGCCCGTTCGTCATGCCCACCACGTGCCCGGCCTGCGACACCCCGCTCGCGCCAGCCAAGGAGGGTGACGTCGACATCCGCTGCCCCAACGCGCGTACCTGCCCGGGCCAGATTCGCGGACGGGTCGTCTACCTGGCCGACCGCAAGGTGCTCGACATCGAGGTGCTCGGCGAGAAGAGCGCCGCCGCGCTGCTCGACGCGCAGATCATCACCAACGAGGGCGACCTGTTCCAGCTGGACGCCGAGCAGCTGGCCCGCTCTCCGTTCTTCGTCAACAAGGACGGCACCCTGGGCAGCAACGCCAGCAAGCTGCTGGAGAGCCTGGCCGTGACCAAGGAGCGGGACCTGTGGCGGGTGCTGGTCGCGCTCTCCATCCGGCACGTCGGCCCGACCGCGGCGCAGGCCCTCGCGCGGCACTTCCGGTCCGTCCCGGCGATCGAAGCGGCCAGCGAGGAGGAGCTGTCCTCGGTGGACGGGGTCGGCCCGACCATTGCCGCGAGCATCAAGGAGTGGTTCGCCGTCGACTGGCACCGCGAGGTGGTGCGCAAGTGGGCCGAGGCCGGCGTGCGGATGGCCGAGGAGGCCGGCGAGGAGGGGCCGCGCCCCCTCGAAGGGGTGACCGTGGTGGTGACCGGCACCCTGGCCGGGTTCAGCCGCGATCAGGCGTCCGAGGCGATCCAGAGCCGGGGCGGCAAGGTCACCGGCTCGGTCTCCAAGAAGACCGGCTTCGTCGTGGTGGGGGAGAACCCGGGGTCCAAGGCCGACAAGGCGGCCAGCCTCAAGCTGCCGATCCTCGACGAGGAGGGGTTCCGGGTGCTGCTGGAGTCCGGCCCGGACGCGGCCCGGGCGGTGGCCCGCGTCGAGGAGTGAGGGCGGACTCGAAATGGATCTCCCCGGGGCCGAGGCGCGGATACCAAGTTAATTACGACTACGACCGATTCGTGACTGTCGTGGCGGGAATCCGGGCCTGAGGGCGTTTCATTGGCGTACGGCGTGTGACGGCGCACGCCCGAGGGCCGTTCCCGGGAGGTGCGATGGAGACCGGCGACCCGCGTAACTCCGTGCCGCCCGGGCGGGGTACGCCGTTCTTCGGTTTCGTCGCCGTGGTCGGGGTGCTGGCCGTGCTCGTGTCGGCCGGACCGCTGGCCGGGCTGCCGGAGCGGCTGTCGGACATGCCGCCGGCCTTCTGGACCATGGCAGCGCTCGCCGTTGCCTGTGACGCCCGCCCGTTCGTCCCGCCCGGCCGGCGCCGGACCTCGGCGGTCTTCCCGTCGACCTGCTTCACCTTCGCGATCCTGCTCGGCTGGGGGCTCGGCCCGGCCGTCGCCGTGCAGGCCGTGGCGGTGGCCGTCTCCGGCTGGCGGCTCGGGTACGCCCTCTGGCGGACCGGCTTCAACGCCGCCCAGTACGCCTGCGCGCTCGGCGCCGCGTACCTGGTCACCCGGCTCGGTGCCGGCGACCTCTTTGACAGCGGGCGGCTGCACTGGGCGGACGTCGCGGCGGTGGGCGGTGCCGCCGCGGCCTGGTTCGCGGTCAACTACGGCCTGGTCACCTTCGCGATCCGGCTGCGTTTCGGCGCCCGCTGGTGGCCCCGGGTCCGCCTCGGCCTGGCCTACGAGCTGCTCTCCACCGGGTCGCTGCTGCTGCTCGCCCCGGTGCTGGTCGCCGCCGCCCGGGCCAGCGCCGCGTTGATCCCGCTGGTGCTGGTGCCGCTCTTCGCCGTCTACCGGATGGCCCGGCTCTCCGCCGAGCAGGAGCAACTGGCCGCCCTCGACCCGCTCACCGGGCTGCCCAACCGCAAGGCGCTGCTGGCCGAGGTGGCCGAGCAGGTGCACCTGCACGCCGAGCGGGCCGCCCGGAGCGAGCCGGACGCCCACCTCGCCCTGCTGCTGCTCGACCTGGACCGGTTCAAGCACGTCAACGACGCCCTCGGGCACGCGGTGGGGGACCGGCTGCTGGTCGAGGTGAGCGCCCGGCTGACCGACGTGGTGGACGAGGATCAGCTGGTGGCCCGCCTCGGCGGCGACGAGTTCGCCATCGTCGTACCCCGGCTCACCGGTGCCGACCAGGCCCGGGAACTGGCCGACCGGGTGGTCGCCGCGCTCGCCGAGCCGGTCCCGTTGGACGGGCTGCCGCTGGACGTGGGCGGCTCGATCGGCGTCGCGATGTTCCCGGAGCACGGCGAGGACTTCGCCACCCTGATGCGCCACGCCGACGTGGCCATGTACGACGCCAAGCACCGCAACGACACCGTCGCCGTCTACGCGGCCGAGTCCGACCACAACTCGGCGGAACGGCTCGGCCTCCTGGCCGACCTGCGCCGGGTGCTGGAGAGCACGCCGACCTCGCCCGTCGCGGCACCGCCCGGCGTACGCGGGGGCGACGGCGCCGCCCTCGCCACCGCGCCCGGCCTGCCCGCCCCGGCTCGGGCCGACGACGTAGCCCGCAACGGCGGCCGGCGCGGCGTCGCTGCCCGGCCGGGCCAGGGGTCGGGGCGGTGGCGGCTGCGCCGCCGACCGGCCCGGGTCGACCTGCGGCACGACGACGAGCTGATCAACCGGATCGTCACGAACGCCGATCCGATCCGCCGCCGGGCCGCCCGCACGGTCGGCACCAACGCGTCGGTGGGCGCCGCCGGTGACCGGTTCCCGGAGGCGCTCGGCGAGGGCCCGGTCAGGAAGGTCGGCGGCGGGGACGACCCGGCCGGGGATCCGGGCGAGATCACCATGTACTACCAGCCGCAGATCGCCATCGCGACCGGCGAGGTCGTCGGGGTCGAGGCGCTGCTGCGCTGGCGACACCCGCGCCGCGGCATGGTCGACCCGGGGGAGCTGATCCAGGTCGCCGAGCAGAGCGCGGTGATGCGGCTGCTCACCCGCCGGGTGGTGGACGACGTGACGGAGCAGCTGGCGAAGTGGTCGGCGGCCGGCCTCACGCTGCGCGCCGCGCTCAACGTCAGCGTCCGTGACCTGCACACCGGCGAGATCGCCGAGCAGATCGCCGACCGGCTGGCCCGGTACGGCGTGCCGCCGGACCGGCTCCAGGTGGAGATCACCGAGGGCGCCCTGATGGCCGACCCGCGGCGGGTGCTGGCCAGCATCTCCCAGCTGCACCGCATCGGCGTCGGCATCGCGCTGGACGACTTCGGCACCGGGTACTCGTCGTTGCAGCACCTGCGCCGGCTGCCGCTGTCCGAGGTGAAGGTGGACCGGTCGTTCGTCCTCGGGATGGCGGAGGACCCGGACGACGCGGCGATCGTCCGGTCGATGATCGAGCTGGCCGGGGCGCTCGGGCTGCGCGTGGTGGCCGAGGGCGTGGAGGACGAGCGCACCTGGCGGCTGCTGCACGCCGCCGGCTGCGACGTGGCCCAGGGCTGGTTCTACGCCCGGCCGATGCCGGCCGAGGAGCTGGTCACCTGGCTGTCCCGCTACCGCCCGGTCCACCCGGTGTCGGCCGCGGAAGCGGAGGGGCCGCGCCGACCGGCCCGGTGACGGGGCCGGGAGGGGGAGTCGGAGGCGCTGACGCGACCACAGGACAATAGACTCGCTCCGGTCACCGCGCGTCATCGCCACCGACGAACGCGCGGCCGGCACACCGAAGACGCAGCAGCACAGCCACGAAGGGGGCACCCGATGGCCGCCATCTCCCGCGAGGAGGTCGCGCACCTCGCGCGACTGTCGCGGCTCGCCGTCACCGAGGAGGAGCTGGACACCTTCGCCGGTCAGCTGGACGTGATCCTCCAGTCGGTCGCCCAGGTCGGCGAGGTCGCCGCGGCGGACATCCCGCCGACCTCCCACTCGGTGCCGCTGACCAACGTCCTCCGCGAGGACGTGGTGGCGCCGTGCCTGACCCCGCAGGAGGCGTTGTCGGGTGCGCCCGACGCCGAGGAGCAGCGGTTCCGCGTCCCGCGGATCCTGGATGAGGATGTGGCTTCATGAGCGAGCGCAGCGAGCGAATCATCAGGATCAGCATGGTGGTGCCTCATGGCGGCACGCAGCGAAGCGGAGTGGCGGCATGAGTGACCTGACCAGGCTGACCGCGACGGAGATCGCGGGGCTCGTGGCGAGCGGGAAGACCTCCGCCGTCGAGGTGACCCAGGCCCACCTGGACCGGATCGCCGCCGTGGAGGACCAGGTCCACGCCTTCCTGCATGTCGACACCGAGGGCGCGCTGGCGGCCGCCCGCACCGTCGACGAGCGCCGGGCCGCCGGCGCGGAGCTGGGCCCGCTGGCCGGCGTGCCGGTCGCCGTGAAGGACGTGCTCACCACCAAGGGTGTGCCGACCACGGTCGGGTCGAAGATCCTCGAGGGCTGGCGCCCGCCGTACGACTCGACGATCGTGCAGCGGCTGCGCGACGCGGGCACGGTGATGCTCGGCAAGACCAACATGGACGAGTTCGCCATGGGCTCCTCCACCGAATACTCGGCCTACGGTCCGACCCACAACCCCTGGGACCTGACCCGGATCCCGGGCGGCTCGGGTGGCGGCAGCGCCGCCGCGCTGGCCGCGTTCGAGGCGCCGCTGGCGATCGGCTCGGACACCGGCGGCTCGATCCGCCAGCCCGGTGCGGTCACCGGCACGGTCGGCGCCAAGCCCACCTACGGCGGCACCTCCCGGTACGGCCTGGTCGCGTTCTCCTCGTCGCTGGACACGCCCGGTCCGTGCGCCCGTACGGTGCTGGACGCCGCACTGCTGCACCAGGTGATCGGCGGGCACGACCCGCGCGACTCCACCTCCATCCCGGCCCCCGTGCCGGACGTGGTGGGTGCGGCGAAGCTCGGCGCGACCGGCGACCTGACCGGCGTGAAACTCGGTGTGGTCACCGAGTTCACCGGCGAGGGCGCCGAACCGGGCGTGATGGCCGCGTTCCGCGAGTCGGTGGAGGCGCTGGCGAAGCTGGGCGCCGAGATCGTCGAGGTCTCCTGCCCGCACTTCAAGTACGCCCTGCCGGCCTACTACCTGATCGCGCCGAGCGAGTGCTCCTCCAACCTGGCCCGGTTCGACGGCGTCCGGTTCGGCCTGCGGGTCGGCGACGACGGCAACCGGTCGCTGGAGGAGGTCATGTCGCTGACCCGCGAGACCGGCTTCGGCCCGGAGGTCAAGCGCCGCATCATGATCGGCACGTACGCGCTCTCCTCGGGCTACTACGACGCCTACTACGGGCAGGCGCAGAAGGTCCGCACCCTGATCACCCGGGACTTCACCGCGGCGTTCGAGCAGGTGGACGCGCTGATCTCGCCGACCACCCCGTTCGTGGCCTTCCCGATCGGGGCGCGTACCTCCGACCCGTACCAGATGTACCTGGCGGACCTGTTCACCATCCCGACCAACCTGTACGGCGGGCCGGCCATCTCGGTCCCGTGCGGCCTCTCCGAGGGGCTTCCGGTGGGTCTGCAGATCATGGCCCCGACGATGGCCGACGACCGGATGTACCGGGTGGCCGCCGCGCTGGAGTCCACGGTCGGCACGTTCGCCGCGCCGGCCCTGTGACCCGCTCGCGGGGCGGCCGACAGGCTGCCCCGCGAGGGGCGCGGTCACGTCCGGAAACGGGCGCGAAGGCAACACCGATCGGCAACACGCGGTCACCGTTCGGTCCATTACGCCTTCCTGCCTGTCCTGATTGGATAAGGTCGCTTCGCGCTGGTGAACGCGAATCCCGGCTTACCTTGATCGAATCCTGGACGGGCGATGAAGACGCTGCGACCGATAATGATCGTGTCGGCACTCCTGCTGGTGCTGCTCGGCACGGCACAACCGGCGGCTGCCGCGACAATCACCATCACCTCCGGTCCGCCGGCGTCCCCGGTCGCCGCGTACGAGTCGTATCCGCCGCACACGTTCACCGCGTCGGGCGGAACCGCGCCGTACACCCTTTCGCTGCGGTCGGGTTCGTTGCCGGCGGGGATGGCGTTGTCGTCGTCGGGGGTGTTTTCGGGTACGCCGACCACGCCGGGCAGTTACTCGTTCGGCGTCCGGATGACCGACACGGACGGCTTCTTCGCCGACCAGGACGTGACCGTCGTGGTGGTCGCACCGACCATCACCATCACCTCGGGCGCCCCCACCTCGCCGGTCACCGCCTATGAGCCGTATCCGGCGCACACGTTCACCGCCTCGGGTGGCGCTGGACCGTACACTCTGTCGCTGCGGTCGGGTTCGTTGCCGGCGGGGATGGCGTTGTCGTCGTCGGGGGTGTTCTCCGGTACGCCGACCACGCCGGGCAGTTACTCGTTCGGCGTCCGGATGACCGACACGCACGGCTTCTACGCCGACCAGGACGTGACCGTCGTGGTGGTCGCACCGACCATCACCATCACCTCGGGCACCCCCACCTCACCCTGGTACACCGGGCAGGCGTATCCGCCGCACACGTTCACCGCCTCGGGTGGCGCCGACCCGTACAGCCTTTCGCTGCGGTCGGGTTCGTTGCCGGCGGGGATGGCGTTGTCGTCGTCGGGGGTGTTCTCGGGTACGCCGACCACGCCGGGCAGTTACTCGTTCGGCGTCCGGATGACCGACACGCACGGCTTCTACGCCGACCAGGACATCACCGTCGTGATCGCCGATCCGGCCACCACCATCACCTCGGGCGAACCGCACCGAGGCACGGTGGGCGAGGGGTACTCGTTCCGGTTCACCGCCACCGGTGACTCCAACATCAAGTTCAGCGTGACCGCCGGCGACCTGCCCGACGGGCTGACCCTCGCTCCGGACGGCGGGCTCAGCGGCACCCCCGAGGCCGAGGGCAGCTTCACCTTCACGGTGAAGGCGACCGGCACCGCGTCGAGCGCCACCGACGAGGTCACCCTCGTCATCGACGCCGCGCCGTCCTCGCCGTCCCCGACGCCCACGTCATCGGCATCGCCGTCCTCGCCATCGCCGTCGGCCACGGCCGGGCCCGGGCTCCCGGTCACCGGATCCGACACGCGAACCATGTTGTTGCTGGGCGTCGCGGTGATCGCCGTCGGTGGGATGCTCCTCCTCCTCGCCTACGAGCGCCGCCGGCGATCCCTGACCCGCGGGTGACGCCCGACCGAGGCGGGACAGGCCGGACGGCCGTCGTTCCTTGATCGCGCCGGTCGGCGCATCCGCCGACCCGGCCCGGTCGTCCGACGGCGTCCGGCACCGCCCCACATCCGCGACCAGCAGGGGCCGTGGCGGTGGGCGGCGCCGGGGTCAGGCCAGGCCCTGCCGCCCGGCCTGCAGCCCGGCCTGAAAGCGGGTACGGGCGCCGAGCGCGGCCAGCAGGGCGGACGAGCGGCGTCCCAGGGTGCGTACGCTCACGCCGAGTTCGCGGGCGATGGCTTCGTCCTTGAGCCCGGTGGCGAGCAGGCCCAGCAGCCGCAGATCCGGCTCGTCGGCTCCCGTCGCGGGCTGCTCCGGGTCCCAGGCGGGCAGTGGCGTGGCCTGCACCCAGAGCAGTTCGAAGAGCTTCACCAGCGCCGACACGACCATGGGCGCGCGGATCACCAGCGCGGCGTCCATGGCCCGCTCGCTGGCCAGCGGCAGCAGCGCCACCGAGCGGTCGCCGATCGCCAGCTTCAGCGGCACGTCCGTGTGCACCCGCGCCTGTTCCCCGGCCGCCACGGCCGCCATCGCCTGCTCGTAGGCGCCGGGCAGCTCGAAGGCCTCGGGGGCGTAGATGCCCCGCACGCTGGCGTCCCGGCCGAGCAGCTCGTTCTCGGACACGTTCGCCGACGCCACCTCCTGGGCGTACGGCGGGCGATCCAGGACCAGCAGCTCCTTCGTCACGCCGTAGGTGAGCTGGACGAACTGGGCCTCGACGGCAGCCCGGCCGGTGACGATCTCCAGCAACTCGTCCGGCCTGGTCGGCAGCTCCTGCGGAAACTCCTCCGCCATCCGTTCGGCGGCTCGGCGTACCTGGGTGAACTCCTCGGTGCGCCGCACGACCAGGGCGTTCACCGCGACGTCCGGGCGGGTCGGCAGCAGCCGGGTGCCGGCACCGACCAGCCGGCTGACGAAGCCGAGTTCCTCCAGGCGTTCGGTGGCCGCGCGGACCACCCGGACGCTCTCCCCGACCTGCCGGGCCAGCTCCGGTACGCTCGACTGCCGTCGGTGCAGGAGGGCCAGGTAGACCGATTCCTCCACCGGGGTCAGACCCAACGACTCGAACATCCGAGCCCCTTCCCGCCTCGCAGGTGTCCGACACCGGCCATGACCGGGCTCGGACACCCGAAACTGTGGCGATCGGTGCATGTCCACGTCTAGACATGCTTCATGATCTTCTCCCGACTCAGCGGTGTACTCGCGCTGGCCGTCACGGCCGCCGGTGCCGTCAACCTCGCCACCGCGGCGCCCGCCGCCGCTGCCGACGGGTGGCACCGCCCGCAGTGCGGCGTGGTGCAGGGCGACGGCTCGGTCACCTTCACGCGTAACGACGGTGGCGTCCTGGCCCGCACCACGACCCCCCTCACCCCGGTCGCCTACCCGAGGCTCGTCGCCCTGAGCACGCCGAACACGCTGGTGGCCATCTCGAAGACGGCGATCCAGCGGTCCACCGACGCCGGCTGCACCTGGCAGCAGATCGCCGACACCGGGCTGAGCCTGGCGGCGTACTATCTCGCCGCCGGGCCGGACGGGAACGCCTACGCCTACGGCGTGAACGACCAGCCGATCTACCGGGTGCAGGGCGACCAGGTCGCCGAGGTAGCCGGACCGGTCCCGGGCGACGGCGTGGTCGGACTGGCGGTGGACCGGACCGACGCGCGGGACGTGCGGGCGGTCAGCAAGGCCGGGCAGGTCTTCGACTCCCAGGACGGCGGTGCCACCTGGGCCGCCGTCGGGGTGCCGGCCGGCCAGGACGAGTTCGTCTACCAGGCGGCCGTCGATCCCGCCGACCGCGATCATCTCATCGTGGGCACCATGGGCCACGGCAGCTACGTGACGTTCGACGGCGGCCGCACCTGGACCCGGTCGGCCGGGGTCGGCGCCACCCCGCAGGCGAACGGCTTCTCCGTCGCCTTCTCGCCGGTGGATCCGCGGACGGTGTGGCTGGAGGGCTACGACCTCAGCCAGAACGACAACTCCGCGCGGCACATCTGGCGCTCGACCGACGGGGGTCGCAGCTTCGTGTCGGTGCTCGACGGCGTCCAGGCGACCCTGGTCAACGGCACCCCGTTGTGGCCGAGCCCGGTGGACCCGGACGTGCTGTACTTCGAGTACGGCACGTGGTTCGGTGGCTACGGCACCGATCTCTACCGGTACGACGCGTCGACCGGCCGGTTGACCTCGCAGCACAACTCCCACGACGGCATCGCCGGCCTCGCCTTCAATCCGGTCGACCCGCAGGTGATGTACCTCGGGTTGGTCGAGGAGCGCTGACCTCGGGGCCCGCCCGGGGACCGCACCTCGGGCGGGCGCCCCGGCCGGACCGGACACGTACCGGCCTGGGTGGAAACCCGGACGAGGTGACCGCCGCCGGCCCGACTAGGCTGGACCGGTTCCGTCCGGATCGCGCCTGGAGCTCAGATGACGACGACACTGCCCGCGTTCGACGAGGTCGTCGCGCGCTACGAACCGGTGATCGGCCTGGAGACCCACGTCGAGCTGGGCACGAACACCAAGATGTTCTGCGGCTGCCCGACCGACTTCGGTGGCGAGCCGAACACCCGGGTCTGCCCGGTCTGCCTGGGCCTGCCGGGCTCGCTGCCGGTGGCCAACAAGGCCGCCATCGAGGCGACGATCCGGATCGGCCTCGCGCTGAACTGCTCGATTGCCGAGTGGTGCCGGTTTGCCCGGAAGAACTACTTCTACCCGGACATGCCGAAAAACTTCCAGATCAGCCAGTACGACGAGCCGCTCTGCGTCGAGGGCTACCTGGACGTCGAGGTCAACGGCGAGACCGTGCGGATCGGCATCGAGCGGGTGCACCTGGAGGAGGACACCGGCAAGACGCTGCACGTCGGCGGTGCCACCGGCCGGATCCACGGCGCGACCGAGTCGCTGGTCGACTACAACCGCGCCGGCATTCCCCTTGTGGAGATCGTCACCAAGCCGATCCCCGGCACCGGCGCGCTCGCGCCGGAGGTGGCCCGGGCGTACGTCACCGAACTGCGCGACGTGATCCGCTCGCTGGGCGTCTCCGACGTCCGGATGGAGGAGGGCTCGCTGCGCTGCGACGTCAACACCTCGCTGAACAAGCCGGGCGAGGAGTGGGGCACCCGCACCGAGACCAAGAACGTCAACTCGCTGCGCTCGGTCGAGCGGGCGGTCCGCTCGGAGATGCTGCGCCAGGCCACGGTGCTCGACGCCGGCGGCAGCATCACCCAGGAGACCCGGCACTTCCACGAGGACACCGGCGACACCACGCCGGGCCGGTCCAAGGAGACCGCCACCGACTACCGGTACTTCCCGGAGCCCGACCTGGTTCCGCTCGCGCCGGACCCGGCCTGGGTGGCCGATCTGAAGGCCGCCCTGCCGGAGCTGCCCCGGCTGCACCGCCGCCGGCTGCAGGAGCAGTGGGGTCTGTCCGACCTGGACATGCAGTCGGTGCTCAACGCCGGCGCGGTCGAACTGATCGAGCAGACCGTGGCCGCCGGCACCACCCCGGCCGCCGCCCGCAAGTGGTGGCTCGGTGAGCTGTCCCGGCGGGCCAACGAGACCGGTGTCGAGCTGGCCGACGTCGGGGCCACCCCGGCGCAGGTCGCCGAGCTGCAGGGCCTGGTCGACGCCGGCAAGCTCACCGACAAGCTGGCCCGTACCGTCCTGGAGGGCGTGGTGGCCGGCGAGGGCTCGCCGGCCCAGATCATGGCCAACCGGAACCTGGAGGTCGTCTCCGACACCGGCGCGCTCACCGCCGCGGTGGACGAGGCGATCGCCGCCAACCCGGAGGTCGCCGACAAGGTCCGCAGCGGCAAGGTCGCCGCGGCCGGCGCCCTGGTCGGCGCGGTCATGAAGACCACCCGCGGCCAGGCGGACGCCCGGACCGTCCGCGAGCTGATCCTGGCGCGCCTCGGCGTCCAGGGCTGAGGCCAATGGGCCCCGCCGACGCCTGGTGCTCAGCGGGGATCCCCGCCTGACACCCCCGTGAAGGTCGCCGTCGTGATCCGGCGGCGGCCCTTCCCGGATCCCCCCGGCTAGCGCGCCGACCCGCGCACCCCCGCGAAGGGCGTCAACGGCGACGCCCGGATGGAGTCACCGTGAACCAGCACGACCTCGACGTCCTCGACGAGATCCAGCGGCGGGTGCTCTGGCTCGCCACCCGCATCGTGGACGCCGCCAACCACGACCGGAACACCGGTGACGGGGTGAAGGTCGGCGGCCACCAGGCTTCCAGCGCCTCCCTGGTCACCGCGATGACCGCGCTCTGGTTCGCCCACCTGGACGGCGAGGACCGGGTCTCGGTCAAGCCGCACGCCTCGCCGGTGTTCCACGCCATCCAGTACCTGCTCGGCAACCTGGACCGGTCGTACCTGCCGAAGCTGCGGGCGCGCGGCGGGCTGCAGTCGTACCCGTCGCGGACCAAGGATCCGGACGGGGTGGACTTCTCCACCGGCTCGGTCGGCCTGGGCGCCGCCGCGCCGCTGTTCGCCGCGGTCACCCGCCGCTACGTCGACGCGCACTTCGGCGCCCGTCCGCACTCCCGGTTCATCGCGCTGATCGGCGACGCCGAACTGGACGAGGGAAACATCTGGGAGGCCGTCGCCGACCCGGCCACCACCGGGCTGGGCAACGTGATGTGGCTGGTCGACTTCAACCGCCAGTCGCTGGACCGGGTCGTCCCGGGCATCCGGATCAACCAGTGGCGCGGCCAGTTCGAGGCCGCCGGCTGGCACGTCGTCGAGGTCAAGTACGGCCGCAAGCTCGCCGAGGCGTACGCCCGGCCGGGCGGCGAGGCGCTGCGCGACTGGATCGACCTGATGCCGAACGAGCAGTACCAGTCGCTGTTCGGGCTGGCCGGGCCGGCCCTGCGCAAGCAGTTCCTCGACGGCGCGCCGGCCGAGGTGTCCGCCTTCGTGGCCGACATCCCCGACGACGAGCTGGGCCCGCTCGTCACCGACCTCGGCGGGCACGACCTCGAGGCGATGCTCGACGCGTACGCCCAGTGCGACGCGGTCACCGACCGACCCAGCGTGGTCTTCGCATACACGGTCAAGGGGTGGGGGCTGCCGATCGCCGGCAACCCGCGCAACCACTCGGCGCTGCTCAGCACCGAGCAGGTCGACGCGCTGCGCGCCGCGCACGGCCTGACCCGCGAGACCGAGTGGGACCGCCTCGACCCGGCCTCCCCGGCCGGCATCCGGGCCGGCGAGCGCCGGGAGGCGCTGTCCCGCGCGCCGCGCGAGCGGGCGCTGGGGGTCACCGTCCCGGAGACCACCAAGGTACGCGCCAACAAGCCCGTCTCCACCCAGGAGGTCTTCGGCCGGGTGCTGGTCGACCTGGCCCGGGAGGCCGCCGTCGCGCCCTACCTGGTCACCACCGCGCCCGACGTGGCCACCTCGACGAACCTGGCCGGGTTCATCAACAAGACCGGCGTCTTCGCCCCCACCGCGCAGCGCTCCTGGACCGAGGACCGGATGCTGCGCTGGACGGAGAGTCCGGCGGGCCAGCACATCGAGCTGGGCATCTCGGAGATGAACCTGTTCCTGCTGCTCGGCCAGCTCGGCCTGTCCTGGGACCTGTCCGGCCAGCCGCTGCTGCCGGTCGGCACGGTCTACGACCCGTTCGTGCTGCGCGGCCTGGACGCCTTCCTCTACGGCACCTACTCGGGTTCCCGGTTCGTGGTCGCCGGCACCCCGTCCGGCATCACCCTCGCCCCGGAGGGCGGCGCCCACCAGTCCACCATCACCGCCTCGGTGGGGTTGGAGCTGCCCGGCGTCACCTTCATCGAGCCCGCGTACGCCGGCAGCCTCGACTGGCTGCTCTGTGACGCGCTCGGCCAGATCGCCGGGGGAGCCGCACCCGCCGCCACCGCCGCGCCCGCCGAGGACGGGGCGTACTACTTCCGGCTCAGCACCCGCCCCATCGACCAGGCGCCCTTCGAGGCGGCCCGGGCCCGGATCGGCGACGCGGTGCTGCGCCGGCAGGTGGTCGCCGGGGCGTACCGGCTGGTGGACGCGCACGAGGCGTACCCCCAGCTGCTCGACGCCCCGGTCGTGCAGCTCGCCGCCTCCGGCGCGGTGCTGCCGGAGGTGCTGGCGGCCGCCGCGGAGCTGGCGGAGGAGGGGGTGGCCGCGCACGTCGTGGACGTCACCTCGCTGGACCGGCTCTACCGGGCCTGGCAGCGGACCCTGCGCCAGGGCGTCCGGACGGCGACCGTGCCGAGCGTGCCCGGCGCGCTGCGGTCGGCCTTCGCCGACCGGGTGCCGGTGGTGACCGTGCACGACGCCGCCTCGCACGCGATGGCCTGGCTCGGCTCGGCGCTCGGTGCCCCGGCGGTGCCGCTCGGGGTGGACGAGTTCGGCCAGTCGGGCAGCGTCCACGAACTGTACGAGCTGCACGACCTGCTGCCGGGCAGCATCGTCAACGCCGCTCTGGCCGCGCTCTCGCTGCGCTGACGCCTCAGCGGGTCGGGCTCGCGGTCGGGCTGCCCGGGGTCGGACCGGACGGCACCGGAGCGCCCCGGGTGGGAGTCGGGGTCACCGGCACCTGGTCGCCCTTCGCCGGGTCGCTGATCACGTGCCGGGCCAGGTTGACCTGCGACTGGCCGGTGCCGCCCACGGTGATCTCGTCGTACGCCTGGAGCAGCTTCTGCTGGTCGAAGTAGAGCACCGTCATGGTCAGCGGGGTGGGCTTCTCGCCCTCCAGGCCGCGCAGCCCGGCGCCGCCGGTGGAGCCCTCCACCATCAGCGTGGTCGGCTCCTTGCCCGGCGACTGCGGCAGCTTCAGCACCTGCCGTTCGTGCAGGTGCCCGGCCAGCACCAGCGGGCAGGTGCCGGAGAGCGGCCCGGCCGAGGCCGGGTCGTGCACGAGGGCGATGTTCACCTTGGTCGGCGAGTTCTGCACCGTGGTGGCCAGCTGCTCGCCGACCCCGATCACCTGGTCGGCGACCTGCGCGGTGAGCCCACTGCCGGCCGGTGAGGTCTCCTTGTCCGGGGTGAACCGCGGGTCGCCGATGCCGGCGATGGTCAGCCCGGACACCGTGGTCGTGGAGTTGTTGAGCACGATCGCGTTCGGCTGATCGGCCACGGCCGCGGCGGTCCGCGCCGAGTCGTGGTTGCCGCGGATGTAGACGTACGGCTTCTTGAGCAGGCCGATCGAGCCGACGTAGGACGCCTCCGGTTCGCTGCCCCAGTCGGTGATGTCGCCGGTGTCGATCACCACGTCGATGCCGAACTGCTCGACGATGGTCCGGATCAGCGACCAGCCGGTCGGGTTGAGATGCATGTCGGACACGTGCAGGACCCGGGTGGTGCCGGGGGCCGGCTCGTACACCGGCAGCGCCGAGACGGTGGTGTAGAGCTTGCTGACGTTGCCGACCAGCCGCTGGAGCTGCTCGGCGTACTTGGTGTAGTCGTTGGCGATCCGCCGCGCGTCACCGACGATCGCCGGCGCGTTGACCAGCAGCCCCTCGTAGCGCGGCTCCTCGATCGCCTGCGGGCGGACGGTGGCGGCGGCCAGCCCGAGACTCCCGGCGGTGACCACCAGCGCCAGGCCCCCGGCCCAGGCCATCCGGCGTACGTCCCGGAAGACCAGCCCGGCCAGCAGCAGGGTGGCCAGCACCGCCGAGGCGAGCGTCTTCAACCCGAGGCGCATCACGCCGGTGCGGACGTCCTCCACGGCGGACTGGCTGGCCCGGCTGATGCTCGCCGGGTCGTCGATCAGCGCCTCGGTCCGCCGCTGGTCCAGCGCGCCCAGCTCCACGGTCAGGTAGGTCGGCCCGTTGTGGCTGTCCAGCTTCAACGCGCCCAGCGGCGGGATGTCGATGGTGGTGCCGCCGCTCAGCGACGGGCTGAGGCTCAGGTGCGCGCGGAACGGCCCGATGTCGGTGCCCACGTGCCCACCGGCGTACGTGCCGGCGATGATCCCGGTGAGGGTGACCACGAGCAGGGCCAGCACCGCGCCGAGTTGGCGCAGTCGGACACTCGGCCGTCCCCGCCACCACCGTCGGGACGCCCAGCGGCGGGCGCGCCCGATCGCCGGGGCCGCCTCGTCCCCGGTCCTGCGCTGCTCGTTCTCCTGGCCGTCCATGCTCAGATTCTGACCTGCCCAATGCTGGATCTTGGTAAACCCGGAACACGCCCGGACGTTCTCACCTGTCGGTCGGTGCCGGCCGGCGTGACCGGTCAGCTGCGTCCGGCCCCGCCGTCGGCGAAGACCAGCCGCAGTATCCGGTCGTCCTCCGGGACCGGCTTGCCCCGGCCGTCCCGGTTGGAGGTGGTCACCCAGACCGAGCCGTCCGGGGCGACCGCGGCGGCCCGGAGCCGGCCGTACTTGCCGGTCAGCAGCTCGCGGGGCTGGCCGAGGACGGTCCCGGTCGGGGTCAGCTCGACCAGCCAGAGCCGCTGCCCGCGCAGGCACGCGGTGACCAGCAGGCGCTCCGCCGCGGCCAGCCCGGAGCAGGAGGCCTCGCCGGTCCGCCACTGCACGACCGGGTTGACGTAGCGCTTGTCGTCGCCGCGCCCCTCCACCTGCGGCCAGCCGTAGTTGCCGCCCTTGTTGATCTGGTTGATCTCGTCCCAGGTGTTCTGGCCGAACTCGATGGCGTACATCCGCTTGTCGGGCGTCCAGGCGAAGCCCTGGACGTTGCGGTGCCCGAGCGACCACACCGGGGAGCCGGCGGTGGGGTTACCCGGAGCCGGCTTGCCGTCGGGCGTGATCCGCAGGATCTTGCCGCCGAGGCTCTTCGGGTCCTGCGCGTTGGCCGTGTTCCCGGCGTCGCCCGTGCTGACGTAGAGGTAGCCGTCGGGGCCGAGGCCGAGGCCGCCGCCGTTGTGGTTGCCGGCCTTGGGGATGCCGGTGAGGATCGGGGTGGGCCGCCCGCCGAGCTCCAGCTTCGCGATCCGGTTGTCCTGCGCGGCGGTGTAGTAGACGAAGACCGTGCGGTCCTTCGCGTACGACGGGGAGACGGCGATGCCGAGCAGCCCACCCTCGCCGCCGGGCGCGACGTCCGGCACGCTCTGCACCACGGTGACGTTCATCCCCTCCGGCCCGGACTCCGGGCCGACCTGGAGGATCCGGCCGCTGTCCCGCTCGGTCACCAGGGCGCCACCGTCGGGCAGGAACGCGATCGCCCACGGCACCGCCAGTCCCTTGGCCAGCACCGTCGTGACCACCTGCTGGCCGGCGCCGCCCGGGCTGGCGGTCGTCGACGGGGTCGGCAGGTTGGGCGGCTGGCCGGCCGGGTCGGGATCCGGCTCGCCGAAGGCGCAGCCGGCGGTGCCCAGCAGCAGCGCCGCGCAGGACGCCGCCAGCGCCGCCCGACGGCGACCGGTGCGGGGGTACGGGGGAGGCGCGCTCACCCGACCCAGGGTAGCCGGGCTGAGGCCGCGCGGACGGCCACCGCGAGCAGGGCCGCGCCCGTCGGCGACTATCGTCGGCGATCGTGAAGGTTTGGATCCCGCACCGGGCCGGTCCCGCCCTCCTCGGTGAGCTGCCTCCGGGCGTCACCGTGGAGCTGCTGGAGGACCCCGCCCGGCTCCCGTCCTCCCCGGCCGGCGTGCGGTTCTGGGTGCCGCCGTTCCTCTCCGCCGGTCCGGCCGCCGCCCCGCTCCTGGCCGAGCTGCCCGACCTGGCGGTGGTGCAACTCCTGTCCGCCGGGGCGGACGCCTGGGTGGGGCAGATCCCCGACGGGGTGACGCTCTGCGACGCCCGCGGCGTGCACGACACCAGCACCGCCGAGTGGGTGGTCACCGCCATCCTGTCGGTGCTGCGCGGCTTCGGCCCGCTGGCCCGGGCGCAGGCCCGCCGGGAGTGGGCGTACGACGCGGTGGCCCCGACCGACGAGCTGGCCGGCAAGCGGGTGCTGATCGTCGGGGCGGGGTCGATCGGGGCCGCGGTGCAGGCCCGGCTAGCCCCGTTCGAGGTGACCTTCACCCTGGTCGCCCGGACCCCGCGCCCCGCCGAGGGGGTGCACGGGGTGGACGAGTTGCCCGCCCTGCTGCCCGAGGCGGACGTGGTGGTCCTGCTGGTGCCGCTGACCGAGCAGACCCGGGGACTGGTCGACGAGAAGTTCCTCGCCGCGATGCCGGACGGCGCGCTGCTGGTCAACGCCGCCCGCGGCCCGGTGGCCCGGACGCCGGCGCTGGTCGCCGAGCTGGCCTCCGGCCGGCTGCGGGCCGCGCTGGACGTCACCGATCCCGAGCCGCTGCCCGCCGACCATCCGCTGTGGGAGCTGCCGAACGTCCTGCTCACCCCGCACGTCGCCGGCTCGGTCCGCGGCCTGCTGCCGCGCGCGTACCGGCTGGTGGGCGAGCAGGTGCGCCGGTTCGTGGCCGGGGAGCCGCTGGTGAACCGGGTGGTGGACGGCTACTGACCGGGCCGGCTCAGCCCGTCCCGGCCGCTCCCGCCGAGGTCGGGTTCAGCCGGCGGTGTCGGACAGCTCTTGCCCGGTCGCGGAGATCAGCCGGGGCAGGTCGGCGGCGCGTACCGCGGGGAGCACCAGCAGCTCGCCGTCGTCGAGCCGGACGACCGCCCGGCCCCGCGCGTCGGCGGTCAGCTCGGCGACCCGCGCCCAGGGGATCCGCCGCTGCCCGGCGAGCGCCCGCAGCCGCAGCTCGCGGGAGTCCGCGTCGGTGCCGCCCCGCCAGGCCCAGAGCGCGACCGCCAGCGGGATCAGCAGGACCCAGAGCAGCCACCAGCGGGCGGTGGCCAGGGGTAGCGCGCCGAGGAACGCGACGATCGCGGCGACCAGGATCGCCTGGTTGTGACGGAAACGGATGGTGTCGGCGCGGCTCACCCTCCGATGATCGCACCCCTGGCCGGGCGGGTGCCGGCCGGGCGGGAGGCCGGTGGCCGGGGGCGTAGATGTGAGCGGCATCACGTGCGGCATGGCGTAACCAGCGATGTCCGGGATCGTTTCTCGGCGTGGCCGTGCCGGTTCCCGCCCGGCCTCGGTCATGCCCGTCGCCGCCGCCCACCGTTGACCCCGCCCGTCCGCAGTCGCTCCCGCCCCGTGTCCCCCTCACGAAGGCGTCCGCCGTGCCCGTCACCCACCCCGCCGGTGATCACCGCCGGCCACCGCTCGCCGACCTCGTCGTGACGCTCGCCGGCACGCTGTTCGTCCTCGCCGGGGCCGCCGGCCTCGTCCCGGCCCTGTCCGGCGTGGCGCTCGCCGTCGCGGGCGGCTGGGCGCTGGCCTGCGTGCGGCTGGCCTGGCTGGCCGGCGCCCCGCCCACAGCGGCTGGGCCGGGCCTGCCGCCGGCCCCCGACCCGACCCGCCCCGCCGGACCGGGCCTACCGGGAGCCGACGACCCGACCCGCCGCGCCGAAGGCGATGTGGTCCCGGCCGGCCAGCACGGGCCGAACCCGCCGGCGGCGCCCGACCCGGCCTTCTCCGCCGGGGCGCGGACCGGTCGGCAGGCCCGGCGCGCCGCGCTGACCCGCCGGGTCGCCACCATCCTCGACGCCGCGGTGCTGGCCGCCGGGCTGACCGTCGCCGTGCTGCCACTGACCGACCCGGCGCACCGGCTGCCGGTCGCGTTGGCCGGCCTCGCGGTGGCCGCCCCGCTGTACGCCGTGGCCCTGCTCCGGCTCCCCGGCCGCTCCCGGCTCACCGGGGCCGAGCGGCTCCGGCGGGCCGTCGACGTCCTCGGGATCGGCGTCAGCCTGGTCTTCGCGGGCTGGGTGCTGCTGCCGCCCGGCGAGGTGCCCTCGGTGGCGCGTACCGCGAGCGTCGCCGGCGCGACCGGGCTGGCGGTGCTGCTGGTGGCCGCGCTGGCGGACCGGCGTCGCCACCCGGGCGCGGCGCGCTGCCAAGCCGGTGCGGCGGCCACCCTCGCCGGGCTGGCCCTCCTCGTGGTGCTGCTCGCCTACCGCGCGCCGGACCGCGCCGTCCTGGGCGTCGCGCCCCTGCTGCTGGTCGGCGCGCTGCTCACCGCCAGCGGCGCCCGGCGCAGCGCCGCCGGGGAGCGACCCCGAACCGGCGGGTTCCCGGTCGCCTGGCCGGGGCTGACCGCGCCGGCCGGCATCGCGGCGCTCGCGGCCGGTCATCACCTGTGGACGGTGGGCGAGTTCACCGGCACCGCGGTCGCCCTGGGGCTGGCGGTCATCCCGCCGATGGTGCTCCGGGAACTGCTCGCCGCCGCCGACCAGCGACGGCGCGTCGCCCGGCTGGCCGCCCGCGAGGCGCGACTGCGCGACCTGGTCGGCGACGACCCGCCGGCCGGCCCGGCGTCCACCGTGGCCCCGGTCGACCGGGCCGGGCTGCTGCGCGGGATGGCCCGGCGGACGGGTGGCGCGCTGCTGGTCATCGACCTGCACGCGCCGGACGGCCGGGCCGTGGAGGCGCCGGTGCTGGTCGAGGTCGCCGGCCGGATCCGGGCCGGCTGCGGCAGCAGCGACCTGGTGGCCCGCCTCGCCGATCACGAGTTCGCCGTGCTGACCGACGTCGGGCCGGTGCTCGCGTACGCGCTGGGCACCCGGCTGCTGGCCGCGCTGGCCGCACCCTACCCACGGCCCGCCGGGGCGATCCGGCTCCAGGTCAGCGTCGGGCTGGCCGAGACCACCGGCGGCGACGCGGAGGACGCGCTGCGCCAGGCCGACCTGGCCCGGCGCCGCGCGGTGCAGCTCGGCCGCGACCGGGTCGAGTGGTACGACGCCTACCTCGAGGAGCAGCTGGTCCGCCGGCTGGACCTGGAACGGGAGCTGCCCGGCGCGATCGCCCGGGGCGAGCTGGATCTGGTCTTCCAGCCGGTGCTGGCCCTGGCCGACCGGCACCCGGTGGGCACCGAGGCGCTGCTGCGCTGGCGCAGCCCGGTGCTGGGCACGGTGCTGCCCGACGAGCTGCTGCCCGTCGCGGCGGATCTCGACCTGGTCGGCGAGGTGGGGCGGTGGGTGCTCGACCGGGCCTGCCGGCAGCTCGCCGCCTGGTCCGACGGGGGCCGGGAGCTGTGGATGGCCGTCAACGTCACGCCCCGGGAGCTTGCCGCGCCGGACTTCGTCACCCGCACCGCGACCGCGCTGGCCGCGTACGACGTGCCGCCGGAACGCCTGGTGGTGGAGGTGGCCGAGCCCGCGGTCGGGGCGGAACTGTCCACCGTGGTGGCCCGGCTCGCCGGCCTGCGCTCCCTCGGGGTGCGGACCGCGTTGGACGACTTCCGGGCCGAGCACGCCTCCCTCGCCCAGCTTCGTCGGCTGCCGATCGACCTGCTCAAGGTCGGTCCGCACCTGGTCGGTCCGGCCACCGAGGGGCAGCGCCCGCTGATCGAGGTGGTGGCCAACCTGGGCGACCGGCTGGGCCTGGAGGTGGTGGTCGAAGGGCTGGAGTCCGAGGCGCAGGTGGCCGGGGCCCGCTGCGCCGGTTGCCGCTACGGCCAGGGCTTCGCCCTTGCCCGCCCGGCCACCGCCGAGCGGGTGGAGGCGTGGTTCGAGGAGTTTCCCTCCGCCCCGCGGTGACCCGGCGGCGGCCGCCGGCATCGCGGCCCGGAGGCCGTCTGAGGGGACATGCCGCAGCCGGCCGGGAGGACCGCCGGGCCGCCTCAGCCGGGCAGCGCGCCCAGGCCGGCGAGCAGCTCCCACCGCTCGTCCTCGGTGAGCACCGCGTACGCGGGCGCGTCCCGGCGGTCGGTGTCGGCCTCGATCGCCGCGCGTTCCGGCCCGTCGGGCAGCGCCTTGATCTGCTCGGCGGTCAGCCCGGCGGCCCGCCACGCCGCCCGGTGCGCGTCGGCCCGGTGGTGGCGCAGCGAGCCGAGCCGGGTGGTGAGCAGCAGCGCCGGCGAGGCGTCGTCCGGCTCGTACGGCGGGGTCATGGCGCGGAACGCCGGCCCGCCGGTGGCCAGCCCGTGCGCCAGCACCCGGCCGACCAGCTCGGCGAGCCGGGGCACCGAGGCCAGGCCGGGCAGCATCGGAGGTCCGGAGGACCAGAGCTCCTCGGCGGCCTCGGCGGTTGCCCGCTGCGCGTACAGCGCCAGCTCCCGGCCGCGCTCGGTCAGGTGCCAGGTGCCCTCGGCGTCCACCTTCAGCACGCCCTGGGCCAGCTCGGCGTCCAGGCTGCCGGAGGTGTAGACCAGCCCGTCGGCGAGGGCGTCGGCCGGCATCGGCCGGGCCAGCAACCCGGAGTAGAAGCTGTTCTCCGCGCCGAGGTTCGCGCCCCGCTCCGCGTAGAACGCCTCCATCCGGGCCCGGGCCGCCCAGCGGGCACCCACGTACACCCGGTCGATGACCGGCCGGATCCGTCGCGCGTAGCTCATCGTCGTCTCCACGACGCGCGACCCTATCGGGAACGGCGTTCGGAAGGGGCCCCTGCCATGCCGCAGGCGTTGACCGGGGACCCCTCCTGCTACTCCGGCACCCGGCGGTAGGCGCCGTCGCTGGCCGAGGTGGCCATCGAGGCGTACGCGCGCAGCGCCGCGGACACCGGCCGCTGCCGGTCGGCCGGGGTGTACGGCCGGTCCCGCTTCTCCTCGGCGACCCGGCGGGCCTGGAGCACCTCGTCGGGCACGTTGAGGTGGATCGACCGGGCCGGGATGTCGATGACGATCTCGTCGCCCTCCCGTACCAGCGCGATCAGGCCGCCGGAGGCCGCCTCCGGGGAGACGTGGCCGATGGAGAGGCCGGAGGTGCCGCCGGAGAACCGGCCGTCGGTGAGCAGCGCGCAGGAGCGGCCCAGCCCGCGGCCCTTGAGGAACGAGGTCGGGTAGAGCATCTCCTGCATGCCCGGCCCGCCCTTCGGGCCCTCGTACCGGATCACCACCACGTCCCCGGCGACGACCTCCTTGGCCAGGATCGCCGACACCGCGTCGTCCTGCGATTCGTAGACCTTGGCCGGCCCGCGGAACGTCAGGCACTCCTCGGGCACCCCGGCGGTCTTCACCACGCAGCCGTCCGGCGCCAGGTTGCCGTGCAGGATGGCCAGCCCGCCGTCGGCGCTGTACGCGTGCTCCCGGTCCCGCACGCACCCGCCGGCCGCGTCGGTGTCCAGCGACGACCAGCGGTTGGTGGTGGAGAACGGTTCGGTGGTGCGCACCCCGCCGGGGGCGGCGTGGAACAGCTCGACCGCCTCGGGGGTGGCCGAGCCGCCCCGCACGTCCCAGTCGGCCAGCCACTGCTGCAGGCTGGGGGAGTGCACCGCGTGCACGTCCCGGTGCAGCAGGCCGGCCCGGTCCAGCTCGCCGAGGAGGGCGGGGATGCCGCCGGCCCGGTGCACGTCCTCCATGTGGTACTGCGGCGAGTTCGGCGCGACCTTGGCCAGGCAGGGCACCCGGCGGGAGATGGCGTCGATGTCGGCCACCCCGAAGTCCAGCTCCGCCTCGCGGGCGGCGGCGAGCAGGTGCAGCACCGTGTTGGTCGAGCCGCCCATGGCCACGTCGAGCGCGACGGCGTTCTCGAAGGCCGCCCGGCTGGCGATCGACCGGGGCAGCACCGAGGCGTCGTCCTGGTCGTACCAGCGCTTGGCGATCGCCACCGCGGTGCGGCCGGCCTCGACGAACAGCGACCGGCGCGCGGCGTGGGTCGCCAGGGTCGACCCGTTGCCGGGCAGCGCCAGGCCGATCGCCTCGGTGAGGCAGTTCATCGAGTTGGCGGTGAACATGCCGGAGCAGGAGCCGCAGGTCGGGCAGGCCGAGCGCTCGATCTGGCCGAGCTGGTCCTCGGTGACCGACTCGTTCGACGCGGCGATCATCGCGTCGATCAGGTCGATCTTGGAGTGGACCACGCCCTCGATCGCCACCGTCTTGCCGGCCTCCATCGGCCCGCCGGAAACGAAGACGGTCGGGATGTTGAGCCGCAGCGCGGCCAGCAGCATGCCCGGCGTGATCTTGTCGCAGTTGGAGATGCAGACCAGGGCGTCCGCGCAGTGCGCGTTGACCATGTACTCCACCGCGTCGGCGATCAGCTCCCGGCTGGGCAGCGAGTAGAGCATGCCGCCGTGGCCCATGGCGATGCCGTCGTCCACGGCGATGGTGTTGAACTCCCGGCCCACCCCGCCGGCCTCCGCCACCGCGTCGGCGACCAGGCCGCCGAGGTCCTTGAGGTGTACGTGACCGGGGACGAACTGGGTGAAACTGTTGGCGATGGCGACGATCGGCTTGCCGAAGTCGTCGTCGGTCATCCCGGTGGCCCGCCACAGGGCCCGGGCGCCGGCCATCGTCCGACCGTGGGTGGATGTCCTCGACCGCAGCTCAGGCATGACTACCAGTCTGACACCGCCGCCGCAGCACCCCACGGCCGCGCGCGCCGTGTCCCAACAGATGCACACCCGGTGCCCCACGGGGTGCTCACATCCGGCACAGTTGAGGTCGTGCAGTCGTCCCCGGGGATGGTCACCGTCGCGGTGCTGAGCGGGCTCGCCGCCGCCGCCGGTACCGCGCTGCTCGCCGGGTCGGCCCGCCGCCGGGTCGGGCCCTACCGGCAGGCCCACCTGCTGCTCGCCGCGGCCGCCGGCATCGCTCTGCTCACCCTCCTCGTCGGGGTGGCCGCCGCGCTGGTCGCCACCCCGCACTGGGCCCACGAGCAGGGGCAGCGGACCGGGTGGGCGACCCTGGTGTCGGTGGGCAGCACGCTCAGCGCGCTCACCCTCGGCGCCGCGCTGCTCCGGCTGCCCGGCGCCGCGGCGACCCGGACGGCGACCGCCCGGCTGCTGCTCGACGGCCTGATCATGGCCAGCGCGCTCTGGTTCGTCGGCTGGGTGCTGTTCAGCCCGCCGACCCGGCTGCTCGGCGCGGCCACCCCGATCGCCTGCGTACCCATCGGGCTGGCCACGGTGAGCGCGGCGGTCACCGCCGGGCTGACCCTGATCGTGGTGCTGCGGGCCGCGCCGCCGCGCGGCCGGCTCGCGTTGCTCGGGGCCGGGCTGACCGGGATGACCGGCGGCGGACTGGGCGTCTCCGCCGGGCTCTGTCAGGGCGGTCCGGTGATGGTGCACACCGGCGCCGCGGTGCTGGCCGCGGGCCTGCTGGCCATCGCCCTGGCCGTGCATCGGGTCGACCTGCCCGGGCAGGTGAACGTCGACCTGATCCGCCGCGACGGCGAGTACGCCTTCGTGCCGATGCTCGCGATGGCCGCGTCGGCGATGTACCACCTGGTCCAGGGCGGCCGGTTCGACGCGATGGGCATCGTCGCCGGCAGCGTCGAGGGCTTCGCCCTGGTGGCCCGGCAATATCTCGCGCTCAACGACGTACGTAACTACGCCGACCGGCTGGCCGAGCGGGAGGCCCACTTCCGTGAGCTGGCGCACACCGACCCGCTCACCGGCCTGGCCAACCGGCGTGGCCTGCT
This sequence comes from Micromonospora sp. NPDC006431, assembly GCF_042870725.1. NCBI lineage: Bacteria > Bacillati > Actinomycetota > Actinomycetes > Micromonosporales > Micromonosporaceae > Micromonospora > Micromonospora sp. NPDC006431. Next base: position 313,216 of record NZ_JBIAHQ010000004.1, read on the forward strand.
GCGGGCGCTGCACCGCTGCGCCGAGACCCGGGTCCCCTGCGTCCTGCTCGGGCTGGACCTGGACGGCTTCAAGAACGTCAACGACATGCGTGGGCACGACGTCGGCGACGCGGTGCTGGCCGAGGTCGGCCGGCGGCTGCGCGGCAACCTGCGCCCGGGCGATCTGGCCGCCCGGCTCGGCGGCGACGAGTTCGCGGTGCTGATGCACGGCGCGAGTGACGCCGGGCCGGTCGCCGAGCGGCTGCTCGGGGTGCTCGGCCGCCCGTACGAGGAGGCGGACGGGCCGGTCTTCCTCTCGGTCAGCATCGGGGTGGCCCGCAGCAGCGGGGAGACCGACGTCGAGTTGCTGCTGCGCAACGCCGACCTGGCGCTGCGCTACGCCAAGCAGCGGGGCAAGAACCGGGTCGAGCGCTACGACGCCACCTACGACCAACTGCTGCGCCGGCGCACCATGCTGGAGCACGAGCTGCGCGGCGCGATCGAGCGCGACGAGCTGCGCCTGGCGTTCCAGCCGGTGGCCTCGCTGCCGTCGGTCCGGCCGGTCGGCGCCGAGGCGCTGCTCCGCTGGCACCACCCCGAACTGGGCAACGTCCGGCCGGACGAGTTCATCCCGCTGGCCGAGGAGTGCGGGATGATCTCGAAGCTGGGCGCCTGGGTGCTGCACCAGGCCTGCTACCAGCTCTCCCGCTGGCTGGCCGACGGGCACGACGTCTGGGTCTCGGTCAACGTCTCGCCCCGCGAGCTGCACGCCCCGGAGTACGTGGTCCAGGTCGCCGACGCGCTGCGCGCCCACCACGTACCGCCGCAGCGGCTGGTGCTGGAGGTCACCGAGCACGCGGTCGCCACCGACCTGGACGAGTTGATCCGCCGGCTGGCCGCGCTGCGGCGCACCGGCGTGCGGATCGCGCTGGACGATTTCGGCGCCGGCTACTCCTCGCTGGGGCAGCTGCGCCGGCTCCCGATCGACATCCTCAAGATCGACCACAGCCTGGTCGCCGAGCACGAGCCGGTCCGTCCGGTCGGCCGGGACGGCCCGGCGTTCGCCCCGATGGTGGACATCGTCATGCGCCTCGGGCACCAGCTCGGCCTGGAGGTGATCGCCGAGGGTGTGACCACCCCCACGGAGTTGGCCGCGGTGGTGGCCGCCGGCTGCCGGTTCGGGCAGGGCGCGCTCTTCGGCTGGGGGGTGCCGGCCGAGCACCTGGAGGCAATGCTGGAGGCGGCCACCTCGCCCGGCGCCCGGCCCACCTCGGTGCCGCCGGCCCCGCCGCCCGCGCCGGTCCGCCCGGCCTCCCCGCTGCTGCCCCGGCTCCGGTCAGATCCACCGGCGTCGGTGCCCGTCCCGCGTCCCCCGAACGAGGGATCTGCGCAGGTCGCACCGGCTGTCGGGGGCGCGTCGGGTGCCGACACGCCGAGGTCCGTTAACCAAAATGTGGGATCAGTTGACTCATCGCGTGAGATGCGTCAGGCTTAGCCACATGTCGTCGAACCGGTCGCTGCGAGTACTTACCTGAGCGCACTCTCCCTGAGCGAGAGTGCGCTGGCCCCGTGCATCTGCACGTGGGCCGTTTTTGTTGCCGTCGGACCATCGCCGGGACGCCCGCGTTCCACCCTGAGAAACGCATCACCCACTCCAGCCGAAGGCTTGAACCGCCATGACAAGACCCACGCCCGAGACCCTCGCCCACTCCGTCCGGCGAGCCCGCCCGGCCACCGAGCCGGCCGCTGCCGCCGACCACGCCACCACCCCCCGCAGCGGGTCCGCCCCGGCCGTACGGCAGCCCGCCTCGGCGCAGGTCTCCGGCGCCGGATCGCTGGTGCGATCACTTGAGGCCCTCGGCGTCGACGTCGTCTTCGGCATTCCGGGCGGCGCGATCCTGCCGGCGTACGACCCGCTCTACGACTCCACCGTCCGGCACATCCTGGTCCGCCACGAGCAGGGCGCCGGCCACGCCGCCACCGGGTACGCCCAGGCGACCGGCAAGGTCGGGGTCTGCATGGCCACCTCCGGCCCGGGCGCGACCAACCTGGTCACCCCGATCGCCGACGCGTACATGGACTCGGTGCCCATGGTGGCGATCACCGGCCAGGTCGCGCGTCCGGCGATCGGCACGGACGCCTTCCAGGAAGCGGACATCCAGGGCATCACCCTGCCGATCACCAAGCACAACTTCCTGGTGCAGACCGCCGACGAGATCCCGCAGGTGCTGGCCGAGGCGTTCCACCTGGCCGCGACCGGCCGGCCGGGCCCGGTCCTGGTGGACATCCCCAAGGACGTCCTCCAGGCGCAGACCACCTTCACCTGGCCGCCCACCCTCGACCTGCCCGGCTACCGACCGACCCTGCACCCGCACGGCAAGCAGATCCGCGAGGCGGCCCGGCTGATGACCACCGCCCGCCGCCCGGTGCTCTACGTCGGCGGCGGCGTGCTCAAGGCCGGCGCCACCGAGGGGCTGCGCCGGCTGGCCGAGCTGACCGGCATCCCGGTGGTCACCACCCTGATGGCGCTCGGCGCGTTCCCCGACTCGCACCGGCAGCACCTGGGCATGCCCGGCATGCACGGCACCGTCGCCGCGGTCTACGGCCTGCAGAAGGCCGACCTGATCGTGGCGCTCGGGGCCCGCTTCGACGACCGGGTCACCGGCCGCCTCGACTCGTTCGCGCCGGACGCCGCCGTGGTGCACGCCGACATCGACCCGGCTGAGATCGGCAAGAACCGGCACGCGGACGTGCCGATCGTCGGCGACGCCCGGCACGTGATCGACGAGCTGATCGCCGCCGTCACCACCGAGCAGGCGGCCCGGCCGGCGGCCGACCTCGGCGACTGGTGGAACCAGCTCGACGACCTGCGCCAGCGGTACCCGCTCGGGTACGAGGAGCCGGCCGACGGCACCCTGTCGCCGCAGTACGTGATCAAGCGGCTGGGCGAGATCGCCGGCCCGGACACTGTCTACGTGGCGGGCGTCGGCCAGCACCAGATGTGGGCCAGCCAGTTCATCTCGTACGAGAAGCCGTACACCTGGCTCAACTCCGGCGGCCTCGGCACCATGGGATACGCCGTCCCGGCGGCGATGGGCGCCAAGGTCGGCAAGCCGGACACCACGGTCTGGGCGGTGGACGGCGACGGCTGCTTCCAGATGACCAACCAGGAGCTGGCCACCTGCGCGCTGGAGGGCATCCCGATCAAGGTCGCTGTGATCAACAACGGCAACCTGGGCATGGTCCGGCAGTGGCAGACCCTGTTCTACGGGGAGCGTTACTCCAACACCGAGCTGGGCACCCACAAGCACCGCATCCCGGATTTCGTCAAGCTCGCCGAGGCGCTCGGCTGCGTCGGCCTGCGCTGCGAGACCGCCGCCGACGTGGACAAGACCATCGAGGCGGCCATGGCGATCAACGACGCCCCGGTGGTCATCGACTTCGTGGTCGGCAAGGACGCCATGGTCTGGCCGATGGTCGCCGCCGGCACCAGCAACGACGAGATCATGTTCGCCCGGGGCGTCCGCCCCGCCTTCGACGAGGACGAACTCTAAATGAGCGAGCGCGAGCGAATCATCAGACGCAGCCCCATGTCGTGTCATGACGCGACCGAGCGGAGCGAGGTCGTGGCATGACCATGCACACGCTGTCCGTGCTCGTGGAGAACAAGCCGGGCGTCCTGGCCCGGGTCTCCGGGCTGTTCTCCCGGCGCGGCTTCAACATCGACAGCCTCGCCGTGGGGGAGACCGAGAACCCGGACGTCTCCCGGATCACCATCGTGGTCAACGCCGAGTCGTCCCCGCTGGAGCAGGTGACCAAGCAGCTCAACAAGCTGGTCAACGTACTCAAGATCGTTGAGCTGGATCCGCAGGTCTCGGTGGCCCGGGAGCTGCTGCTGGTCAAGGTCCGCGCGGACCGCAACGCCCGCGGCCAGGTGCTGGAGACGGTGAACCTGTTCCGGGCGCGGGTGGTCGACGTCGCCCCGGACACGTTGACCATTGAGGCCACCGGCACCCCGGACAAGCTCGACGCGCTGCTGCGCGACCTCGAACCCTTCGGCATCAAGGAGATGGTGCAGTCCGGCACGGTGGCGATCGGGCGCGGCTCGCGCTCCATCACCGCCGGCCCGGCGCTGCGCGCCGCCTGAGACCCGACCGTGCCGGCGCCGCGCGCCGCTGGAACCACCGCACAAGTCCACGACGGGCCGCCGGGCACCGCCGTACGAAAGGGAAGTAAATGAGCGTTGAGGTGTACTACGACGACGACGCCGACCTGGGTCTGATCCAGGGCCGCAAGGTCGCCGTGATCGGGTACGGCAGCCAGGGCCACGCCCACGCGCTGTCGCTGCGCGACTCCGGCGTCGACGTGGTGATCGGCCTGCCCGCCGGTTCGAAGAGCCGGCCGAAGGCCGAGGAGCAGGGCCTGCGGGTGCTCACGCCGGCCGAGGCGGCGGCCGAGGCCGACGTGATCATGATCCTGGCGCCGGACACCGCCCAGCGCGGCCTGTACGCCGAGGCGATCGCGCCCAACCTCGCCCCCGGCAAGGCGCTCTTCTTCGGCCACGGCTTCAACATCCGGTACGGCCTGATCAAGCCGCCGGCCGACGTGGACGTGGCGATGGTCGCCCCGAAGGGCCCGGGTCACCTGGTCCGCCGCCAGTACGTCGACGGCAAGGGCGTGCCCTGCCTGGTCGCCGTCGAGCAGGACGCCAGCGGCACCGCCTTCGGCCTGGCCCTGGCCTACGCGAAGGCGATCGGCGGCACCCGGGCCGGCGCGATCAAGACCACCTTCACGGAGGAGACCGAGACCGACCTGTTCGGCGAGCAGGCGGTGCTCTGCGGCGGCGCCGCGGCGCTGGTGCAGACCGGCTTCGAGGTGCTCACCGAGGCCGGGTACGCCCCGGAGGTGGCCTACTTCGAGTGCCTGCACGAGCTGAAGCTCATCGTCGACCTGATGTACGAGGGCGGCATCGCCCGGATGCGCTACAGCATCTCGGACACCGCCGAGTATGGCGACCTCTCCCGCGGCCCCCGGGTCATCGACTCCCGGGTCAAGGAGGAGATGCGCAAGATCCTCGGCGAGATCCAGTCCGGCGAGTTCGCCCGCGAGTGGGTCGCCGAGGACGAGGCCGGCCGGCCGAACTTCGCCAAGTGGCGGGCCGAGGGCGCGGCGCACCCGATCGAGGAGACCGGGCAGAAGCTGCGCGCCATGATGAGCTGGGTCGACCGGCCCATCACCGAGACCGCCTGACGGCTCCGGCAAGCGGGTGGCCGCGCCCGGCGCTCTCCCCGGCGCCGGACGCGGCCACTGCCGTCATCCCGCCCTCTCCTCGATCGGGACGGCCTCGACGTGGACGGGGGCAGGCGCGGCGCGCCGGCTGTGCGCCGGGCCGTGCCTGCGGAGGCTCACCTGCTGGGACCGGGTGACCAACGCCTCGGCCAGCTGCGGGCCGCTCCTGAGCGGGGCGGCCCGGGCCAGCCGGCGCGGCAGCGCGATACGGATGGCTGTGTGAGGGCGCTCACCCCGTACTCCGGGACATGGTGGCCGGGGTGCACCCTACGATCGCTGATAGGTGCGTAGCCGGCACCGAACGGCCACGGCACGGTTCAGCGCAGGACGCAGCGCGGCGTTCGGGCGTGCCAGGCCGACCGCATACGAGCGTCTACGAGGACCGATGAATCCTGTCGTACTGATCGCCGAAGAACTCGCCCCTGCCGCCATCGAGGTGCTTGCGCACGACTTCGACGTGCGCCACGTCGACGGCACCGACCGTCCGGCCCTGCTGTCCGCGCTCTCCGAGGCCGACGCGGTGATCGTACGCAGCGCCACCCAGATCGACGCCGAGGCGATCGGCGCCGCGCCGCGCCTGAAGGTGGTCGCCCGGGCCGGCGTGGGCCTGGACAACGTCGAGGTGCCGGCCGCCACCGCCCGGGGCGTCATGGTCGTCAACGCGCCCACCTCGAACATCGTCTCCGCCGCCGAGCAGGCCGTCGCGCTGCTGCTCGCCGTGGCGCGCAACACCGCCAGCGCCAGCGCGGCGCTCAAGGCGGGGGAGTGGAAGCGGTCCAAGTACACCGGCGTGGAGATCCAGGGCAAGACCGTGGGCGTGGTCGGCCTCGGCCGCATCGGCGTGCTCTTCGCGCAGCGCATCGCCGCCTTCGGCACCCGGTTGATCGCGTACGACCCGTACATCCAGCCGGCCCGCGCCGCCCAGCTCGGCGTCCGCCTGGTCGGGCTGGAGGAGCTGCTGCGGGAGAGCGACTTCATCTCGATCCACCTGCCCAAGACGCCGGAGACGGTGGGCCTGATCGGCGAGAAGGAACTGGCGATCGTCAAGCCGGGCGTGCGGATCGTCAACGCCGCCCGGGGTGGCCTGGTCGACGAGCAGGCGCTGGCGGACGCGATCGCCGAGGGCCGGGTCGGCGGCGCCGGCATCGACGTGTACGCCAAGGAGCCCTGCACCTCCTCCCCGCTGTTCGCCTTCGACAACGTGGTGGCCACCCCGCACCTGGGCGCCTCCACGCACGAGGCGCAGGACAAGGCCGGCCTGGCCGTGGCCAAGAGCGTCAAGCTGGCGCTCCAGGGCGAGTTCGTGCCGGACGCGGTGAACGTGCAGGCCGGCGGGGTGGTCGCCGAGGACGTCCGGCCGCTGCTGCCGCTGGCCGAGAAGCTGGGCCGGGCCTTCACCGCGGTGGCCGGCGGGGTGGCCGCCAGCGTCACCGTCGAGGTGCGTGGCGAGATCGTCAACCACGACGTGTCGGTGCTCAAGCTCGCCGCCACCAAGGGGCTGTTCAGCTCGGTGGTGGAGGAGCAGGTCACCTACGTCAACGCGCCGCACCTGGCCGCTGAGCGCGGGGTCGAGGTGGCCCTGACCGCGCAGGCCGAGACGATCGACCACCCCAACCTGGTGACCGTACGCGGCGCCCTGCCGGACGGGCGGACGGTCAGCGTCTCGGGCACCCTGACCCAGGCCGGCGCCCGGGACGTCCTCAAGCTGACCGAGGTGGACGGTTTCGACGTCGAGATCGGCGCGGAGGGCATCCTGGTCTTCCTGCGCTACGTCGACCGGCCGGGCGTGGTCGGCACCGTCGGTACCCTGCTCGGCGAGGCCGGCGTCAACATCGCCGCCATGCAGGTCGCCCGTCGGGAGGCCGGTGGCGAGACGCTGATGACGCTCACCGTCGACCAGGCGCTCGGCGCGGACCTGCTCAGCTCGGCCGCCGACTCGATCGGCGCAGTCGCGGCCAGCGCGGCCGACCTGCGCGACGAGTAGTCCACACACGACGAACCCGGGGCCCGGCCGCACGGCCGGGCCCCTCGTCGTACCCGGCGATCAGCGGGTGACGCGGGTGGGCGGCGGGTAGACCGTGCCGTCCTGTACGTCGTAGAGCATCAGGTCGTGCTCGCCGGCCAGCCGCTCGATGTCGAGCAGCACCTGGTCCTCGCAGGTGGGGATGAGGTTCATCTCCACGTGGTTGGCGGCCGCGTGCAGCGGGGCGACCGCCCAGGGCGTGCCCGGGCGGGCCGGGCGGTCGGGATAGGCGGCCGTGATCGCCCGGTAGAAACCGACCACCCTCGGGTCGGGGTGACGCTCGCCGTGCCGTCCTTCGCGGCACCGCTGCACCGCCGCCCGTACGTCGTCGGGCGTGGCTCCGGCCGGCAGGGCCCACACGCTCAGATCGAAACTCACGGCGGACAGCGTGCCATCCCCGGTCCGCGCCGTCACGCCTGCCCCGCCGCGGGCCATTGTGCGCGGGCTGGGATGACGGTCCGCTGTGGAGCCTCTTGCGTCGAGTTACGTCGATTGGCTAGCGTACCTGTGCGGTCACGGACTGAGTTGAGACTCCGGCCCGTCTTCGGGTGGCGCGGTCGGACGCCCGGCCCAATCAGGTCCGCACCCCTCGGTTGCGCGAGCCACGCGCACTCGTCGCTGACCGGCCCCCACGGTCGTTGCCGAGACCGTGGGGGCCGATCGCGGCCCGCGTCCCGGGTGCGAAGGCGGGGCGACGGGTGTCGAGTGTCGACGCGTTCAGCGCCGGTGGTGGGCGAAGAGCGCCCGGTAGTCCGAACCGTTGCGGAACCAGGCCAGCCCGGCCGGCCCGGCGGCGTACAGGGCGGTGGCGTAGGCGTCGGCCACCGTGAGGTCCGGTCCCACCACGGTGGCGGCGACGAGTTGGTCGGTGGGCTCACCGGTGTGCGGGTCCACCACGTGCCCCTGGCGTCCGGACACCCCGGAGGTGCCCACCGCGCCGGCCGTCATCTCCAGCACCAGCGGCCCCCGCTGCGCGTCCGTGGGATGGTGCACGGCCACCCGCCACGGGCCGCCGTGCGCGGCGTGCCCGCGTACGGTGAGGTCTGCGCCGCAGAGCACGGCGTAGTCGTGGACGCCGGCGGCGCGCAACCGGGCCGCGGCGCGTTCCACCGCCCAGCCGTTGAGCAGGCCACCCGGGTCGAAGCCGCCCGGCACCGCCCATGCGTCGAACCACCCGTCGGTCGCCGCCCGCATCGCGGCGCAGCGGTTCACGAGGTCCGCCAGCGGCGGATACGACTCGGGGCTGATCTCGCCTCGCCGCAGCTTCGACACCAGGCTGTCCGGCTGGTTCGGCCCGTATGTGACGTCGATGGCGCGCAGTTCGGCGACCGCGTCCCGCAGCGCCTCGCCGACGCCCCGGTGGCCCAGCCACTCGGGCGCGTTCAAGAGCAGAGAGTATTCGGCGGTGGAGGTGCGGACGGTGTGTCGGACGCTGATCCGGTCGACCGCGGTGCCGCCGGCCCGGTCCAGCCGGTGGCTGCGGGCGCCGAGGCGCAGGTCGGGGCGGTGGCTGCGGAAGGCGGCCTGGTCGATCCACCGGGTCCGGGGTTGCTCGTCGGCCCACCGGGCCGGTCGCTGCTCGTCGATCCGCATCGCATCCGCTCCCTCGCTGACGACGCCGCAGCGCCGCGGCGAAGCCGGTCCCGGGCCCCCGTCCGACCCGGACGTCTCCGACCCTAGGCAGCGGAGATGACTGCACCATGAATGCCACCTGGGAGACTCCTGAGCATCCGGCTTTCCCGGATGTTGGAAGGCGCGTACCGGGAACCGGGACGACGGCGTACCGTTGCCGGGACCGACAAGTTGAGGAGCGTGTGGTGGCACGGATCGCGGTGGTGGCCGGAGACGGGATCGGACCCGAGGTGGTCGCGCAGGCCCGCAAGGTCATCGACGCCGTGCTCCCCGGCGTGACGGCCACCGAGTACGACCTCGGCGCCGCCCGCTACCACCGCACCGGCGAGGTGCTGCCCGACTCGGTCCTCGACGAGCTGGCCGGGCACGACGCGATCCTGCTCGGCGCGGTCGGCGATCCCACCGTGCCGCCGGGCGTGCTGGAGCGTGGCCTGCTGCTCAAGCTCCGCTTCGCCTTCGACCAGTACGTCAACCTGCGCCCGTCGCGGCTCTGGCCGGGCGTGCCCGCTCCGCTGGCCGCCGTCAAGCCGGGCGAGGTCGACCTGGTCGTGGTCCGCGAGGGGACCGAGGGCTTGTATGCCGGCGCCGGCGGTTCGCTGCACCGGGACACCCCGGCCGAGGTGGCCACCGAGGAGAGCCTCAACACCCGGCACGGCGTCGAGCGGGTGATCCGGGACGCCTTCGCCCGGGCCGGCCGCCGGGAGCGCCGCAAGGTCACCCTGGTGCACAAGACCAACGTGCTGACCCACGCCGGCTCGCTGTGGGCGCGCACCTTCGAGGCCGTCGCCGCCGAGCACCCCGACGTGGCCACCGAGTACCAGCACGTCGACGCCGCCGCGATGTTCCTGGTGACCAACCCGCAGCGGTACGACGTGGTGGTCACCGACAACCTGTTCGGCGACATCCTCACCGACATCGCCGCCGCGGTGACCGGCGGCATCGGCCTGGCGGCCAGCGGTTGCATCAACCCGGAGGGGCGCTACCCGTCGATGTTCGAGCCGGTGCACGGCTCCGCGCCGGACATCGCCGGCCGCGGCGTCGCCGACCCGGTCGCCGCGGTGCTCTCGGCCGCGCTGCTGCTCGACCAGCTCGGCCACGCCGACGCCGCCGTGCGGGTCACCGCCGCGGTCGGCGCCGAGCTGGCCAGCCGTACGCCGGGTGCGCCGCTGCGCACCGAGGAGGTCGGCGACCGGCTCGCCGGCTACGCCGTAGCCTGACCAGGGCCGTCCACGGCCCGGCGTCGGGCCGCCAGACCCGTCCCCCGGGCCCGCTCCGCCCGACCATCCCGAGTCGCCGTTCGGTGCGCTCGATGTGGCGGGCGGGAGCTATCCGCTGAACGACCGTTCGGGGTAAGTTTCTGGCACCAATGACGTCGGCCTGCGACAACGCATGCCGTGGACCCGCAGGGAGGTCAGCGCGATGAGCGGTGGTGACAAGCTCGATTTCGAGATCCGTCCGAATCCCGCGCCGGTATCCGCCGCCGACCGGGCCGCCCTGCTGGCGAACCCCGGGTTCGGTCGGGTGTTCACCGACCACATGGTGACGATCCGGTACGCCGACGGGAAGGGCTGGTACGACCCCCGGGTGGAGGCGCGCGCGCCGATCCCGATGGACCCGGCCGCCGCCGTCCTGCACTACGCGCAGGAGATCTTCGAGGGGCTGAAGGCGTACCGGGGCGCGGACGGGTCGGTGACCCTGTTCCGCCCCGAGGCGAACGCCGCCCGCTTCGCCGCCTCCGCCCGGCGGCTGGCGATGCCCGAACTGTCGACGGAGACCTTCGTCGAGTCGCTGCGCCGGCTGGTCGAGATCGACCGGGAGTGGATCCCCGAGGCCGAGGACGGCAGCCTCTACCTGCGGCCGTTCATGTTCGCCAGCGAGGTCTTCCTCGGGGTGCGGCCGGCCAACGAGTACCTCTACGCGGTGATCGCCTCGCCCGCGGGGGCGTACTTCCCGGGCGGGGTCAAGCCGATCACGGTCTGGGTCTCCCCGGACTACACCCGGGCGGCCCCGGGCGGCACTGGCGCGGCCAAGTGCGGCGGCAACTACGCCAGCTCGCTGGTGGCCCAGGCCGAGGCGATCGAGGCGGGCTGCGACCAGGTGGTCTTCCTGGACGCGGTGGAGCGGCGCTTCGTCGACGAGTTGGGCGGCATGAACGTCTTCTTCGTCTACGACGACGACACCCTGGTCACCCCGCCGCTGACCGGCACCATCCTGCCGGGCATCACCCGGGACGCGATCCTCACCCTGGCGGCCGAGTCGGGGCACCGGGTCGAGGAGCGGCCGGTCAGCTTCGCCGACTGGCAGGCGGACGCGGCCAGCGGCCGGCTGCGCGAGGTCTTCGCCTGTGGCACCGCCGCGGTGATCACCCCGATCGGCGGGGTGCGCTTCCCCGACGGCGAGTTCCTCATCGGCGGTGGGGAGTCCGGACGCTCCACGATGGCCCTGCGGCAGCGGCTGGTCGACATCCAGCGCGGCCGCGCCGAGGACCGGCACGGCTGGGTGCAGCGAGTCCTCTGACCTGCCCCTGGATCCGGCACGGCCGGCACCGTCGGAGACGGTGCCGGCCGTACCTCGTCGTGCCCGCCACCGTCGGCCTGCTTCCGGCGGCACCCACGTTGATCAAGAAGTTTGCGTCGGCGCGACGCCGGAATCAGACGCAAACCTCTTGATCAACTCGTGGAGGGTGGGGGGTTAGGCGAGGAGGTGGGCGCGGAGGGCGGTCAGCTGCGCGTCGGTCAGGCCGGCGTGGTGCAGGTAGCCCTCCACGGAGCCGTGGCCCGCGCGCAGCTTGGTGAGGAAGATGGTCATCGCCTCGGCGGGGGAGGCGAGGTACGGGCGGGGCGGCTGCGCGGCCTCGGGCAGCGCCGCGGCGACCCAGGCGCTGAACCGCTCGGACGCCTCGGTGCTCAACGCGTAGTCGGCGACGATGTCCTCGTCGGCCACGCCGAGCACCGCGAGGGTGAGCGCGCAGACGATCCCGGTCCGGTCCTTGCCGGCCACGCAGTGCACCACCACCGGCGCGGTGGCGCTGTCCGCGATCAGCCCGATCGCCTCGGCCAGCCCGGCGGTGCCCGTCTGGGCCAGGGCCGCGTACCGGTCGGCGAGCCAGCGGGGCAGGCTCTCCTGCGGGTCGTAGGGGATTCCGGCCCAGTCGTCGTGCTCGGGGTGGATGTGCCGGTAGGTCAGGCCGTCGTATGCGGGCACCCGGCCGTCGCGGGCCACCTCGGTGGGGCGGCGCAGGTCGATGACGGTGCGGATGCCGAGGGCGGTGAACATTTCCCGGTCGGTCTCGTCGATCCGGTGCAGGGAGTCGGAGCGGTAGAGCCGGCCCCGGCGGACCGTCCGCCCGTCGTGGCCGGTCAGCCCGCCGACGTCGCGGAAGTTGAACAGGGCGGGGAAGGGGTTGCGCTGAGGGGTGTCCGTGGCGTCCACCCCTGACACGGTAACGGCCGGCGGGGCCCCGATGTGACCCCGCCGGCCGTCAGTGGCAGGCGCCCTCCGTCACCGGGCGGTACCCGGCGGGATCGACGAGTAGCTGTCGTCGTAGTACCCGCCGAGCTTGTCCCGGTACGCCGGATCGGTGTCGGTGCTCTCGTCGTACTCGGGCGCGGCCTTGATCTGGTCCTTGCTCCGGTCGACGTATACCTTCCGCTCGTCGTGGTCGACGTGGTTGACGGTGCCGGCCGGCAGCATGACCTTCTTGCCGAAGATCCACGGCCCGGTGTCGACCACCAGGTAACTGGAGTTCACCTCGTGGCTGGCCCGGTCCACCTTGCCGATCCCGCCGTCAGTCGCCGCCACCTTGTAGCCGACCAGGTCGATGCCGGTCACCCCGGCCTCGTCCCGGTAGCTCCACGGGTCGAAGCGTCCCGCAGGCGTGCCGCCCACGAAGGCGCTCTGATCACCGTAGGTCAGCGGGTCCGGCGTCCCGTGGGTCGTTCGAGGGTCGAGCCGCTCCATGGCGTTCACTCCCTTTCTCGACTTTCTCGGGGGATGTGCGCTGTCGGATCCTTCGTACCCGGGTGCGGAGGTCGCTACACCGACCGTTCAGGCCAGGGCGGCCTCCGCGTCCAGAGCCACCGCGGCGGCGTGCACGACGGCCGCGATGCGCAGCCCCTCGTGCACCTGCTCGCGGCTGAACCCGGCGGTGCGCAGGGTCTTCTCGTGCGACTCCAGGCAGACCCCGCAGCCGGTGATCGCCGAGACGGCGAGGCACCAGAGCTCGAAGTCGCCCTTCTCGACCCCCGGCCGGGCGATGATCTGCATCCGCAGCCGGGCCGGCAGCGACGCGTACTGCTCGTCGCCGATCAGGTGCTTGGCCCGGTAGTAGATGTTGTTCATCGCCATGATGGTGGCGGCGCCCTTGGCCGCCTCGACCGCCTCCGGCGTCAGGTGACCGGCCGCCTCGGCGGCGATCTCCCTGAGCACCACCGGGTTGCGGGCCGCCACCGCGCAGGCCAGGGCGGTGCCCCAGGCCTGCTCCGGCTTCAGGGTCGAGGTGGCGATGGTGGAGCCGAGGTTGAGCCTGATGTCCTTGGCGTACTCGGGCAGAGCCGCCTTGACCGCGTCCAGGCCCATGGTCAGGCCCCGGCGCCGGCGAGCAGCGCGTTGGCGTCCAGGGTCGCGCCGCCCTTGTTCCAGTTGCACGGGCAGAGCTCGTCGGTCTGCAGCGCGTCCAGCACCCGCAGCACCTCGGAGACGTTCCGGCCGACCGAGCCGGCGGTCACCATGGCGAACTGGATCTCGTTGTCCGGGTCGACGATGAAGGTGGCCCGCTGGGCGACGCCGTCCGCGCCGAGCACGCCACAGTCGGCGGTCAGCTCGCGCTTGATGTCGCTGAGCATCGGGAAGGGCAGCTCGCGCAGGTCCGGGTGGTCCTTGCGCCACGCGTAGTGGACGAACTCGTTGTCCACGGAGACGCCGAGCACCTGGGCGTCCCGGTCGGCGAACTCGCCGTTGAGACGGCCGAACTCGGCGATCTCGGTGGGGCAGATGAAGGTGAAGTCCTTCGGCCAGAAGAAGACCACCCGCCACTTGCCCTGGTGGGACTTGTGGTCGATCGTCTCGAACGCCTTCTCGGCGTCCAGCGACACGCAGGCGGTGAGTTCGTACTCGGGGAAGCGGTCACCGACAGTGAGCACAGGTCCTCCTTGACAACGGCTTGTCAGCGGCGCGAGGCCGGTAACTGGATCGGTTCCAGATATTGCCGCAGCGTCGTTTCCGCTCGATAGCGGCCGGATGACTTGTGAAGTCGATCACGAGCCGGGGAGTTCTGCCGCGGATCGTCCCTCGATCGGGTACTAACACCCTCCGTCACCGTCCCGGCATGTGGATTGCGCCTCCCAAAACCAGGACCGGGGTGGCAGAGTACGGACCGTGACCAGCTCCGTCCTGATTATTGGCAACTAGCGCGCCGGCTTCCCTCTCGCCGAGCGCGCAGACCTCCCGCATCCGCGGGGGGTCTTTTTGTTGCTCCCCTCAAGGCTCGAGAAGAGGACTCATGACCTTCCAGGTGTACGACACGACGCTGCGCGACGGCGCCCAGCGCGAGGGGCTCAGCTACTCGGTGGTCGACAAGCTGGCGGTGGCCCGCCTGCTGGACGACCTCGGGGTCGGCTTCATCGAGGGCGGCTGGCCCGGCGCGGTGCCCAAGGACACCGAGTTCTTCCGGCGCGCGCGCACCGAGCTGAAGCTGAAGCACGCGATCCTGGTCGCGTTCGGGGCCACCCGCAAGGCCGGGGTGGCGGTCGACGCCGACCCGCAGGTGCGCGGACTGCTCGACGCGGAGACCCCGGCGGTGGCCCTGGTCGCCAAGGCGGACCTGCGGCACGTCCAGCGGGCGCTGCGCACCACCGCCGAGGAGAACCTGGCGATGGTCCGGGACACGGTCACGCACCTGGTGCGGCAGGGCCGGCGGGTCTTCGTCGACGGGGAGCACTTCTTCGACGGCTACCGGCACGACCCGGCGTACACCGCGGCGGTGCTGGAGACGGCGCTGGCCGCCGGCGCCGAGCGGTTCGTGCTCTGCGACACCAACGGCGGGATGCTGCCGTCCCAGATCACCGCCGCCATCGCCGACGTCACCGCGCGCACCGGCGTGGCGCCGGAACTGCTCGGCATCCACTGCCAGAACGACACCGCCTGCGCGGTGGCCAATACGATCGCCGCCGTCGAGGCCGGCGTCCGGCACTTCCAGGGCACCGCCAACGGGTACGGCGAGCGCCCCGGCAACGCCGACATCTTCGCGGTGGTCGCCAACCTCCAGCTCAAGCTCGGGCTGCCCGTCCTGCCGGAGGGCTGCCTGGAACAGATGGTGCGGGTCTCGCACGCCATCGCCGAGATCGCCAACATCGCCCCCGACACCCACCAGGCGTACGTCGGGGCCGCCGCCTTCGCCCACAAGGCCGGGCTGCACGCGAGCGCGATCAAGGTCGACCCGTTGCTCTACAACCACGTGGACCCGTCGGTGGTGGGCAACGATATGCGGATCCTGGTGACCGAGATGGCCGGCCGGGCCAGCATCGAGCTCAAGAGCCGTGAGCTCGGGCTGGACCTGGCCGGCCATCCGGAGGCGCTGTCCACCGTCACCAGGCGGGTCAAGGAGCTGGAGGCCGGCGGCTGGTCGTTCGAGGCCGCCGACGCGTCGTTCGAGCTCCTGGTCCGCGCCGAGCTGCCCGGCCGTGCCGCGCCCCGGCCGTTCGCCCTCGAGTCCTACCGGGTGCTGGTCGAGCACCGCGAGGACGGCGCGGTGGTCTCCGAGGCCACCGTCAAGATCCGGGTACGCGGCGAGCGGGTGATCGCCACCGCCGAGGGGAACGGCCCGGTCAACGCCCTGGACGAGGCGCTGCGGGTGGGGCTGGCCCGGCATTATCCGGAGCTGCGCGACTTCGAGCTGGCCGACTACAAGGTCCGGATCCTGGAGGGCAGCCACGGCACCGGCGCGGTGACCCGGGTGCTGGTGGAGACCGCCGGCGCCGGCCGCGACTGGACCACCGTCGGTGTGCACCCCAACGTGGTCGAGGCGAGCTGGCACGCCCTCGTCGACGCGCTCACCTACGGCCTGGACCGGGCCCGGGTGTAAGGAGGCGATCCCGCTCAACGCCTGAGGTCAACCAGAGGCCCCTGCTCACGCGGCGGGCAGGCGCAGCTCGGCGAGGACGGCCCGGTGGTCGCTGCCGCGGACGGGGTGCACGGCCACCGAGCGGACCGCGATGCGCCGGTCCGCCAGCACGTGGTCGATGGTGACCGGCGGGATCAGGTCCCCGTCGTACGGGCCCCAGGTGCCGGCGAGCCCGGCGCCGGCCGCGTCGGCGGCGTCGACGTAGCCGGTGGCGATCAGCTCCCGCAGCGGCGCGTGGTCGAGAGTGGCGTTGAAGTCCCCGGCCAGGATGCTCAGCCGTCCCCGGGGCGTGGCGGGCGGCTGCCCCCGCAGGTCGGTCCACCAGTCCGGGAGCGCCTCGACGGCGTACGGGGCGGCCGGGTGCGCGGACTCCACCCGCAGGGGTGGCGCGCCCGGCACCGCCAGGGTCCCGTACGCCTGGGTGAAGGCGAAGCCCGGGTTGCGCCGGAACCCGCCCTCGCTGAGCGGGAAGCGCGCGTACAGCCCGGAGCCGGTGGTGCCGACCTCGGGGTTGAGCTCCCGATAGGGGAGCAGGGTGGCCAGCCCGAGGCGGTCCAGTTCGGCCGCGATCCCGGGGGTGAACTCCTGCACGGTCAGCACGTCCACCCGGTGCGCGCGGACCAGCTCGACCAGCCTGGCCGGGTCGGCGCCGCCCACCAGCAGGTTGGCGGTGAGCAGGCGGAGCGTGGGGCCACCGACCTCGGGCTGCCCGGCGGCGACCGCGCGGGGCGCCACCACGCCGATCAACGCCAACGCGATGACCGCCGCGACCACCGCCGCCGCGCGGCGCCGCAGCGCGAGCGCCAGCACCAGCGGCGCCAGGGACGCGGCGGCGACGTACGGCGTGAAGGCGACCGCCTGCACCAGCGGCCCGCGCTCCAGGCCGGCCAGGCGGAGCACGGCCCAGGCGGCCACCGGCGCGACGGTGAGCCAGCAGGCGGTGGTGGCGATCCGGCGCGTCCGGGCGGTGGCCCGTCCCGCGTCCGTGGTGGTGATCACGGCCGTCACCGTACCGCGCCGGTGCCGCCACGGTGCCCGCAACACCATTTCACGAATGGTCTCCGATTCACCTTTCACAGTTTTCGGGTCGCCAATCGCGAGTCGACACGCAAATGACTGCTATTGACCCTCGGCATTTTCCGATGCTAACTTCCAACCTGGTTGAGACGTCGCGACTCTCGGTAGTAAGGCCAGGTCAGGCCGGGTGCAGAAGGTTGATTGTCAACCTTGACGGTGCGGAAAAATGCGCGGGCTTCCCGATGGTCTGCGGGTTTCTGTGCCCGGCTCTCCGGCAGTAGTCATCCGGCCCGTCAATCGCGGGTCGGCCAGCTCGTCACGGTCACAAAAGGGAGACCTGTCATGGCCATATTCCTCAGACGCAAGGCGGCGGTGGTAGCGCTCGGCGTCCTGACCCTCACCCTGGCCGGCGGGGGCATCGCGGCCGCCGCCCACCCGGCGGCGAAGGCTCCGGCCGAGGTCGCCCAGCCCGGCGCCCGGCAGCCCGGCCAGCAGCCCCCGGTGACCGCCGCCGAGGCCCGGGCGGCGAAGTCCGCGCTGCGGGCGACCCTCGCCCCGCCCGCCGCCGGCACGATCGCCTGGGCCGTCGTCAGCAGCAACGGCAACCTGCTCCAGCACTCGGCCAACGTCACCGCTGTCACGAAGTTCGCCAGCAATCTGCCGGGCCAGTTCGCCGGGCAGTATCAGGTGACGCTCGACTACGACGTCCGCCTCAAGGCGTACAACGCGACCATCGGCACCAACGACCCGGCCAACGTCCCCCCGGGCGGCGAGATCTCGGCCGCGCCCCGGACCCTGATCCCGAACGCGGTCTTCGTCCAGACCCGCAGCTCCTCCGGCGGGTACGCGGACAAGCCGTTCCACATCATCATCGCCAACTGACCCGCCCCGCCGCGCTGGCCCCCGCTCCGGCGGGGGCCAGCGCCGTTTGTCGCCACCGGTCGCCGCGACGGCGACCCGTCTGCACCCAGCTGCGCCGCCCGCACCCGCTCACCCGGTTGGTGCCCGGCTGGGGGTGTCCTCCCCGTCCGGCTCAGGAACGACCGCCGAGGGGCCGATAATCCGACGTTTGCCGCCGGGCCGGCTCGGGAAGCAAGCACCGTGACGGACATCTCGGACACCCTGGCCAGCGTGCCCAGCCCGGTGGATGCCGATGCGAGCAGCGCCGAGCTGGAACAGACCCTCTTCGAGGTCAAACGCGTGATCGTCGGGCAGGATCGCCTCGTCGAACGCCTGCTCACCGCCCTGATCGCCGACGGCCACTGCCTCCTCGAGGGCGTGCCGGGGGTCGCGAAGACCCTCGCGGCGCAGACCCTCGCCACCGTCGTCGGCGGCACGTTCTCCCGGATCCAGTTCACCCCCGACCTGGTCCCCTCGGACATCGTCGGCACCCGCATCTATCGGGCCTCCAAGGAGGCCTTCGACGTCGAGCTGGGTCCGATCATGGCGAACCTGGTGCTCGCCGACGAGATCAACCGCGCCCCGGCGAAGGTGCAGTCGGCGCTGCTGGAGGCGATGGCCGAGCGGCAGGTCTCGATCGGCGGCCGGAGCTGGTCCGTCCCCGACCCGTTCCTGGTGCTGGCCACCCAGAACCCGATCGAGTCGGAGGGCGTCTATCAGCTGCCCGAGGCGCAGCGGGACCGCTTCCTCATGAAGATCGTGGTCGACTACCCGAGCGACGCCGACGAGCTGGCGATCCTCTACCGGATGAGCAGCGACCGGCCAACGGCCCGGCCGGTGCTCGACCCGGCCCGGCTGCGAGAGCTCCAGCGCCGGGCCAGCGACATCTTCGTGCACCACGCGCTCGCCGAGTACGTCGTCCGGCTCATCCTCGCCACCCGCGACCCGGGCCGGTTCGGGCTGCCCGAGATCGCGCCGCTGCTGGCGTACGGGGCGAGTCCCCGGGCCACCCTCGGCCTGGTCGCCGCCGCCCGCGCCCAGGCGCTCCTTCGGGGACGGGAGTACGTGCTTCCGGAGGACGTCCGGGAGTTGGCCGTCGACGTGCTCGCCCACCGGCTGGTGCTCTCCTTCGACGCGGTGGCCGACGGCGTCTCCGCCGAGGCAGTGGTACGTCGGCTGATCGAGGCGGTGCCGCCGCCCCGGGTGGTCGCCGGCCACCCCGAGACGGCGCCGGACCTGGCGGCGGCATGAGGCGCCGGGCCGCACCGACCCTGCCCGATCCCGGCCTGGCGGACCTCGCCCCCGACGAGCGGTTGCGCCGGCTGGAACTGACCGTCACCCGCCGGCTCGACGGGCTGCTGCACGGCCAGTACCGCGGTCTGCTGCCCGGCCCGGGCAGCGAGGTGGCCGGCAGCCGCGAGTACCGCCCCGGTGAGGACGAGGTACGCCGGATGGACTGGGCGGTCACCGCCCGGACCACCGTCCCGCACGTACGCGAGGTCGACGCCGACCGGGAGCTGACCACCTGGCTGCTGGTCGACGCCAGTCCCAGCATGGAGTACGGCACCGCCACTCTGGACAAACGGGAACTCGCGGTGGCTGCCGTGGCAGCGGTCGGCTTCCTCACCGCCGGCGTCGGCAGCCGCCTCGGCGCGCTGGTGCTCGCCCCGGACGGCGTACGCCGGTTCCCGGCCCGGGGTGGGCGTACCCACCTGCTCGGGCTGCTGCGCACCCTGCTGGCCGCGCCCCGCGTCGGCGGGTACGACCTGGCGGGACAGCTCCCTGCCGCTGACGCCGCACCGCTACGACGGCCTCAGTTCGGCGCGTCGCGACCTGCCGCCGGCGCCGCCCCACCCGGGCTGGCCGACGGGCTCGACGGGGTCGGGCGGGTGGCCCGGGGGCGGGGCCTGGTGGTGGTGGTCTCCGACTTCCTCGACGGGCTGCCCGACGACCCGGACGCCGCGCCGCCCTGGGAGGTCCTCCTGCGCCGGCTCGCCGTCCGGCACCAGGTGCTCGCCGTGGAGGTGACCGACCCGCGCGAGCTGGAACTGCCGGACGTCGGCCTGGTGACCCTGGTCGACCCGGAGACCGGCCGGCGGCGCGAGGTGTGGACCGGCGACCGGACCCTGCGGGAGCGGTACGCGCAGGCCGCCACCGCCCAACGCGACCAGGTACGCGCCACGCTGCGCCGGTGCGGGGCCAACCACCTGGCGCTGCGTACCGACCGGGACTGGAGTGCGGACATCGTGCGGCACGTGCACGCCCAGCGCCGGCTGGCCGCCGCGCCGGCCCCGAACCGGGGAGGTGCCGCGTGACCTGGCAGTCACCCGCCCGGCTCTGGCTCCTGCTCGGCGTCGCCGCGCTCGTCGCCGGCTACCTGATGATGCAGCGCCGGCAGAGCCGGTACGCGGTCCGGTTCACCAACCTGCGACTGCTGGACCGGGTCGCGCCGCACCGGCCGGCCTGGCGCCGGCACGTGCCGGCAGGGCTCTTCCTCGCCATGCTGGCGCTGCTGGTGGTCGGCTTCGCCCGGCCCAGCGCGGAGGTGCGGGTGCCCCGGGAACGGGCCACCGTGATGGTCGCGGTGGACGTCTCCACCTCGATGCTGGCCAGCGACGTCGACCCGGATCGGCTGACCGCCGCCAAGCAGGCCGCCCGCCGGTTCGTCGACGGCCTGCCGAAGGAGTTCAACGTCGGGCTGGTCGCCTTCGCGGGCAGCGCGGCGGTGCTGGTCCCGCCGAGCGCCGACCGGGACGCGCTGCACGACGGCGTCGGGCGGCTCGCCGAGGGGATCACCGGCGTCCAGGGCACCGCCATCGGCGAGGCGATCAGCACCTCCCTGGGCGCGGTGAAGAGCCTGGACGCCAAGGCGGCCAAGGATCCGCCGCCGGCCCGGATCATCATCCTCTCCGACGGCGCGAACACCTCCGGCATGGACCCGATGGAGGCCGCCGCCCAGGCCGTGGCGGCGAAGGTCCCGGTGCACACCATCTCCTTCGGCACCCTGTCCGGCTTCGTCGACCGGGGCGGGCGGGCGATCCAGGTGCCGGTGGACGGGCAGACCCTCAAGGCGGTCGCCGACGAGACCGGGGGCGGCTTCCACGAGGCGTCCACCAGCGCCGAGCTGCGCGCCGTCTACGAGGACATCGGCACCTCGGTCGGCTATCGCAAGGAACGGCAGGACATCTCCGCCCGCTTCATCGGCCTGGGGCTGGTCTTCGCCATGGGGGCGGCCGCCGGATCCCTGCGGTGGTTCTCCCGGCTGCCCTGACCCCTACCACCCGTCCGCGACGACGGCACGACACGTGAGGAGCCAGGTATGGCAGTGCAGACCGGACTCGGCGAGCCACGCGGCCCGTGGTTCGTCTCGCCGGAGCTGGATCCGGACGGGCGCGGGCGCTGGGACGTACCCGGGTCCGAGCAGGGTCCGGGGCGGCGTGGTTGGCGCGGGCGGATGCTGACCGCGCTCGCGGTGGTGGCCCTGTCGACGGTCTCCGGTGCGGCGGCCGGCAGTTGGGTGGCCGGCCGGGACGCGCCCGGGCCCGCGGCGGCGTCCGCCGCGCCGGTGCCGGCGGAACTGGTCACCGCGGCCGAGAAGACCGTACCGGGGGTGGTGTCGGTGATGGTCGGCAGCGGGTCCGGGGCGTCGGCCAGCGGTTCCGGTTTCGCCATCGACCACGAGCAGCACATCGTGACCAACGACCACATCCTGGCCAAGGGGGGCGCCGGGCCGGTGACCGTGGAGACCTCCGACGGCCGGCGGTTCACCGCCGAGGTGGTGGGTCGGGAGCCGGGCAGCGACCTGGCGGTGCTCAAGGTGCCCGCCTCGGCCGGGTTGTCGCCGCTGCCGCTGGCCAAGCCGAACACCACCCGGGTCGGCGAGCCGGTGCTCGCGGTCGGTTCCCCGCTCGGCCTGTCCGGCACGGTGACCGCCGGCATCGTCAGCGCGCTCAACCGTCAGGTACGCATCGGCAACGGCCGGCACACCGCGGTGCAGACCGACGCCTCGATCAACCCGGGCAACTCGGGTGGCCCACTGGTCAACGCGCGGGGTGAGGTGGTCGGGGTGAACACGGCCATCGCCACCATCGACGGCACCGGTTCGATCGGGATCGGGTTCGCCATCCCGATCGACCAGGTTCAGCAGACCGCCGACACCATCATCGGCCGGGGCGGCTGACCGGACGTTGACCTGCGCCGCCCTACCGGACCATCGCGCCGCATCGGGGTGAACTGTCGGATATCCGGCGTGGGACCATCGGGCCATGGAAATATTACGCTGAGTGTGGATACTGGCGTGGGTGGAGCAAGCTGTCATTGCGGCCCTCCTCCTGGTGGGCCTGGCCATCGGCGCCGGCATCGGCGCGTCCTACGCCCGCGCGAAGCGTGGCTGGAAGGACTACAAGACCGCCCGTAACATCGTCCCGGGCGCCCGGCGGACCGCCTGGCTGGCGATCCGCGCGGTCATCACCAAGCTCGGCGTGATCGCCCTGCTGCTCGTCGGCGCGGCCGCGTACGCGGCGGTCGGGTCGGACCACGAGCGGGCCGGGCCGACGCCCACCCCGACCGTAACTCCCACGCCGAGTCACCGGGGCGGGCGATAGCCTCATGGCGTGGACGACGGACTGCGGGTGACCGACCGGCTCGTGGTCCCCGCCGGCGAGCTGCGGGAACGCTTCTCCCGCTCGTCGGGGCCGGGCGGGCAGGGGGTCAACACCACCGACTCCCGGGTGGAGCTCAGCTTCGACCTGGCCGGCTCGCCGAGCGTGCCTGAGCCGCTGCGGGCCCGCGCGCTGGACCGGCTCGCCGGGCGGCTGGTCGACGGCGTGCTGACCGTCACCGCCAGCGAGCACCGGGCGCAACTGGCCAACCGGGAGGCGGCCCGCGAACGGATGGCCGGCCTGCTGCGGGAGGCGGTCGCCCCGCCCGCCAAGCCCCGCCGCCCGACCCGCCCGTCCCGCGGCGCGAAGGAGCGCCGGCTGGCCGACAAGAAGCGCCAGGCCCAGCGCAAGCGCGACCGCCGGGTGGACGGCGACTGACCGGCCCGGCGCGGAAACGATTTTGCGGCCCACCGGGCCGCCGACCAGAATGCGCCGGTGCCCGTCGACTTCTCCGTCAAGCCCACGCTCACCGGCGAGCGGGTCGTCCTGCGCCCGTTCGTCGACGACGACCTCGCGGCCTTCCAGGTCGCCCTGGCCGACCAGGAGGGGGCGCGGCTCACTGGCAGCCCGCCCGAGCCGTTCGACCCGGGTCGGCTGCGGGCCTGGTACGGCACCCGCAACAGCCAGACCGACCGGCTCGACCTGGCCGTGGTGGACAAGGCGACCGGGGCGTGCGTCGGCGAGGTGGTCCTCAACGAGTGGGACGGTCACAACCGCAGCTGCAACTTCCGCACGCTGATCGGTCCGGGCGGCCGGAACCGGGGGCTCGGCACCGAGGCGGTCCGGCTGATCGTCGGGTACGGCTTCGAGCAGCTCGGCCTGCACCGGATCTCGCTGGAGGTGTTCGCGTTCAACCCGCGCGCCCGCCGGGTCTACGAGAAGGTCGGCTTCGTCGCCGAGGGCACGCTGCGGCAGGTGCTGCGCGACGGCGACGACTGGGTGGACGCCACCGTCATGTCGATCCTCGCGCCGGAGTGGACGGCGCACCGCGGCCACCCGGAGGGCTGAACCCGGCGTCTCCACCCGCACCGTCGGACAGCCCAGCTGCTCGCGCCGGCTTCTGGCAGCTGAGTGACTGAGAGCGTTGGTCAGCCGCCCGAGGCGGCCAGGAGCCGGTCGCACTCCGCGATCAGGCGCGTGCGCAGCGGCGCGGCCCGTTCCGCGAACGACCGCTGTGCCAGCACGTACTCGTGCCGGCCCTCGATGGTCTCGATTCTGACGGGCGAGTAGCCCAGTTCGGTGAGGTCGTACGGAGAGGCCCGCATGTCCAGGGTCCGGATCGCTCTCGCCAGTTCGAAGCAGTCGGCTACGAGTTCCGAGGGGACCAGGGGCGAGAGCTTGTAGGAATGCTTGTAGAGGTCCATGTTGGCGTGCAGGCAGCCCGGCTGCTCCAGCGCGTGCTGGCTCTCCCGGGTCGGGGTGAGCAGGTTCAGCGGCCGGGCCGGCGCGGTGAAGAAGCGGAACGCGTCGAAGTGGCTGCACCGCACGCCCCGCTCCTCCACCACGGCGGCGGTTGCCGCCGGGCTGAGCCGCAGCGGCCAGGCATTGTGCCGTACCTCGTCCTGGGTCTGCCGGTAGACCATCGCCCACTCGTGCAGCCCGAAGCAGCCGAACTGGGCCGGCCGGCCGGCGGTCGCCGCGAGCAGCGTACGGATCCAGGTGATCGACTCGACGCGCCGGGCGCGTACCTGCTCGGTGTCGAGGGTGAGGCCGTCGGCGCCCGCGCGGTAGTCCCGGCCGAACTCGGCCGGGTCCGCGTCGCGCAGCACCACGCCCGCGCCCGGGTGCCAGCGGCGTAACTGCGCCGGACGGTACGAGTAGTAGGTGAAGAGGAAGTCCTCCACCGGGTGCTTCACCCCGGAGCGCCGGCGGGCCAGGTGCGGCGTCAGCCAGGCGTCCGCCCGCTCCTCGTGAGCCCGCCGCCGGGCCTGCCAGTCGGCCGCGTCGAGCACGGTGGCGGGGGCGAGGGCGGCGGTCACGGACCCAGGGTACGACCGCCGCCCGACCCCGGGTCAGGGCACGTCCACCCGCACCCCGGCGGAGAAGACCCCGCTGCGCAGCTCCAACTGCCTCGGCGGGTCGGTGCCGTGCACGGTGAAGACCAGCGGCAGGAGCACCCGGCTGCCCGCGGCGACCGGCTGGGCGAAGACGTCCCGCCCGAGGTTGGCCACCCGGGTGGCGTCCTCGTCGGCGGCGACCCAGTTGCCGCCCGGCAGGTACGCCCGTTGCAGCTGGCCGTGCCAGGTCTGCTCGCCCTGCGTGAGGTTGCGCACCCCGACCGTGGCCAGGCACTGCCGGCCGCCCGCCTGGGCGCTGGGCAGGCCCTGCGTGCCGCAGGCCACCCGGTAGACGGTGAACTCGAACGCCGCCTCCCGCAGCGGGACGCCGAGCGCCCCGGTGACGCTCCGGCCGATCCACGCGCCGCTGGTCGGCTGCTTGTTGGTGTCGATCGCGGAGACCCGCTGGGTGGCCGTCCAGGCGCCTACCCCGACCAGGCCGGCCAGCACCGCCGCCGCGACCCCGACCAGCAGCCAGACCGGCGGCTTGCGGCGCTGCCCGGGCAGCGGTGGCATGGCCGGGCGCGGGTAGACCGTCCCGCGGTCCGCCGGGCTGCCCGCTCCGGGGTGCACCGGACCGCGCGTCCCATGGGTTGCCGGGGCACCGGCCGCCGGGCCGCTCGCGGCGGGGCTTGCCGGGCCGCCCGCGCCGGGGCTTGCCGGGCCACCCGCCCCGCGGGCGAGGGCCGGATCGCCGGCGCCCGTCGCCACGCGGGAGCGCTGCCGGCGGCGTTGCCACCACCACAACAGCACGCCGACGGTGACGACCAGGACCGCGGCGAGCGCGCCCAGCAGCACCGGCGGTCGCCGCCACACCGGGGCCGCGGTCACCTTCGCCACGGGAACGCCCGGTCCCGTCCAGGTTGCCGTGGCGCAGTCGTACGGCCGGGTCCCGTCGGTCCCGTACGCGCAGGCCGGCGCGGTCACCGACCGCCCCTGGGTGGTCGTGCTGAGCGCGGTGTGCAACGTGCTGGTGCTCCGCGCCGGCAACCGCAGCCGCCAGGTGACCTCGTTCACGCCGGACGACCCGATCGCGCGGGTGGCCCGACCGCCGGCGGTCACCGTGGTCGCCTGCGACCCGGCCGGCAGTTCCTGCCGTACGGTCGTGTCGACCGGCGTGTTTCCGGCGTTGCGTACCTCGATCTGGTAGCCGGGCGCCGGGGTGTTGGCCGCGGTCATCGCCACGGTGACCGGCGGCTTGGACATCTGGATCGGGGCCGGACTCGCCGGCGGCACCGCGGGCGGCGCCGCGGGCATCCCGGTCGGGATCGGCGTGGCGCGCTCCGGGGCGGGTGCCGCCGCGGCCGGTCCCGGCTGGGCGGGTGCTGCCGCCGCCCGGGGCGCCGTGCCGGGCAGCGCCGGTACGGCGGCGAGCACGCCGAGGCAGTTCACGATCACTGCCAGGGTCCTGTGGTGCCGTCTCGATGCAGGCATACGAACGCACCTCCGGACCCGAAGCTATGGGCCCGCCCCCGCCGGGCGGGTACGAAGTCGGCATTTTCGCCCCGGCCCGCCGCTGGCCACGTACGCTGGCTCGCCCGGTCCGGGCGACGTTCCGGCGCCCGGCGGAACCGCCCGCCGTCGGGGCCCGCCCGGCGCCCGGCGGGCTTGCGCGCCGCCTGGTCCGGAGGCGGGCCGGTGGCTCGCGGCGGCCGGTGTCCGGCGGAGCCGCGCGGCGGGCCGGCCACGCCCTACGTAGGCAGGCCGGTGGCGGGGATAGATTGGCCGGGTGCGTATCGCTCGTTTTGCTCATGCCAAGGGAATGTCGTTCGGGGTCGTCGAGGGCGAGCCGGAGGCCGGGCCGCAGGGCCTGACCATCGCCGAGATCGAGGGGCACCCCTTCGGGCAGATCCAGTTCTCCGGCGCCCGGTGGGCGCTCTCCGACGTGCGGCTGCTCTCGCCGATCCTGCCGAGCAAGGTGGTGTGCGTCGGCCGCAACTACGCCGAGCACGCCGCCGAGCACGGCAGCGACGTGCCCAAGGAGCCGCTGCTGTTTTTGAAGCCGTCCACCTCGGTGATCGGCCCGCGGGACGCGATCCGCCTGCCGATCTTCTCCAAGCAGGTCGAGCACGAGGCGGAGCTGGCCGTGGTGATCGGCGCCCCGGGGGCGCGCCGGGCCGACCGGGCCGCCGCCGAGCGGGCCATCTTCGGCTACACCTGCGCCAACGACGTCACCGCCCGGGACCTCCAGCGCTCCGACGGGCAGTGGACCCGGGCCAAGGGCTTCGACTCGTTCTGCCCCCTCGGCCCGTGGATCACGACCGGGCTGGACGTCTCCGACCTGGAGATCCGCTGTGAGGTGGGTCGCGATCCCGAGGAGATGGAGGTGCGCCAGCTCGGCCGGACCAAGGACATGGTCTTCGACGTGCCGGCCCTGGTGTCGTACATCTCCCACGTGATGACGTTGCTCCCGGGTGACGTGGTGCTGACGGGCACCCCGGCGGGGGTTAGCCCGCTCACCGACGGGGATACGGTCACCGTGCGGATCGAGGGGATCGGCGAGCTCACCAACCCGGTGGTGCCGGTCGCCTGACGCGTCCGACGTCTCGTTTCCGCAGATCAGGTGCGGTTCGAGGGGTTGGATTTGGCCTGCCGGCACCGGGAGGGTAAAGTTCATTCCCGGCGCCGCAAGGGGCCAATGGGGTATGGGGTAATTGGCAGCCCGACTGATTCTGGTTCAGTTAGTCTAGGTTCGAGTCCTGGTACCCCAGCGCAGCCGCGGGTTCGTGAGAATCCTCGGACGCTGGATTCTGGCGGAGTTCGCTCCGCTCCTCGTTGGAGGGGCGGCAGGTGATATCTGATAGAGTGCAGCTTCCTCACCGAGCGGGTGAGGAAGCAGATAGTTCTGGCCCCGTCGTCTAGCGGCCCAGGACGCCGCCCTCTCAAGGCGGTAGCGCCGGTTCGAATCCGGTCGGGGCTACATCGTCGACAGCCCGTCCCACCTCGTGGGGCGGGCTGTTTCGTGCCCGGCGGCGTCGCCGCTCGTGCCCGGTCGGCCGTTGGCCCCCCGCGCCGGACGGGCTGTCGTTCGCGCCGGCGGGGCGTTGTCGCCGGTCCCAGGTTGCCGGTGCCGGACTCGGGGCGGTGGGAGGATGCGGCCATCCCCGCAGCCGACCCCGTCGCCGTGCCCGCCGGGCGTGCCGCTAGACTAACCCCGCACCGCTCGTCAGGGCGGTGAAGCAGGAAAAGTGCCTGGCCCCGTCGTCTAGCGGCCCAGGACGCCGCCCTCTCAAGGCGGTAGCGCCGGTTCGAATCCGGTCGGGGCTACCACGCTCGACGGCCCGTCCCACCTGTTGGGGCGGGCCGTTCGCCGTTCCCGCCCACCCTGCACGCCGGCCGGTCACGCTCCCCCGCCCCCCTGGTGATCAAGAGGTTTACGTCACCGACGCCCCGATCGGCGACGCAAACATCTTGATCAACGCGGCGATTGGGGGAGGGGGAGGGGTTAGAGGCCGGAGAGGCGTTGGCCGGCGCGGACCACAGCCATGGCGTGGCGTTCGCCGGGGCGGCGGCCGAGGCGCTCGATCGGGCCGGAGATGCTGATCGCGGCGATCACCCGGCCGGTGCGGTCGCGGATGGGAGCCGAGACGCTCGCCACACCCGCCTCCCGCTCGCCGACGCTCTGCGCCCAGCCGCGGCGGCGTACCTCGGCCAGGGTGCGGCCGGTGAACTTGGACCGGGGCAGCAGCGGCATGACCGCCTCGGGCGGCTCCCAGGCGAGCAGGATCTGCGCCGCGGAACCGGCCGTCATGGGCAGCACCGAGCCGACCGGCACGGTGTCCCGCAGGCCGCTGGCCCGCTCGGCGGCGGCCACGCAGATGCGCTCGTCCGCGCGGCGCAGGTAGAGCTGAGCGCTCTCGCCGGTGGCGTCGCGCAGCGCGGCGAGCAGCGGCTCGGCCGCGGTGAGCAGGACGTCCGGCGCGGCGTTCGCCAACTCGCCGAGCCGGGGGCCCGGGCGCCAGCGCCCCTGGGTGTCCCGGACCAGCATCCGGTGGATCTCCAGCGCCTGCGCCAGCCGGTGCGCGGTGGCCCGGGGCAGCTTGGTGCGTTCAACGAGTTCGGCCAGGCTGGCGCCGTCGACACAGGCGGCCAGGATGACCACCGCCTTGTCGAGAACGCCGACACCGCTCATACTGTGTCCCACAAGCCGAAACATACCTCCCAGAATTTAGGATGTCCAGATGGTGGGAGTCACTCAACCGAGGACCCTGGCCGAGAAGGTCTGGGACGCGCACGTCGTCCGATCCGCCGACGGCGAGCCGGATCTGCTCTTCATCGACCTGCACCTGCTCCACGAGGTCACCAGCCCGCAGGCGTTCGACGGGCTGCGCCTGGCCGGTCGCCGGGTCCGCCGTACCGACCTGACGATCGCGACCGAGGACCACAACACCCCGACCGGGTACGACGACCCGGCGTTCCGGTCCCGGCGCGGCGACCTGCTCACGATCGCGGACCCCACCTCCCGCACACAGATCGAGACGCTGCGCCGCAACTGCGCCGAGTTCGGCGTACGGCTGCACGCGCTGGGCGACGAGAATCAGGGCATCGTGCACGTCATCGGCCCGCAGCTGGGTCTCACCCAGCCCGGCATGACGATCGTCTGTGGCGATTCGCACACCGCCACCCACGGCGCCTTCGGCGCGCTCGCGTTCGGCATCGGCACCAGCGAGGTGGAGCATGTGCTGGCCACCCAGACGCTGCCGCAGGCCCGCCCGAAGACCATGGCGGTGAACGTCACCGGCCAGCTCGCCCCCGGCGTCACCGCCAAGGACCTGGTGCTGGCGCTGATCGCCCAGGTGGGCACCGGCGGTGGGCGCGGCCACATCGTCGAGTACCGGGGCGAGGCGATCCGCGACCTCTCCATGGAGGGGCGGATGACCATCGCCAACATGTCCATCGAGTGGGGCGCCAAGGCCGGCATGATCGCGCCGGACGAGACGACCTTCGCGTACCTGAAGGGGCGGCCGAACGCGCCGCAGGGGGCCGACTGGGACGCCGCGGTGGCGTACTGGAAGACGCTGCCCACCGACGACGGGGCGACCTTCGACGCGGAGGTGACCCTGGACGCCAGCCGGATCACGCCGTTCGTCACCTGGGGCACCAACCCGGGTCAGGGCGCCCCGCTCGGCACCGCCGTGCCGGACCCGGAGGAGTTCGTCACCGAGCCGGAGCGGGCCGCCGCCCGCCGGGCCCTGGAATACATGGACCTCAAGCCCGGCACCCCGCTGCGCGACCTGGCCGTCGACGTGGTCTTCGTCGGTTCCTGCACCAACGGCCGGCTGGAGGACCTCCGGGCCGCCGCCGACGTGCTGCGCGGACACCAGGTGGCCGACGGCGTACGCATGCTGGTGGTCCCCGGCTCTGCCGCCGTGCGCGAAGCGGCCGAGGCGGAGGGGCTGGACAAGGTCTTCACCGACGCCGGCGCCGAGTGGCGCTTCGCCGGCTGTTCCATGTGCCTCGGGATGAACCCGGACACCCTGTCGCCGGGCCAGCGCTCGGCCTCGACCTCCAACCGCAACTTCGAGGGCCGCCAGGGCCGGGGCGGGCGTACCCACCTGGTGTCCCCGCCGGTCGCCGCCGCCACCGCCGTGGTCGGCCGGCTGGCCGCCCCCGCCGATCTGTAGAAGGGCAGCCGAGAGATGGACAAGTTCACCACCCACACCGGCACCGCGGTGCCGCTGCGCCGGTCCAACGTGGACACCGATCAGATCATCCCCGCCGTGTACCTCAAGCGGGTGACCCGGACCGGTTTCGCGGACGGGCTCTTCAGTGCGTGGCGGGAGGATCCGTCATTCGTCCTCAACGATCCCTCCCATTCGGGAGCGTCGATTCTGATCGCCGGCCCCGAGTTCGGTACGGGCTCCTCACGGGAGCACGCCGTCTGGGCCCTGCGGGACTGGGGCTTCCGCGCTGTGATCTCTCCTCGCTTCGGCGACATCTTCCGTGGCAACGCGCTGAAGGAAGGCCTCCTTCCGGTCGAGCTGGAATTGAATGCCGTGGCGGAACTCTGGGATCTCGTGGAATCGGACCCCACCACCCCAGTCACGGTCGACCTCGCCGCCCGCCAGGTCCGCGCCGGGGACGCCACCTGGGCCTTCCCGCTGGACGACCACAGCCGCTGGCGGCTGATGGAGGGCTTGGATGACATTGGACTCACCCTCCGGCACGAGGCCGAGATCGGCGCGTACGAGGCGTCCCGACCGTCGTTCCTGCCCTCGGTGGCGTAGCCGTACGCCCGAGCGCACATCGGTTTTCGCCCCCACCGGTTCGCCGGTGGGGGCGAATCCGTTACGACACAAGGCCTTTTTTCCACCGAATGTTTGTGTCCGGGCAGCACAGGGCATACCGTGCGCGCAGAATGGCTCGCGTCGAGTCAGTTGCACAATCGGGAGGAAGTCGTGAACAAGGCCGAGCTCATCGAGGCGCTCGCCGTTCGCCTGGGGGACCGGAAGACGGCGACGGCCGCGCTCGACGCGGTCCTCGCTGAGGTCCAGGGAGCGGTCACCAAGGGCGAGAAGGTGGCGATCACCGGATTCGGAGCGTTCGAAAAGCGCGTCCGGGGCGCCCGAACAGCGCGCAACCCGCGGACCGGCGAGGCGGTGAAGGTCAAGAAGACCTCCGTCCCGACCTTCCGCCCGGGCGCTGGTTTCAAGGAGATGGTGGCCAGCGGCAAGGTGCCGAAGGCCACGGCCGCTGCCAAGAAGATTGCCGCCGCCGCAGCCAAGACCACCGGAGCGAAGGCGACCGGAGCGAAGGCGACCGGGGCCAAGGCGACCGCGGCGAAGAAGACCGCCGCGGCCGGTGCCGCCAAGAAGACCACGGCGGCGAAGGCGGCCAAGACGACCGCGGCGAAGAAGACCGCGCCGGCGAAGAAGGCCGCCGCGGCCAAGACGACCGCGGCGAAGAAGACCACCGCGGCGAAGAAGACCACCGCGGCGAAGAAGACCGCCGCGGCCAAGAAGACGACGGCCGCCAAGAAGACGACGGCCGCCAAGAAGACGACGGCCGCCAAGAAGACCACGGCGGCGAAGAAGACCACGGCCGCCAAGAAGGCACCCGCGAAGAAGGCGCCGGCCAAGAAGACCGCCACGCGGCGCTGACCGTACCGGCCCGTAAGGGCGCCCACCGCTCGCGGTGGGCGCCCTTTTCCATGGGTACGCCCGCCGAAGACCGGCGGCTCGACCGATCGCGGCCGACCGGCCGCAGCAGTCCTCGTGCCGAACTCGCCACCCCAGCGGCAACCGCGTGGGGCAGCACGGGCGTGCCGGTGGTGGGTCTCCACAACGGCGGCACCAGCCAGGGGGCTCTTCCCCTACAGCCGGTCGGCGGCGAGCAGGCGGCTGCCGGTGAAGGCGAGCAGCCAGCCGCCGCCCTTCGGGGTGGTGAAGTCGCCGGCCTCGCCGCTCAGCCGCTCCAGCATGCCCGGGATCACCTTGCCCTGGCTGCACACCGCGACCGGGTCGCCGGCCTCGGCCAGCTCGGTCAGCCGGGCCGCCGCGGCCAACACGCACTCGTCCGGTTGCTGGCCGGGTTTCGGTTCGTCCAGGTCACCGGCCACCTCGATGGGCAGGTCGAGCCGGGCGGCCGCCGGGTCGAGGGTCTGCACGCAGCGCCGGGCCGAGGCGGCGAGCAGGCGTACCGGGCGGACCAGGGCCACCAGTTCGGCCAGGGCCTGCGCCTGAGCCCAGCCCTCCGCGTCCAGCGGCCGGCCGGCGTCCGGGCCGGTCCAGGTGCCCCGCCTGCCGGCGTGCCCGTGCCGGACCAGCAGCACGGTGGCGGTCACCGGCGGCAGTGCCGCGAACGCGGCGATCACCTCGCCGTCGTGCGGGTAGCTGACCCGGCGTACCGCCTCGTCGACGGGGAGCCAGTGCACCTGGTCCACCTCGGTGTCCGGCTGGAAGCCGCCCTCCGCCACGGCCCGCATCGACCAGTAGTCGACCGCCTTCGGCCGGCCCTCGCTGCGGTAGCGGATCGTCGGCAGGCGTACCTGCGGCACGGCCCGGGCGTCGGCCTCCTCGGCGACCTCGCGGACCGCCGCCCGCAGCGGGTGCTCGCCGGGATCCAGCTTGCCCTTGGGCAGCGACCAGTCGTCGTACCGGGGGCGGTGCACCAGGCAGACCTCGACGCCGGTCGCCGCCGGGCGCCAGACGACGCCGCCCGCCGCCCGGATCCGCACCGGCTCGTCGTCCGTCATCCGCTCACCGTATGCGCGATCCGTGCCCGCCGTGGGCCGCTCAGCTCGCCGTCCCGCCGACCCGGTGCAGCAGCAGCTCCTGCAGGTGGGTCAGCGGCGCCTCCTCGGTGCCCGTACGCCGGGCCCAGCTGCCGTCCCCGGCCAGCTCGAAGGCGTCCACGTCCGGGCTGAACGCGGCGGTCAGCACCTGGTCGAGCTCGGCCCGGGCGACCGGGTCGCTCACCTGCACCAGCGCCTCCACCCGGCGGTCCAGGTTGCGGTGCATCAGGTCGGCCGAACCCATCCAGAACTCGGCGTCGCCGTTGTTGCCGAACCGGAAGATCCGCGAGTGCTCCAGGAACCGGCCCAGAATCGAGCGGACCCGGATGTTCTCCGACAGCCCCGGCACCCCCGGACGCAGCGTGCACATGCCCCGGATCAGCAGGTCGACGTGGACACCGGCCTGGGAGGCCCGGTAGAGCGCGTCCGTGATCTCCTCGTCCACCAGGGCGTTCACCTTGAACTGCACCAGCCCCGGCATGCCGAGCCGGACATGGGCGACCTCCCGTTCGATCCGCTCGATCAGGCCGCTGCGGATGCCCTGCGGGGCCACCAGCAGCCGCCGGTACGCGGTCTGCCGGCTGTAGCCGGTCAGCACGTTGAACAGGTCGGTCAGGTCGGCGCCGATCTCCGGGTCGGCGGTGAGCATGCCGAAGTCCTCGTAGAGCCGGGCGGTCTTCGGGTGGTAGTTGCCGGTGCCGATGTGGCAGTAGCGGCGGATCTGGTTGCCCTCCTGGCGTACCACCAGGGCGGTCTTGCAGTGCGTCTTCAGGCCGACCAGGCCGTAGACGACGTGGCAGCCGGCGCGCTCCAGGGTGCGCGCCCACCCGATGTTCGCCACCTCGTCGAAGCGCGCCTTCAGCTCGACCAGCACCACCACCTGCTTGCCGGCGGCCGCCGCGTCGACCAGCGCGTCGACGATCGGGGAGTCGCCGCTGGTGCGGTAGAGGGTCTGCTTGATGGCCAGCACGTTCGGGTCGGCGGCGGCCTGCTCGATGAAGCGCTGCACGCTGGTGGCGAACGAGTGGTACGGGTGGTGCACCAGCACGTCGCCGTCGCGCAGGGTGGCGAAGACGCTGCGGGGCACCTCGCCCTCGGTGAGCCGGGGGTGGGTCGCCGGCACGAACGGCGGGTCCTTGAGGTCGGGGCGGTCCGCCTCGCCGTACACCTGCCAGAGCGCCGAGAGGTCGAGCAGGCCGCGGACCCGGAGCACGTCGTGGCTGTCCATGTCCAGCTCGCGGACGAGCAGCTCCAGCATGTGGTCGGAGATGGACGCGGCAACTTCCAGCCGTACCGGGGGACCGAACCGGCGCCGGGCCAGTTCTCGTTCCAGGGCCTGGAGCAGGTCCTCGTCACGGTCCTCGTCCACCTCGACCTCGGCGTTGCGGGTGACCCGGAACAGGTGGCACTCCACCACCTGCATGCCGGAGAAGAGCTGCCCGAGATGCACCGAGATGAGGTCTTCCAGCGGCAGGAACCGGACGCCCGGCTGGTCGCGGGCCACCCGGACGAACCGGGGTACGTTGTTCGGCACCTTGACCCGGGCGAACAGTTCCGATCCGCCGTCCGGGTCGCGGACCGACACGGCCAGGTTCAACGACCGCCCGGAGATGTACGGGAACGGGTGCGCCGGGTCCACCGCGAGCGGGGTGAGCACCGGGAAGATGTGCTCCCGGAACCAGGTGCGCAGCCGTTCCCGCTCCGGGTCGTCCAGGTCGCTCCAGCGCAGGATCCGGATGTCCTCTTCGGCCAGCCTCGGCAGCAGTTCGTCGACGAAACAGGTGGCGTGCCGGGCGGCCAGGTCCGCGGTCTTCTCCGCGACCAGCTCCAACTGGGTACGCAGCGGCAGCCGGTCACCCCCGCGTACCGGCAGGCCGGCGGAGAGGCGCCGCTTCAGCCCGGCCACCCGCACCATGTAGAACTCGTCCAGGTTGCTGGCGAAGATGGCCAGGAACTTCGCCCGCTCCAGCAGCGGGGTGCGCGGGTTCTCGGCGAGCGCCAGCACCCGGGCGTTGAAGTCGAGCCAGGAGAGCTCGCGGTTGAGGAAACGATCCTCGGGCAGCGGCTGCGCCGCCGCCGGTGCGGCGTCCGGCGCCGGACCCGGCCCCTCGACCGGGTCGAGGGACTCCTCCAGCCCCGCCGAGTCGGGGGCCGACGCCTCGGCGGGCAGGTCCTCCTCCGGCGCGCGGACGCGGCGGAACCGGCCGTCGGTGCCGCGGGCCGGGGCGCCGTTGCGGGACGCGGTCGGGTGCAGGAAGTGCGGCGGACTCTCGGGCTGCTCGCGAGGGGTGCTCACCCCCTCATGATTCCCCGATTCCGGTGAACGGAAAATGAACTCGGGGCAGGTTGCTCAGGCCATCGTCGGCAACGTCACCCGGACGACCGCACCGGCCGCATCCCGCTCGATCCGGACTCGCTGCCCGAGCCGGAGCAGCCGCAGCCCGGAGGCGTCGAAGGCCCGGGCCGGGAAGGCCAGCTCGGTGCCGTCGTCGAGGAGCAGCACGCCGCTGCGGGTCGCCGCGTCGTAGGTGGCCACCGTGCCCTGCATGCCAGCACCGTACCCGACGGGTCGGCCGGGGGTGGCGGCCGCGCGGGCGTCGAGCAGCGCGGCGGTGCGCGGGCCCAGGCCCAGCCGGGCGGCGGCGGCCAGGTCCGCCGGGATGTCCACGTCGCGGCGCAACGTGGGCCAGGCACCGCGCAGCGGACGCGCCCCGCTGGCCGCGTGCGCCCCGGCCGAGCCCGGGCCGAACCGGGGATCCAGGGGTACGCCGGGCGGCGCGGCGAGCAGCACGGTGCCGGTGCCCGGGGCGTCGGCCACGAACCCGCGTACCCCCGGCGGGCCGGTGCGGACGGCCCGCAGCGCCGCGGCCAGCTCGGCCGGGCGCAGCGCCGGCAGGTCGGCGGTGAGCCCGGCCACCGGGGCGCGCGGGCCGGCGGCTGCCGCGCCGTGCCGGAAGGCGGCGTTCAGCCCGGCTGCGGGATCCGCCACCACCCGGGCGCCGGCCGCCGCCACCTCCGCCGCCACCCGCGAGTCGTCCGTCACCACCAGCACCTCGCCGACCGCCGGGCACGCCCGCACCGCGCGGACCGTGTCGGCCGCCAGCGCCAGCGCCAGCTCCTCGTGGGGTACGCCGGACAGCGCGCCCCGCAGGCGGCTCTTCGCCGCCTCGAGGCGCTTCACCGGCACCACCACGGTCCAGCTCGGCTCGGGCACGTGACCATCCTGCCAGTGGGGACGGCGGTACCCTCTCTGGCCGGACCCAGGGCGAGCAGGCATGATTTCGTCGCGGGGCGTGGGTGCGTGGGGCGCGAGGAGGAGACAGGGTGGCGCGGCGGAAGGTGGGATTCTGGCCACGGTTAGCCGTGGTACTGGTCAAGCCGGTGTTGAACGTCTGGACGCGGCGCACCTGGCGGGGCATGGAGCACCTGCGCCGCGACGGCGGCATGATCATCGTGCCCAACCACATCTCGCACGCCGACCCGCTGGTCTCCGCGCACTTCATCTACGACTCCGGGCGCTGGCCGCAGTTCCTCGGCAAGGCCAGCGTGTTCCAGGTGCCGGTGATCGGCTGGATCCTGCACCGGTGCCGGCAGATCCCGGTGGAGCGCGGCTCGGTCGAGGCGGCCAGGTCGCTGGACAAGCTGGTCGCGGCGGTCCGCGAGGGCGGCGCCGTGGTGATCTACCCGGAGGGGACCACCACCCGCGAACCGGACCTGTGGCCGATGAAGGGCAAGACCGGGGCGGCCCGGCTGGCGCTGGCCACCGGCGCGCCGGTGATCCCGGTCGCCATGTGGGGGCCGGAGCGGATGTTCGACCCGCGGACGGCCCGGTTGCGGCTGCGCCCGCGGACCCCCGTGACCGTGGTCGCCGGGCCCCCGATCGACCTGAGCCGCTGGGCGGGCGCCACCCCGACCCGGGCGGTCCTGGAGGAGATGACCGACACGATCATGCTGCGGATCCGTGACCTGGTCGCCGAGGTTCGCGGCGGCACCCCACCACCACTCTGGGAGCGCCCCGCCCGCACCCGTTCCCGCGAGGTGAGTGAATGAGCGAGCGCAGCGAGCGAATCGGCCGGCTCAGCGTGGTGGTGCCTCATGGCGTCGCCGACCATAGGGAGGCGACGGTATGAGCGGGCATGTGGCCGTGCTGGGGGCGGGGTCATGGGGGACCGCGTTCGCCAAGATCCTCGCCGACGCCGGGCGGGACGTCACGATCCTGGCCCGACGGCGGTCGGTGGCCGACGCGATCCGCACCGAGCATCGCAATCCGGACTACCTGCCGGACCTCCGGCTGCCCGACCGGGTCACCGCGACCGGCGACGCCGAGGAGGCGATCGCCGGGGCGGAGGTGGTGGTGCTCTCCGTGCCGTCGCAGACGCTGCGCGCCAACCTGGCCGAGTGGGCCCCCCACCTGGATCCGGACGCCACGCTGGTCTCCCTGATGAAGGGCATCGAGCTGGGCACCACCAAGCGGATGAGCCAGGTGATCATGGAGACCGCCGGGGTGCCCGCCGATCGGGTGGTGGTCGTCTCCGGGCCCAACCTGGCCCCGGAGATCGCCGCCGAGCAGCCCGCCGCGACCGTGGTCGCCAGCACCGACAGCCGGCGGGCCGCCCTCGTCCAGTCGTCGATCCGGACGCCGTACTTCCGCCCGTACACCAACGACGACGTGATCGGCTGCGAGCTGGGCGGAGCCGTGAAGAACGTGATCGCCCTGTCGTACGGGATCGCCACCGCGATGGGCTTCGGCGACAACACCCGGGCCATGCTGATGACCCGCGGGCTGGCCGAGACCGCCCGGTTGGGCGTGGCGCTCGGCGCCGACCCGATCACCTTCGCCGGCCTGGCCGGCATGGGTGACCTGGTGGCGTCCTGCTCCTCGCCGCTGGCCCGCAACCGCACCTTCGGCGAGCACCTGGGCCGGGGGGAGACCCTGGAGCAGGCCCAGGCGGCCACCCGGCAGACCGCCGAGGGGGTGAAGAGCTGCCTGGCCATCCGGGACCTGGCCCGGGCGCACGGGGTGGAGATGCCGATCACGGAGCAGATCGAGCGGATCTGCCACGAGGGGATGGATCCGCGGCTCGCCGTGGACGCGCTGATGAGCCGGACCGCGAAGCCCGAGTCGTACGAGTGAGGCGGCCATGAGCGAGCGGATCATCGGGCACCGTGCGGTCGAGCCTCATGCCGCCGCCGAGCGGAGCGAGGCGACTGCATGAGCGACTGGGGTGACGGCACCCGCAGCGTGCACGCCGGGCTGCCGGCCCCGGCGCCCGGTGCACCGTTCCTGCCGGGGCCGGTCTTCGCCGCGCCGTACCACCTGGACCCGTGGGAGGGGCCGGCGGCGGCGCCCAACGGGTACGGCCGGCCGGACAACCCCACCCGGCGGCTGCTGGAGGCGGCCATCGGGGAGCTGGAGGGCGGGGACTGCCGGGTCTTCGCAAGCGGCCAGGCGGCCATCACCGGGCTGCTGCTGGCGCTGCTGCGCCCCGGGGACACCGTGCTGCTCCCCGCCGACGGCTACTTCCCGGTCCGCGCGTTCGCCACCGCCACCCTCGAGGGCATCGGGGTGCGGGTCCACTTCGTGCCGACGGCCGGGCCGTACCCCGCGTTCGAGGGCGTCCGCCTGGTGCTGCTGGAGACCCCGGCGAACCCCGGCCTGGACGTGGCCGACGTGTCGGCCCTGGCCACCGCCGCGCACGCCGCCGGGGCGCTGCTCGCGGTGGACAACACCACCGCCACCCCGCTCGGGCAGCGCCCGCTGGATCTCGGAGCCGACGTGGTGGTCGCCTCCGGCACCAAGGCGCTCACCGGCCACTCCGACCTGCTGCTCGGCTACGTGGCGACCCGCTCCGCCGAGCTGCTCGACCCAGTGACGGCCTGGCGGACCACCACCGGCGGCATACCCGGCGCGTTCGACTGCTGGCTGGCGCACCGCT
This sequence comes from Micromonospora sp. NPDC006431, assembly GCF_042870725.1. Taxonomy (NCBI): domain Bacteria; kingdom Bacillati; phylum Actinomycetota; class Actinomycetes; order Micromonosporales; family Micromonosporaceae; genus Micromonospora; species Micromonospora sp. NPDC006431. The sequence goes on from NZ_JBIAHQ010000004.1 coordinate 352,063, forward strand.
CGCTGGCGACCGTGGACCTGCGGCTGGCCCGGCAGACCGCCAACGCCGAGGCGCTCGCCCGGCTGCTCGCGGGCCGCGCCGACGTCACCGGCCTGCGCTGGCCCGGGCGGCCGGAGGATCCGGCGTACCCGGTCGCCTCGGTCCAGATGCGACGGATGCCCGGGGTGCTCTCGTTCGACCTGGGCGACGCCGCCCGGGTGGCCCGGTTCCTGGACGCGTCCCGGCTGGTTGCCGCCGCCACCTCGTTCGGCGGGCTGCACACCACCGCCGACCGGCGGGCCCAGTGGGGCGACGACACCGCCCCCGGCTTTGTCCGGCTCTCCTGCGGGATCGAGGATCCGGCCGACCTGGTGGCCGACGTGACCGCCGCGCTGGACGCCAGCGCGGCCTGACCTCGGGACGGTTCGGTCCCCAGCGTGGCCTGACCCCGCCGGACGGCCGATCGTCGGCGCGGACTGACACCGGCGCGGACTGACGCTGCAGCGCGCCGGTGCCGGGGCGGCCGGCCGGCGCCAGCTCCGCTAAGGTGACGGACAGCCACGGCCCGCACGGGCCCCGACCGGAGGAGGTGAGCCCGATCCACCAGCGAAGGACCGGCGCTCCCCGCCGAGTTCGCGTCGTCCCTGGTTAGGCGACGCCGGGAGCGCCGACGAGCGTTCCCGAAAGGCATGCCATGGCACCGTTCCCTTCCGACCGTCCCGCCCTCGTCGCCCGGCTGCGTGCCGCCGGCTGCGTCTACGCCGAGGACGAGGCGGACCTGCTGATCGCCGCCGCCGATTCGGCCGCGGCCCTGACCGAGCTCGTCGACCGCCGGGTCGCCGGCCTGCCGCTGGAGCACCTGCTCGGCTGGGCCGAGTTCTGCGGCCGGCGGATCGCCGTCGACCCGGGGGTCTTCGTGCCCCGGGGGCGGAGCGCCCTGCTGGTCGCCGCGGCGGCGGCGGTGGCCGGTCCGGCACCGGCCGTGCTCGAGCTCTGCTGCGGGTCCGGCGCCGCCGCGCTGGTGCTGCACGGCCGGCTCGCGCCCCGCTGGCTGGCCGCCGCCGACCTCGATCCGGCCGCGGTGGTCTGCGCCCGGCGCAACCTCGCCCCGCTCGGCGCGCCCGTCTACCAGGGCGACCTGTTCGGGCCGATCCCGACCGAGTGGCGGGGCCGCCTGGATCTGGTGGTGGCGAACGCCCCGTACGTGCCGAGCGGCGCGCTGGCCCTGATGCCGGCGGAGGCGCGGCTCTACGAGGCGCCGATGGCGCTGGACGGCGGCGACGACGGGCTGGCTGTGCTGCGCCGGGTGGCGGCCGGCGCGGCCGAGTGGCTCGTCCCGGGCGGGCACCTGGCCGTGGAGTCCAGCGCCGGCCAGGCCGAGGCGCTCTGCGGGGTGCTGGCCGACGCGGGTCTGGTGCCGACCGTGGTGCACGACGAGGAGTTGGACGCCACGGCCGTCACGGCCCGCCGGCCCGGCTGAGCGTCGCGCTGCCCGGCCTTGCGGCTGCTGCGGTGCCCGGCCGGTGGCTGAAGGTGGCGATGGCGAGCTGCGGCCGAACAGGGCCACGCGAGTTGCCCCCGTCGAGCGGGGGCGGATGGCCGGGTGGCCGGGCCAGGGATCAGCCGCGCGGTGGGGCGCCGGTGAACGCCGTCCAGGCGGCCGGGGAGAAGACCAGCACCGGGCCGGCCGGGTCCTTGGAGTCGCGGACCGCGACCGCCTCGCGCAGCGACGCCATCTCGACGCACGCGCCCTCGTCGCCGCTGTGGCTGCTCTTGCGCCAGCCGGTCGCTGCCGGGCGGGGGCTGTTCGTGCCGCTCATCCGGGTCTACCTCTCGTTCAACAGGCGGAGGAGCTGGTCCCGGCTGGCCGGCGGGCTCAGCGCCACGGTCCGCAGGTGCTCCATGATCTTGGTGCAGGTACGCAGGTCGCCCGGACGGTCCAGGACCATCTGCCCGGCGACCGTCTCTACCGAGGCGATGATCGGGTCCTCGGGGTCGGCGAACTCCAGGATGTGCAGCGAGCCCCGGGTGCCCCGGTGGTAGCCCGCGGCGAGAGGGATCACCTGCACGGTGATGTTGGGCAGTTCGGCCATCTTCAGCAGATGTCGTAGCTGTCCCTCCATCACGGACCGGTCGCCGACCGGGCGCAGCAGCGCGCCCTCGTCGATGATGGCGTCGAGGATCGGCGGATCGTCACTCGTGAGCCGCTGCTGCCGGTCGAGGCGCAGGTGGACGCGCTGCTCCACCTGCTCGTCGCTGAGCGTGTGCGGGCCGCCGCGCATCACGCCGCGGATGTAGTCGGCGGTCTGGAGCAGGCCGGGCACCACCGAGGGCTCGAAGTTGGCGATCCCGGTCGCCTCCGCCTCCAGCGCGATGAAGTCGATGGTCCGCCGGTCCAGCAGGTACGAGTAGGAGACCCACCAGCCGGGCTTGCGGGCGTCCTTGGCGAGCTGCACCGCTGCGGCGATCTCGTCGGGGCCGACCCGGTAGAGGGTGAGCAGCGCGCGCACGGTGGCCGGGCTGACCAGCGTCTGCGCGTTCTCGTACCGGGACAGGGTGCTCCGGGTGCTGTTGATCTCGTCGGCCGCGGCCTCGAGGGTCAGGCCGGCGGCCTCCCGGTGGGTACGCAGGGCGATGCCGAGCCGTCGGGCCCGGGCGGTCTTCGGCGCCATGCATCGATGGTCGCATATCAAGGGGAGAATGCGCATGAGAGAAGTTCGATGAGAGTTGCATTCACGCGTGTCCACCTGTCAATCTGTGTTCGCGTCCTCACCACCGGTTGTCGTGGCGACGGTGGTGGTGAGTGACCGGAGGGGATGGGGCGCGCGGCGATCGGGTTTCACTCCCCCCACGACCCGATCGCCGCGTGCCCCTACCGCCCAGGGCACGGGGAGGGGATCGCATGACGGTGCCGGGCTGCCGCCCGCTGGGCGGGGGTGGACGGGCATGACCCGCTTCCTCGTGGTCCTCACCGACGTCCGCCCGATGGAAGGGTTGGGGCGCAACGAGCGGACGAGCCCCGAGCGGCGCCGGCAGGTGGTCGGCGCGAACAGCCGGGAGGCGGCGGACCGGATCGCCGGCGCCTTCATGGCGCTGGGCATGGTCCGGGCGGGGCGGCAACGGGTCAAGGTCATCGCGGTGGGGCGCCGCCCCTGGGTCCCGGAGCAACCGGACTGAACCCCCGGCCCGCCCCCGGACCCGGTCGACGGAGGGCGGGACGCCGGTGGGCGGTGGCCGGTCACGCCACCGGCCACCCGGCCTCACAACAGCTTGCGCCGCTTCAGGTACGCGACCAGGTCGTCGTAGACGCCGCCCTCGTTGGCGAACATGGCGACGTTGCGGGCGGTGGACAGCCACGGCCGGGTGGACGGGCGGACCTCCTTCAGCGCCCGCTCCAGGTCCCGCTGCTCGATCATCCGGACCTGGCCGGTGCGTACCGAGTCGGCCATCGCGAACTCGGCGGCGCTCTCGCAGAGGTGGGCCAGGTCGGCGCCGGAGAAGTCCTCGGTCGCCGCGACCACCCGGCGCAGGTCGATGTTGGCGATCGGCCGCTCGCGCAGGTGGTACTCCAGGATCGCCGCACGGGCCTCGGCGTCCGGCGGCAGCACCAGCACCACCCGGTCCAGCCGGCCCGGCCGGCGCAGCGCCGGATCGACGTCCCACGGGGTGTTCGTGGCGGCCAGCACGAAGACGCCCTCGTTGTCGCCCTCCATGCCGTCCAGCTCGGCCAGGAGTTGGTTGCCCAGCGTCCGCATCGAACTCGACGAGACCTGCGACCGCTTGTGGCCCAGGGCGTCGATCTCGTCGAGGAAGAGCACGCAGGGGGCGTCGCGCCGGGCCGCCTCGAACAGCTGGTGCAGGTTCCGCTCCGAGTTGCCGACCCACATGTCCAGCACGTCCACGATGGACAGCGAGAGGAACTTCGCGCCCATCTCCCCGGCCACCGCCCGGGCCAGGAAGGTCTTGCCGCAGCCGGGCGGCCCGTAGAGCATCAGGCCGCCGCGCAGGCTCTTGCCGTACATCCGGCGCAGCTCCGGGTTGCGCAGCGGGCCGAGGAAGGCCAGCTCCAGCCGCTCCTTCACGGCCGACATGCCGCCCACGTCGGCCAGTCGGATTGAGGAGGACTCCACGTCGTACACCCGGTCGGCCTCGCCGCGGACCGGCTCCGGCTCGTCGCCGGCCCGGGCGAAGCGCGGCGGCACGACGTCGGCCAGCTCCTGCTCGTACGCGGCCAGCGGGTCGTCACCCGACGGACCGGCCGGCGCCGGGCGCTGCGCCGGCGGCGCCGGGCGGTCTTCCCCGGACGTACCGGCGGGGGCGGGCGGCGCCGGGCGGTCGTCCCCGGACGGACCGGCGGGTGCGGGCGCCGCCGGGCGGTCGTGCTCGGGCGAGGCGGTGGGCGCCGCGCGTTGCGCCGGGGGTACGGGCCCGCCGAGTGCCCGCTGCATCAGGGCCTGGGCCTGCACGTTGCCCGGATCCCGGGCGAGCGCCTGCCCGATGTGCGCGATGGCCTCGGCGCCCCGGCCGCCGTCCAGCAGCAGTCCGGCCAGGTGCAGGCGCAGCGGCAGGTCGTCGGGCCGGGCGTCGAGGGCGGCCAGCAGGCTGTCGATGAGGGCATCCGAGCTCACAGGACGAGCAGCCTAGTGCGCTGCCGCCCCGATCCGCTCATCCGCTCGGGCCGCATCGCCACCGGCGGCGCGGCCGCCGTTCGACGGCGACGGTCGCCCGATTACTCCCCGTGTACGGCTCGTTGACCGGTTGCGCGGCGAGGTGCCGTCTCCTCGGGTATCGGCTGCCCGGGCTCGCCACGCACAGTAGGGTCAACCGGGTGAGCGCCACCGGCGAGCACGGCCAGCCGCAGTCGCGAACGAAGAGGTGACCGGAGTGACCAGCCCAGGCAAGACCCGTGTGGCGATCGTCTTCGGCGGTCGCAGCCCCGAGCACGGCATCTCCTGCGTCAGCGCGGGCAGCGTGCTGGCCGCGCTGGACCCGGACGAGTTCGAGGTGGTCCCGGTCGGCATCACCCGGCAGGGCCAGTGGGTGCTGGCCAGCGGCGACCCGGGCCAACTGGCCATCCAGGATCGCAAGCTGCCGGAGATCACTGCCGGCTCCGGCGCGGAACTGGTGCTGCGCGCCGATCCGGCGGCGGGTGGCCTGATGGTGCTCGACCCGACGCAGGGTCCCCGGGCGCTGGCCGACGTGGATGTGGTCTTCCCGGTGCTGCACGGCGCGTACGGCGAGGACGGCACCATCCAGGGGATGCTGGAGATGGCCGGCATCCCGTACGTCGGGGCGAACGTGTTCGCCTCCGCGGCGGCCATGGACAAGGAGTTCACCAAGAAGCTCTGCGTCGCCGAGGGCATCCCGGTGGGCCCGTACGTGGTGCTGCGCAACGGGATGACGATGACCGAGGAGGACAAGGAGCGCCTCGGCCTGCCGGTCTTCGTCAAGCCGTCCCGGGCCGGTTCCTCCTTCGGCATCACCAAGGTCGACGACTGGTCCCAGCTCGACGCGGCGGTCGCCACCGCCCGCAAGATCGACACCAAGGTGCTGGTCGAGGGCGCGATCGTCGGCCGCGAGATCGAGTGCGGCGTGCTGGAGGGGGAGGCCGGCGGGGCCCCCGAGGCGTCGGTGCTGGCCGAGGTGCGGATGATCGGCGGCCGCGACTGGTACGACTTCGAGGCCAAGTACCTCTACGCCGACGAGGTCTGCGAGTACGACGTCCCGGCGAATCTGCCCGAGCCGGTCGCCCGCCGGGTGCAGGAGTACGCCACCCGCGCGTTCACCGCGCTGGACTGCTCCGGGCTGGCCCGGGTCGACTTCTTCGTCACACCGGAGCTGGACGTCTACCTCAACGAGATCAACACCATGCCCGGTTTCACCCCGACCTCGATGTTCCCGCGCATGTGGGCGGCCAGCGGCCTGGAGTATCCGAAGCTGGTCAACCGCCTCATCCGCACCGCTCTCCGCCGCGCCGGCCGCTGACCTGTCACGCGGCTCAAGATCCGGCCTGATTCACGGAAAGAGTGGCCATTCCGGCGTGGAAGGCCACTCTTTGCGTGAATCTGCGCCACGGAGGGGCGCGACGTCAGCCGGAGCAGCCGGACGGCACGGTCTTGGCCGAGGGGACCGCCGCGACGATCGCGTCGGAGATCGGGGCGACCCACTGCAGCGGCTGCTCGTACTGCTTGGGCAGCCGGACCCGGACGGGGGTCTCCCGGTCGACGGTGGTCAGCACGCTGCCGTCGGCTTCCTGCGCGGCGTACCAGCAGACCTTGTTGACCCGCCACACCTCGTCGGTGGGCTGGATCACCGGCGGGGTGCCGCCGCAGGCCACGGTCAGCGCCGGGTCGCCGTACGCGGCGTTCTGCTCGGCACCGGCGGTGACCGGCCGCTGCTTCAGGTCGCGCACGCTCGGCGGGAGCTGCGACAGCAGGGCCCGGCACAGCGTCGCCGGCCGCTCGGCCAGGGCCGGGGCGGGCATTTCGACCGGGGCGGTCGACTGCGGCCGCACGGCGGTCGCCGACGGCTGCGGTGCGGCGGCCGGCTCGTCCGGGGCCAGCTTGGCGAAGGTGAACCCGGCCACCGCCACGGTCACCGGCACCGCGATCAGCGTCGCCCAGAAGGCGGCGCCGCGGGTGCTCCGGTCCCGGCGCGGGGCCTCCTCGGCCGTGCGGGCCTCGTCGGCAGCGGGGGAGGTAGTGATCTTGTCCACTTACAGGCGCACCACCGAACACGTGAGGGTGCGGGTGATGCCGGGCACCATCTGCACCTTGCTGACGATGAGTTTGCCGAGCTCGTCGACGGTGTTCGCCTCGGTGAGGACGACCACGTCGTACGGCCCGGTGACGGCGTCGACACGCACCACGCCGGCAAGGTCCGAGATCTGACCGGCCACGTCACGCGCCCGCCCGACCTCGGTCTGGATGAGGATGTACGCCTGTACCACGACTCGACCTCCGTCCGTCGCCGCCTGGGGCGGTCCGAAGGGTGAAACTACCGTACGGAGCAGCCGTGATCCGTATCGGTGGCCGGTTGGACGCGGTGAGCGAGGCCACGGCGTGGGCGAAGCGAGTGACGAGTGAGCGCGACGAGGGGACGGCATGACGGTCGCGGGTATCGGGGAATTCGGGCTGATCGACCGGGTGACCGCCCGGCTGACGCAGGGGGAGAGCTGCCTGCTCGGTCCCGGTGACGACGCGGCGGTGGTCGCCGCGCCGGACCGGCGGGTGGTGGCCTCCACCGACGTGCTGGTGGAGGGGCGGCACTTCCGCCGGGACTGGTCCGGGGCCCGGGACGTCGGGCACCGGGCGGCGGCCGCCAACCTCGCCGACATCGCGGCCATGGGCGCCACCCCGACCGCACTGCTGGTCGCCCTCTGCATCCCGGCGGAGCTGGACACGAGCTGGGCGGAGGAGTTGGCCGACGGACTGGGCGCCGAGGCGGCCCTGGTCGGGGCGGGCGTGGTCGGCGGCGACATGTCGTCCAGCCCCGTCATCACGATCGCCGTGACCGCCCTGGGCGATCTGGGCGACCGCCCGCCCGTGGTCCGCTCCGGGGCCCGCCCGGGAGACGTGGTGGCGCTCGCCGGGCGCACCGGCTGGGCGGGGGCCGGCTACACCGTGCTGTCCCGGGGCTTCCGCACGCCCCGGCTGCTGGTCGAGGCGTACCGCCGACCCGAGGTGCCGTACGCGGCCGGCCCGGAGGCCGCCCGGCACGGCGCCACCGCCATGATCGACGTCTCGGACGGGCTGCTCGCCGACCTGGGGCATGTGGCGCGGGCCAGCGGCGTGGCGATCGACCTGACCCGGGACGCGTTCGAGGTGCCCCGGCAGATGCGCGACGCGGCCCAGGCGCTCGGGGTCGACCCGTACTCCTGGATCCTGGCCGGCGGCGAGGACCACGCCCTGGCGGCGACCTTCCCCGCGGCGGCGACGCTCCCGGCGGGCTGGCGGCCGATCGGGCAGGTGACCGAGGGCGCCGGGGTGACCGTGGACGGCGCCGCGTACGAGGGCCCGACGGGCTGGGACCACTTCCGCCGTACGGAGTGATCTGCGACCGACGTCGCCGGCCGGCCCCGGTTCGGGGCCGGCCGCGGTCGTACCCTTCATCCGTGAGTGAGATCGAGATCCGGGCCCGGCGCTTCGACGCATCCGAGTCGCAGGCGTTGATCCGGGCGGCCCTGGCCGACCTCGGCCAGCGGTACGGCGGCAGCGGCGACGACACGCCGGTCGACGCCGCCGAGTTCGAGCCCCCGGCGGGCGCCTTCCTGGTCGCCTACCTGGACGGGCAGCCGGTGGGCTGCGGTGGCTGGCGCAGCCACGGCGACGACGGCGAGACGGCCGAGCTGAAGCGGATGTACACCGCGCCGGCCGCCCGGGGCCGGGGGGTCGCCCGGTCGGTGCTCGCGGCGGTCGAGCGGTCTGCGCGGGAGCAGGGCCGCAAGCGGATGGTCCTGGAGTGCGGCGACAGGCAGCCGGAGGCGATCTCCATGTACACCTCGGCCGGCTACGAGCGGATCCCGAACTTCGGCTTCTACAAGGACGCCCCCGGCTGCCTCTCCTTCGGCCGCACCCTCTGACGGCCGCGCCGCCGCGGACCGGATCAGGTGACCTTGATGTGGATCTGGTCGGCGGCCTTGCGGGCGGCGCTCTCCGCCCCGGTGGCGTCGGCGCCCCAGGCCAGCAGGTGTCCGCTGCGCTGGGCCGAGGAGAGCAGCTCCGGCACGGTGTCCCCGACAGCGACCTCGACCTGCACGTCGAGCACGCCGGGCACCCGCAGCGCCGCCTTGACCCCGTCCACGGCGGTGACCCGCCCGGGTGGGGCCACCAGGAACTCGACGGCCGCCGCGCCGGCCGGCCGGGCCGGCAGCACGGGCCGCTCGCCGTGCAGCACCCGTAGGTACGCCTCGATGAAGCCGCACTCGTAGGCGATCGAGACCAGTGCGGTGATCATGTCGCCGGGCATCCGTGCCGCGCACTCCACCAGGGTCGGCACGCCGTCGACCAGGATCCACTCGCTGTGCAGCATGCCGCTGCGGAAGCCGGCCGCCTCGGCGAGCCGGACGGCAGCGTCGCGCAGCGCCCGGTGCTCCGCCTCGGAGAGCGCGGACGGCACGGTGTGGCCACTCTCCACCGGGAACCGACCGCCGACGATCCGCTTGTCGGTGACGTTGGCGAAGATCGTCTCGCCGTCGGTGACCAGCAGCTCGACGCTGTGCTCCGAGCCGGCGAGCAGCTCCTCGACCAGCACCTCGGTGGGCAGGCCCGCGGCGGCCTCCACCGGCGCCTGCGGGGTGGCGCTGGCCGCCCAGGCGGCGGCGATCTCCGCCGGGTCGGCGATCAGCTGCACGCCGAGGCTGCCAGAGCGGCGGGTGGGCTTGAGCACGCACCGGTCGCCGTGGCGCCGGGCGAACTCCGCCGCCCGCGCCGGGTCGTCGACCAGCTCGTACGCCGGGTTGGCCAGGCCGGCGGCGTCGGCGAGCAGCCGCATCCGATGCTTGTCGGTGAAGACGTCGGCCGCCGGTACCCCGGCTCCGGGCAGGCCGAGCCGCTCCGCCAGCCGGGCCGTGGCGCCGACCGCGTACTCCAGGCCGGGCACGACGAGCCGAGCGGAGGCCAGACCGGGTTCCCGGGCGAGCAGCGCGTCGACGTCGAGGCCGGTCTGGTACGCGGCCGGCACCAGCCGGGAGACGAGGGGCAGCTCGGCGGTGAGGCCTTCGAGGCCCCGTCGGCGGATCACGTCGGGCTCCTCGACGACGACCACACTGCCGGCCGGCAGCTCCTGATCGAACCACCGCAGCGAGCCGAGCGACGCGCCGATCACCACCATCTCGTCGCGACCCAGGTCCAGGTCCACCGGTCGTTCCTCCCCACCCCAGCGGCGCCGGACCGGACAGCCGACGCAGCACGACCCTAATCGGACCGCACACCCCGGTCGCCAGGTGTTCGGCCACCCGTCAGCTCCGGCTTTCGGACACGACAGAAGCGGCCTTCGGACACGACAGAAGCCGGCGGACCCTTCCGGTCCGCCGGCTACCGACGAGTTCTGGGTGGCGCTACCGCGTCAGGCGCGGGTGACCTTGCCGGCCTTGATGCACGAGGTGCAGACCTGCATCTTCTTGGTGGTGCCGCCACCGGCCGGGGTCCGCACCGACTGGATGTTCGGGTTCCAGCGGCGGTTGGTCCGCCGGTGCGAGTGGGACACGTTGTGGCCGAAGCCCGGCCCCTTGCCACAGACGTCGCACACGCTAGCCACGGGATACTCCTGGGTTTGAAACGTTCATGAGGTCGCCGCCAGGCGCTGCCCGGGCAACCTGGCTAGGTTACCCGATGGCTCGCCGGTACGCCCAACCGGCCCGGCCGGCGGCGGTCGACGGCTCCAGGTCGCGGCGCGGCGTCAGACGCGCCGAGCTGGAGTTGTCGCTGTGATGCCGCTCAGCCTACCGGCCCGGCCCGGGCCCGGACCGCCGCCCCGCCGGTCGGACACGCCGACAGGAACCGGTCGACCTCGGCGCGTGTCGGTGCGCGCCAGTAGGCTTCCCGACGTGCTGGACACCCTCGACGCCGCCGCGGTGCGCCGCTGGTGCGCGAGCGGGCTGGCCGCCCTCCAGCGACACCAGGGTGAGATCGACGACCTCAACGTCTACCCGGTCCCGGACGGGGACACCGGCACCAACCTGGTGCTCACCCTCACCTCCGCGCAGCAGGCCCTCGCCATGGACCTGGAGACCCTCCCCGAGGACGGGCACACCCCGCACGGGCACGCGCTGCGACTGATGGCCCGGGGCGCGCTGCTCGGTGCGCGGGGCAACTCCGGGGTGATCCTGTCGCAGATCCTGCGGGGCCTGGCCGACGCGCTCGCCGCCGCCCCGGCGGTCCGCGGCCGGCTGCTCGCCGCCGCGCTGGCCGAGGCCACCACCGCCGCGTACGCCGCGGTCGCCCAGCCGGTCGAGGGCACCCTGCTCAGCGTGGTCGCCGCCGCCGCCCGCGCCGCCGCGCAGGCGGACAGCGACGACCTGCGCGCGGTGACCCGGGCCGCGGCGGCCGGGGCGGGCGGCGCGCTCGCGCGTACCCCCGAGCAGTTGCCCGCGCTGGCCCGCGCTGGCGTGGTGGACGCCGGCGGCCGGGGCCTCTGCCTGCTGCTGGACGCGCTGGTCGAGGTGGTCACCGGAGAGAGCCCCCGGCCGCCGGCGCCCGCGTCGCCCGCGGTCCGCCCGCCCGCCACGGCGGCCCGTGAGACTGGCTCCCCGGCGTACGCCTACGAAGTGCAGTACCTGCTCGACGCCACCGAGGAGGCGGTCGTCCGGCTGCGCGCCGAGCTGGGCGCGCTCGGCGACTCCCTCGTCATTGTCGGTGACGCCGGCCCAGCCATCGGGACATGGAACGTGCACGTGCACGTCAACGACGTCGGTGCGGCGATCGAGGCGGGCGTGGTCGCCGGTCGCCCGCACCGGATCACGGTGACCCGCTTCGCCGACCAGGCGCCGCCGCCCCCGCTGCCCGACGGCCGGGCGGCCGTGGTGGTGGCCACCGGCGCCGGCATCGCCGAGCTGTTCGGGGCCGAGGGGGCCACGGTGGTGCCGGCCAACCCGTCCACCGGCGAGCTGCTCGACGCGATCCGCGCCACCGGGGCCGCCCGGGTGGTGGTGCTGCCCAACGACCCCAACACCCAGTCGGTGGCCAGCACGGCGGCCCGGGAGGCGCACCGGCTCGGGGTGAAGGTGAGCGTGGTGCCCACCCGGTCCCCGGTGCAGGCGCTCGCCGCCCTCGCCGTCCGCGACCCGTCCCGCCGCTTCGAGGACGACGTCATCGCCATGGCCGAGGCGGCCGGCGCCTGCCGCTACGCCGAGGTCTGCCACGCCAGTAAGGAGGCGCTCACGGTCGCCGGGCCGTGCCGGCCGGGCGACGTGCTGGCGCTGGTCGAGGGGGAGGTGCACCTGATCGGCGCCGAGCTGCTCGACACCTGCACCGCCGTGGTCGACCGGATGCTCGGCGGCGGCGGCGAACTGGTCACCCTGCTGTGCGGGGCGGACGCCCCGGACGGGCTGGCCGACCGGGTACGTGCGCACGTCGAGCGGTCCTGGCCGTTCGTGGAGGTGCAGGCGTACGAGGGCGGGCAGCCGCACTATCCGCTCCTGGTGGGGGTCGAATGACGAGCGAACCGGCCACGGTGGACACGCCGCTGAAGAAGCTGGTCGGGGAGAAGACCGCCAAGGCCCTGGCCAGTCACCTCGACCTGCACACCGCCGGCGACCTGATCTACCACTTCCCCCGCCGCTACGACGAGCGCGGCGAGCACACCGACATCCGCTCGCTGGACGTGGGGGAGCAGGTGACCGTGCTGGCCCAGGTGCAGCGCACCGCGGTCCGGCCGATGCGCCAGCGCCGGGGCAACCTGCTGGAGGTGACCGTCGGGGACGGCTCCGGCGGCGTGCTCACCCTCACCTTCTTCGGCAACCAGGCGTGGCGGGAGCGGGACCTGCGCCCCGGCCGCTGGGGGCTCTTCGCCGGCAAGGTCACCGAGTTCCGGGGCAAGCGGCAGCTCAACGGCCCGGAGTACGTGCTGCTCGGGGAGGGCGGCGACGGCGAGGCGGCGGCCAACGAGGAGGTCGAGGAGTTCGCCGGCGCGCTGATCCCGGTCTACCCAGCCGCGGCGGCGGTGCCGACCTGGGTGATCGCCCGCTGCGTCCGGGTGGTGCTGGACACGTTCACCGCACCGGACGACCCGCTGCCCGCCACGGTGCGGGCGAGCCGGAACCTGGTCGGCATCGGCACCGCGCTGCGCGAGATCCACCGGCCGTCCAGCAAGGAGGAGCTCTACCGGGCCCGGCGCCGGCTCAAGTGGGACGAGGCGTTCGCCGTGCAGCTCACCCTGGTGCAGCGCAAGCACCGCGCGGCGGCCTGGCCGGCGCGGGCCCGCCCGGCGAAACCGGGCGGCCTGCTGGACGGGTTCGACGCCCGGCTGCCGTACGAGCTGACCCCCGGCCAGCAGGCCGTCGGCCGGGAGATCGCCGCCGACCTGGCCACCGCCCACCCGATGCACCGGCTGCTCCAGGGCGAGGTGGGCTCCGGCAAGACCGTGGTCGCGCTGCGGGCCATGCTCCAGGTGGTCGACGCCGGCGGGCAGGCCGCGCTGCTCGCCCCGACCGAGGTGCTCGCGGCCCAGCACTACCGGGGCATGCTCGACCTGCTCGGCCCGCTGGCCCGGGCCGGCGAGCTGGGCGCCGCCGATGGCGCCACCCGGGTGGAGCTGGTCACCGGCTCGCTCGGCGCGGCGGCCCGGCGGCGGGCGCTCGCCGAGGTGGCCGAGGGACGGGCCGGCATCGTGCTCGGCACCCATGCCCTGCTCTACGAGGGGGTCGACTTCCACGACCTGGGTCTTGTGGTGGTCGACGAGCAGCACCGGTTCGGCGTGGAGCAGCGGGACGCGCTGCGGGCCAAGGCCGACCAGCCGCCGCACGTGCTGGTGATGACCGCCACCCCGATCCCGCGCACGGTGGCCATGACCGTCTACGGCGACCTGGAGACCTCCACCCTCTCCCAGCTGCCGCAGGGGCGTTCGCCGATCGCCTCGCACGTGGTGCCGGCCGCCGAGAAGCCGGCGTTCCTCGACCGGGCCTGGCGCCGGCTGCGCGAGGAGGTCGCCGCCGGCCACCAGGCGTACGTGGTGTGCCCGCGGATCGGGGAAGGACCGGCCGCGGAGGAAGAACCGCCCCGCGAGGACGACAACGGCCGCCGCCCGCCCCTCGCGGTGACCGAGGTGGCGCCGTTGCTCGCCGAGGGCCCGCTGCACGGGCTGCGGATCGGCGTGCTGCACGGGCGGCTGCCGGCCGACGAGAAGGACGCCGTCATGCGCTCCTTCGCCGCCGGCGACCTGGACGTGCTGGTGGCGACCACGGTGGTCGAGGTGGGGGTCAACGTGCCCAACGCCACCGTGATGATCGTGCTGGACGCCGACCGGTTCGGTGTCTCCCAGCTGCACCAGCTGCGTGGCCGGGTGGGCCGTGGCTCGGCGCCCGGCCTCTGCCTGCTGGTCACTGAGGCGATGGAGGGCTCGTCGGCCCGGGAGCGGCTGGACTCGGTCGCCTCCACCACTGACGGATTCAAGCTCGCCGAGCTGGACCTGGAGCAGCGCCGCGAGGGCGACGTGCTGGGCGCCACCCAGTCCGGCCGCCGGTCCCACCTGCGGCTGCTGTCGCTGCTGCGGGACACCGACCTGATCCGGGACGCCCGGGCCGAGGCGATCGCCCTGGTCGAGGAGGATCCGGAGCTGGCCGGGCACCCGGCCCTGGCCGCCTCGGTCGCGGCCCTGGTCGACGAGGAACGCGCGGAGTACCTGGAGAAGGGCTGACCCCACCGATCGGGCGGTCGTGCCTAGGATCGGTCGATGTCGACCTTGCCCATCCCTCGTGGAGTGCTCCTGCTGGCCCGTGGCGACGAGTTGGTCATCGACCGGGTGACCGGCTCCGCCGACGACACCGCCGGGCTGCCCTGCACCCGGGCGACCCGGTTCCAGATCGCATCGATCAGCAAGCAGATGGCCGCGGCGGCGGTGTTGCTCCTCGCCGAGCGGGGCGCCCTCGGCCTGGCCGATCCGGTGAGCCGCTGGCTGCCGCACCCACCGCCGGACTGGTCCGGGATCAGCCTGCACCACCTGCTCACCCACACCTCCGGCCTAGGCCACTGGCCGGAGTACCCGATGATCGACCTGGGCCGTCCGGCGGGGCCGGACGAGTTGCTGGCCGTCTTCGCCGGCGTGCCGCCGCTGTTCGCCGCCGGCGCCGGTTGGCACTACAGCAGCCCGGGGTACGTCCTGCTGGCCCGCGCCGTCGAGCGGGCGTCCGGCCGGCCCTACGCCGCGTTCCTCGCCGAGGAGGTCTTCGGGCCGCTCGGCATGACCGGCAGCTTCGCCGGAGCCCCGGCGGGCCGCGTCGACGTGGCGGTCGGACACGAGGGCGGCCGGCCGGTGCCGTCCTGGGATCTGGCCACGGTGAGCATGGGGGCTGGGGACGTCTGGTGCACCGGCGACGACCTGCTCGCCTGGCTCGACGTGCCACGTCGGGGGCGGCTGCTCACCCCCGCCTCGGTGGCGCTGATGACCACCCCGCACGCGGCGGCCACCCGGGGCGGTGAGGCGTACGGCTACGGCTGCTTCCTCGGGCCGCTGGCCGGGGAGCGGGCGGTGCACCACTCGGGGGAGAATGCGGGCTTCAAGGCGTTCGCCGCCTGGCTGCCCGACTCGGACCGACGGCTGGTGGTGCTGGCCAACCAGGCCGAGGTCGATCCCGTCCTGCTCGGCGGGCTCCTCGCCGCCCACTGACGGGCCGCAACCGCCCCGGGGGCGCGCCGACCCGGCTGGTCGACGCGCCCCCGGATCACGCGTACGTCAGGCGGTGAAGCGAACCCGACGACGGCGGGCCACCACGAAGAGCACCGCCCCGACGGCCAGCAGGGCGACCGCCCCGGCCGCCATGGCACCCGCCGCCGCACCGGTCACCGGCAGGGTGGGGCCATCCTCGCCCCCGCCACCCCCGCCGGGGGCGCAGTCGGCCGGCTTCTCCCAGGCGATCGGCGTGCTGTCATCCAGGCCGTCGGCCTTGGGGGTGACCGTCAGACCGGCGACGGCCTTGAACTTCGCGGTCTTGGTTTCGCCCGGCTGCACGACCAGCGTCTGCGCCTCGCCCTTGTTCGGGGTGAGGGTCACCTCGACGATCTCGCCGTCCTTCGGGTTCTCGATCTGGAAGATCAGCTCGTCACAGGTGGACAGGTAGCTGCCCGACGGCTCGCCCGGTTTGACGCAGTCCTTGGCCTCGGCCGGCTTGTCGTCGAAGAGCGGGTTCTCCTGGCCGGCCTCGGTCACCTTGATCTTGCCGGCCTTCGCGGCCGGGACGGTGATCGTCTCGTCCTTGCCCGGCGCCACGGTTGCGGTCTTGGTGAAGCCGTCGGTGCCGGTGACGGTGAAGGCGGCGTCCTTCGTGGCCTCCGCCGCGTTCTCCAGCTTCACCGCGACGTCGCCGGTGCAGTCGGCGGTCACCGTGGCCTTGGGGTTGGCCTGGGCCGGCGGCGGGGTGACCACCTTGTCGCAGCTCTCGCTGAACTTGATGGAGGCGCTCTTGTCGCTGTCCTCCTGGTACTTGTTGTCCCACTGCGCGCGGACGGTCAGCGACGCCTCGGTGACGTCGCCCGCCAGGCGGGCGGTGCCCACCACGGGCTGCGAAACGGGGTACGGGTACGAGGCGCCCTCGGTGGCCTGGATCCCTTCGATGGTGAAGGGCGCGACGGTCTCGCCGGTCTTGCTCGCGGCCTCGGCCTTGGTGAGCTTGAAGTTGTCCACCCCTTGCGGTGCGTAGGTTGTCACGCTCCAGGTGGTGACCCACTCGCCCGCGGCGGTGTCGCACTGGGCGGTGACCTTGACCTCGCTGTGGTGGGCGCTGGCGGGGGAGGCCACCGCGGCGACGCCCGCGAGGCCGATCAGCGCGCCGGCGGTGACCGCCAGGGCGCGCCGGAGGTTCAGACGGTTCACGTCTACTCCTGATGAGGGGAAAATCGGAGTGTGCCGGGCGGACCGGAGCCTCACGCCCGACAACCGGGCAGACCCTAGCGACAACGACACGTCGGGCGTTACGTGGATCGACGCCACATAGAGGGTCTGTTATGAATTTGAGATCATTGATGTACGGCGAGTGTCTACCCGGCCGCCCTGTGGTACGGATCGGGCCGCCCGGGCCGGCGTCGCGTAGCGTCTGGGGCATGTGCGGGAGCAGACGGTGACCCGGATCGTGGCCGGGACGCTCGGCGGCCGGCGGATCGCCGCGCCACCCGGCGCCGGCACGCGGCCGACCTCCGACCGGGTCCGGGAGGCGCTGTTCAGCGCGGTGCAGGCCGAACTGGATCTGCGCGGCGCGCGCTTCGCCGACCTGTACGCCGGTTCCGGCGCGGTCGGCCTGGAGGCGCTGTCCCGGGGTGCGGAGCACGTGCTGCTGGTGGAGTCCGACGCCCGGGCGGCCCGGGTGATCCGGGAGAACATCGCCGCGCTGCGGGCCGCCCCGGCCGCTCGCCTGGTCACCGGCAAGGTGGCCGGAGTGCTCGCCGCCGGACCCGACGGCGGGCCGTACGACGTGGTCTTCGCCGACCCGCCGTACGCCGTTTCCGACGAGGAGATCACCGCGCTGCTGGCCGCGCTGGTCGACGGCGGCTGGCTGGCCCCGGACGCCCTGCTGATCGTGGAGCGGGCCAGCCGCACCGGGCCGGTCACCTGGGTGGAAGGCATCACGCCCGAGCGCAGTCGCCGCTACGGCGAGACCAGCCTTTGGTACGGTCGCCGATCATGAGACGTGCGGTCTGTCCCGGCTCGTTCGATCCGGTCACCAACGGACACCTCGACATCATCGGCCGGGCCAGCCGGCTCTTCGACGAGGTGATCGTCGGCGTGCTGGTCAACCAGTCGAAGCAGGGGCTGTTCACCGTCGAGGAGCGGATCGACATGCTCCGCCGGGTGACCGCCTCGTACGACAACGTGCGGGTCGAGTCGTTCCGCGGGCTGCTGGTCGACTTCTGCCGCGCGCAGCAGGCCAGCGTGCTGATCAAGGGCCTGCGCGCGGTCAGCGACTTCGACTACGAGCTCCAGATGGCCCAGATGAACATCGGCCTGGCCGGCGTGGAGACCCTCTTCATGCCGACCAACCCGCTCTACTCCTTCCTCTCCTCCAGCCTGGTCAAGGACGTGGCCAAGTGGGGCGGGGACATCTCGGCGCACGTCCCCGACGTGGTCCGCGAGCAGTTGGTGGCCCGCCTCGCCCCGCAGGCCCGGCCCTGACCTGACCTGACCCTGGCCTCGCGGCAGACCCCCGGCGGCGCGCGACGCGCCGGGTGGGGGTGGATCGGCGTGCGGTGGAGCGGGCGCGACATGATGTGTGCAGCGCCGAATTCGGGCGCAGGCCGCATCATGTAGGTCGGCCGACGAACGACAGGAGTGAGGTACCGGTGGACCCGCTCGATCGCATCGACGAACTGATCGCCATGGTGGAGCAGGCCCGATCCGTCCCCATGTCGCGCAACAACTGCATGGTCGACCGGGGCGAGATGATCGCCGCCCTCGACGAGCTGCGCGTCGAGCTCCCCGCCGACCTGCGCCGGGCCGCCGCGCTGCTGGAGGAGCGGGACAAGATCATGGAGGCCGGCAAGCGCGAGGCCGATCGGATCATCAGCGAGGGTGAGGCGGAACACGCCCGTCTGGTCTCGGTGAACGAGATCACCGTCTCCGCCGAGCACGAGGGCGCCCGGATCATCGCCGAGGCCCGCGCCGAGGCGCAGCGCCTCCGGGATGAGGTGGACGACTACGTCGACACCGCGCTGGCCAACTTCGAGCAGTTCCTCACCCGGGCCCTCGCCTCGATCGAGCGCGGCCGGGACAAGATGCACGCGCTGCGTGAGATCGGTACCTTCGCTGGTGACGAGGCGGACCGGCCGCTACCCTTCTGAGCGACGCCCGGGCCGGCGGCCGACAGCCGGCACCCCGGCGGGCGACGCCCCGGTTCGACGGTCCGGCGGTCGCCCAGGTAACCTTCTTTGTCGGCCTCTCACCGGCCGGAGTCTGACTATGCCCAAACACGTGCCTTCTTCACTCAACCCCAGGTCGCCGCTGGTCCTCGACACGAGGGACCTGCCGCGTCGGCCTGGTGCGTTGCGTACGGTCAAGCGGGTCGTGCCGGCACCGGAGGACCTCGGCGTGGAGTTGATCGGTGTGCCGGCGGGCGCGGACCTCGACCTCGATCTGAGGCTGGAGTCGGTGTCCGAGGGTGTGCTCGTCTCCGGGACCGTCAGCGGTCCCATCAAGGGCGAGTGCGGCCGCTGCCTGCGCGAGATCGACGACTCGGTGGCCGTGAATATCCAGGAGCTGTACGCGTACGAGAACAGCACCACGGACACCACGACCGACGAGGACGAGGTGGGCCGGATGCAGGGCGATCTGATCGACCTGGAGCCGGCGCTGCGGGACGCGGTGGTGCTCACCCTGCCGACCAACCCGCTCTGCCGGGAGGACTGCCCAGGCCTGTGCCCCGAGTGCGGGGTGCGCTGGGACGAACTGCCGGCCGACCACAGTCACCAGCAGGTCGACCCGCGTTGGGCTGCCCTGTCGCAACTGACCCGTAAAGAGGAGTAACAACCGTGGCCGTCCCCAAGCGCAAGATGTCGCGCAGCAACACCCGGGCCCGTCGGGCGCAGTGGAAGGCCGCGGCGGTCGCGACCGTGGCCTGCCCGCAGTGCAAGTCGCCGAAGCTGCCGCACGCCGCCTGCTCCGTCTGCGGCACCTACAACGGCCGCCAGGTCCTCGAGGTCTGACCTGGACGCCGAGTGACGTCCCCGACCACAGGTCGGGTGGCGCGCGCACCCTGGCTCACGCCCGGTGCCCCGGCTCCCTCCGCCGCCGTCCGGCCCCCGGCCGGCGTCCCGTCGGAGCCGGGCACCGCGCGGATCGCCGTCGACCTCCTCGGCGGGGACGATGCTCCCGCCGTCGTGGTTGACGGCGCTCTGCGGGCCGTACGCACCGACCCTGACCTGCACCTGCTGCTCGTCGGACCGACCGAGGTCGCCGACGGGCTGATCGGCGCGCTCGCCCCCGAGCAGCGCGCCCGCGTCACGGTCCGCCCGGTGCGGACCGCCGTCGGCATGGCCGACGACCCCACCGCCGCCCGCGCCGAGAGCACCGTGCGGGCGGCCGTCAACGCCGTCCGCGACGGGTTCGCCGACGCGCTCGTCTCCGCCGGCTCGACCGGCGCCACCGTCACCGCCGCCGCGCTCGGCCTCGGCCGCTGGACCGGGGTACGCCGCCCGGCGCTGGTGGCCACCCTGCCCGCCGTCGCCGGGCCGGTGGTGCTGCTGGACGTCGGCGGCACGCTGGAACCCCGTCCCGCCACCCTCGCCCGGCACGCCGTGCTCGGCGCCGCGTACGCCGCCGTGGCGCACGCCGTCACCGCGCCCCGCGTCGGGCTGCTCTCCGTCGGCACCGAGGCGGGCAAGGGTGACCGGCTGCGCCGTGCCGCCGATCCCGTCCTGGCCGCCGTGCCCCTGCCGTGCGGCGCCCGCTACGTCGGCCTCGTCGAGGGGTACGACGTCTCCCTCGGCGCGCGCGCCGACGTCGTGGTCACCGACGGGTTCACCGGCAACGTGCTGCTCAAGGCGATCGAGGGCGCGTACGCGATGGCCGGCGGACCCCCGGCGAGCGGCGGCGCGCCACGTGCGGCGGCCCTGCTCGGCGTGGCCGGTACGGTGGTCGTCTGCCACGGCGCGGCCCGGCCCGACGACGTCGCCTCCGGCATCGCCCTGGCGGCCCACCTGTGGCGGCGGGGCGCCACCGACACCGTCGCCGCCCTGCTCAACGGCATGCCGCACGATCTCGCACCTGACCGAACCGACACCGAGGTAGCACCATGACCAACGACAAGCGGCGGCGGGCTCACGTCGGCCACCTGGAGGCGGCCTTCGGGGTGTCGCTCGACCCGGAGCTGCTGGAGCGCGCCCTGACCCACCGCTCCTACGCATACGAGAACGGTGGGCTGCCCACCAACGAACGGCTCGAGTTCCTCGGCGACTCGGTCCTCGGCGTGGTGATCACCACGGCGCTCTTCCACAACCACCCGGACCTGCCCGAGGGGCAGCTCGCCAAGCTGCGCGCCAGCGTGGTGAACATGCGCGCGCTGGCCGACGTGGCGCGCGGTCTCGGCCCGGCGGGGCTGGGCGCGTACCTGCTGCTGGGCAAGGGCGAGGAGACCACCGGCGGCCGGGACAAGGCCAGCATCCTGGCCGACACCCTGGAGGCGCTGCTCGGCGCGATCTACCTCCAGTACGGCCTGGACACCGCAGCCATCGTGATCCACCGGCTGTTCGACCCGCTGATGGCCGAGTCGGCCGGCCGGGGCGCCGCCCTGGACTGGAAGACCAGCCTGCAGGAGCTGACCGCCGCGCTGGGGCTGGGCGTTCCCGAATACCGCATCGAGGGCACCGGCCCGGACCACCTCAAGACCTTCACCGCCTGGGTGGTGGTGGCCGGCAACCGGTACGGCGGCGCCGAGGGACGCAGCAAGAAGGAGGCCGAGCAGCGGGCCGCCGAGTCGGCCTGGCGGATGCTGACCGAGCAGGCCGAGAAGGAGCAGGCCACGCTGGGCTCGACGGAGGGCGCGCCGGGGGTGGCGGACGACGCCGGCAGCGGGTCCGCGGCCGACGCGGCCGGAGCGGGCGCCGGCCGTGCCTGAGCTGCCCGAGGTCGAGACGGTCCGGCAGGGGCTGGCCCAGTGGGTCACCGGCCGGACGATCAGTTCCGTCCAGGTGCGCCACCCCCGGGCCGTACGCCGGCACCAGCCCGGCGGGGCGCACTTCGCCGACGTGCTGACCGGCCGGACGATCACCGACGTCCGGCGCCGGGGCAAGTACCTGTGGCTGCCGCTGGACAGCGGTGACGCCCTCGTCGGGCACCTCGGCATGTCCGGTCAGCTGCTGCTGCAGCCGGTCGAGGCGGCCGACGAGCTGCACCTGCGGGTCCGGTTCCGGTTCGCCGACGACGGCCCGGAGCTGCGCTTCGTCGACCAGCGCACGTTCGGCGGGCTGTCGGTGTCCGAGGGCGGCGCGGAGCTGCCCGGGGAGATCGCACACATCGCCCGGGACCCGATGGACCCGGAGTTCTCCGACGCCGACTTCGTGACCGCGGTGCGGCGGCGGCGTACCGAGGTGAAGCGGGCGCTGCTCGACCAGACCCTGGTCTCCGGGGTCGGCAACATCTACGCCGACGAGGCGCTGTGGCGGGCCAGGCTGCACGGCGCCCGCCCGACCGACGCGCTGACCCGCCCGGCGGCCACCCGGCTGCTCGGGCACGTGCGGGACGTGCTCAGCGAGGCGATCAAGCAGGGCGGCACCAGCTTCGACGAGCTGTATGTCAACGTCAACGGCGAGAGCGGCTACTTCGACCGGTCGCTGAACGCGTACGGCCGGGAGGGGGAGCCCTGCCCGCGGTGCGGCGCACCGATCCGCCGCGAGGCGTTCATGAACCGGTCGTCGTACAGTTGCCCGCGCTGCCAGCCCCGCCCCCGAGGAGCGCTGCGGGGATGACCCTGAACCGGCTCGGGGTTGCGCCGGTGTGCCGTCCCGGGCGGTTTCCGGCGCGTCCCCCGCTCGTACCCTGAAATTGCCGTTCTGTCCGGTTAGCTGAGCCCGCGCGGCCCGGCCGGCCGGATTCTGGCGGATGGGGGACGAGCCGGGGCCGTTCCCCGATGTCCGGGCGTCGCCCGCTCCCTAGCGTCAGACCGTCGGCACAGGGCCGACGTCTGGAGGGGGAACCCGGGTATGGGCAGGCGACCGGTGACGGTGCGATTGGCACGGTGGAGTGCGGAGCACCCGTGGCGGGCCATCGCGCTGTGGGTGGTGTTCGTGGCGGTGTGCTTCGTGGGCGGCAACGCCGCGGGCTTGAACGAGGCGACCGCAGCTGACCAGGCGACCGGCGAGGTGGGACGATCCGAGCTGATCGTCGACAGCGGCGGCTTCCACGAACCGGCGACGGAGAACGTGCTGATCACGTCCCGCTCCGGGACGCTCGACCAGGCCGCGGCGAAAGCCGCCGCCGACGACGCGGCGGCCCGGCTGCGGCAGGTCGACGGGGTCGGCTCGGTGGGTACGCCGATGCCGTCCCGGGACGGCAGCGCGCTGCTGCTGCCGATCACCATGTCCGGCGACCCGGAGACCGCGTCGGACCGGGTGCAGCCGCTGCGGGACGCCACCGCCAAGGTGCAGGAGGCGCACCCGGCGCTGCGGATCGAAGAGGTCGGCGGGCCCTCGATCAACAAGGCGCTCAACGACACCCTGGGCAAGGACTTCAAGCGGGCCGAGCTGCTCAGCCTGCCGGTCACCCTGGCCATCCTGATCATCGCGTTCGGCGCCCTGATCGCGGCCGGCGTGCCGGTGCTGCTCGCGCTCTCCTCGGTGGCCGCGGCCATGGGGCTCTCCACGCTGGCCTCGCACCTGGTGCCGGCCAACGACACCACGGCCAGCGTGATCCTGCTGATCGGCATGGCGGTCGGCGTCGACTACTCGCTCTTCTACGTCCGCCGGGAACGCGAGGAACGGGCGAAGGGGCGGTCCCGGCTTGACGCGGTGGAGGTCGCGGCGGAGACCTCCGGGCACGCCGTGGTCGTCTCCGGCACCGCCGTGATCATCTCGATGGCCGGGCTGCTGCTCGCCCAGGACGCCATCTTCTCGTCGCTCGCCGTCGGCTCGATCCTGGTGGTCGCGGTCGCGGTGCTCGGCTCGCTGACCGTGCTGCCGGCGCTGCTGGCCAAGCTCGGCCGCTGGGTCGACCGGCCCCGGGTGCCGCTGCTGTGGCGGCTCACCGCCCCGCGTACCGGCCGGCACGGCCAGCCGGCCCGGCCCCGGTTCTGGCCGGCCGTGCTGAAGCCCGCGCTGCGGGCCCCGCGGACCACCCTGATCGTCTCGGTCGGGCTGCTGCTCGCCCTGGCCGCCCCGGCGCTGGGCATGCAGCTGAAGTTCCCCGGCATGGAGGACGTGCCGCGCAGCACGCCCGCCATGCAGGCGTACGACCGGCTCACCGCCGCCTTCCCGAGCAACGGCACCAGCCACACGGTGGCGGTGCGGGCGCCGGCCGAGCAGGCCGATCGGGTGCACGCCGCGCTGACCGACCTGGCCGGGCGGGCCGCCGCCGATCCGCTCTTCGCGCCGGCCGAGGGGGACGGCCCGAAGATCAAGGTGTCGGCCGACCGCCGGGTGTCGGTGCTGGAGGTGGCCACCCCGTACGGCAGCCGCACCGACGAGGCCACGCGCTCGCTGCACGAGCTGCGCGAGGACCTGGTCCCGGCCGCGCTGCGCGGCATCCCCGGCATCGAGTACGCGGTCGGCGGCGCGGTGGCCGCCAACGAGGACTACGCGCAGCACATCCGGGAGAAGCTGCCGATCGTGGCCGCCTTCGTGCTGGCGCTGACCTTCCTGGTGATGGCCTGGACCTTCCGGTCGGTGGTGGTCGCGCTCACCTCGATCCTGCTGAACCTGCTCTCCGCCGGCGCCGCGTACGGCCTGCTGGTGCTGGTCTTCCAGGGCAGTTGGGCGGAGGGACTGCTCGGCTTCACCTCGATGGACGCGATCGTCACCTGGCTGCCGCTGTTCCTGTTCGTGGTGCTCTTCGGGCTCTCCATGGACTACCACGTCTTCGTGGTCAGCCGGATCCGTGAGGGCGTCCGGGACGGCCTGCCGAACCGCGACGCGGTGGCGTACGGGATCACCTCGTCGGCGGGCGTGGTGACCAGCGCGGCGATCGTCATGGTCGGGGTCTTCTCGATCTTCGCGACGCTGAGCACCATCGACATGAAGCAGCTCGGCATCGGGCTGGCCGCGGCGATCCTGCTGGACGCCACGATCATCCGGGCGGTGGTGCTGCCGTCCCTGATGACCCTGCTGGGCGACGCCAACTGGTGGGCCCCGCGCTTCCTGCGCGCCCGGCCGGCCACCCCGCCCGCCGAACCACCCACCCCCACCCCGGAACTGGTCGCCGCCCGCTGACCCACCCCACCTCGGAGGGGCGGGCCGCATCCGCGGCCCGCCCGTCCGCCGCTGCCGGCCCGCCCGACCCGTCCCGCCCGCCACCCGACGTCGGTGCTGCCGCGCGGGGCGGTCACGACAGGGGGCAGGGCTCCCGCCAGGCGTCCAGCGACCGGTCCTTGCGCATGGAGGCGAAGCCGTAGCCGACGGTGGTGACGCAGAACGTGGTCGGAGTGCCGGTGTATTCCACGTGGAAGACCGGCTTGTGCGCGTCGGCGAAGGGCAGCAGCTTGGCGCACTCGCGCCGGCGTACGCACTCCTGGTTGACGGCGAAGTCGAAGTCGGGGGCCAGCGCGGCCACCTGCGGCACGTCCCCGACCAGCCCGGGGGAGAGGTCGAGCTGGCGGGCCAGGGCGGCCAGCCGCCGGTTGAACAGCAACTGGTCGTCGAAGTCGAGCGGGAAGCCGGGCCGGTGCAGGTAGCCGTCGGCGTCGTCGAGCGCCACCGCGCCGAAGCCCTTGCCCCGGCACAGCCGGAACCGGTCGGCGAGCACCGGCTCCAGCGTGTCCCACCGGCGGACGTCCAGCCAACGGCGCTCCGGGCGGTCGGTCACCGGACTGCCGCGCAGGTCCGCCGGGAAGCGGCTGGCGTCCGGGTCGGTGGGTGCGTAGGTGCCGACGCTGACCTGGCAGACCAGCCGGCGGTCCCGGGCGCGCAGCGCGGTTGTCTCGGCGGAGGTGGTGCGGACCGGGTCGAGCAGGAAGACGTCCGCGTCGGCGGTGACGTCCAGCGGGCCGGTGAGTTGCCACTGCCACTGCCAGCGCCGGGCCAGTTCGGCGGGCCACGGGGTGGGCGCGCCGGGCGGGACGAGCGGCCGCTCGCAACCGGGTACCGGGGCGAGCAGCAGCACCGTCATGACGGCCGCCACGCCCCGGCACAGCCCGCGGGGGAGGACACGGGCTGGCCGGGTGCGCGGCGCGGCCGGCGCCAGCCGGATCCGCATCGACAGCTCCCGGGTCGCGGGCGGCACTTCACCGCCCCCAGCGGGTACGCCGATCCGGCCCGGACGTACCGGTCCAGCCGGTACGGCCAGCCGGCCGCGGCGTACCTCACCCGGTCAAACGAGTGCGGACCCGGTCACGACGCGCCGGTCAGCGCGGGGTGCCGAAGTCCTGGGTCCAGTACGGCCCGTTGCTCCGCGCGACACCGACACCGATTTCGGTGTACGAGCAGTTCAGGATGTTGGCCCGGTGGCCCGGGCTGTTCATCCAGGCGTCCATCACCGCGGCCGGGGTCTGCTGGTTCCAGGCGACGTTCTCGCCGTACGCCCGCCAGGCGTAGCCGACCCGGTCGAGCCGGTCGCCGGCGTCGCTGCCGTCGCTGCCGTCGTGCGACATCGTCTTGTGATCGGCCTGGTCCTGGCTGTGCCGCTGGGCGGCCAGCATGAGTTTGGCGTTGACGGTCAGCGCCTTGCAGCCGGCCTTGGCCCGCTCCTTGTTGACCAGGTCGACGACCTGCTGGCGTTCGGCGCTGATGCCGCTCGGTGCGGCGGCGCTGCGGGTGGCCGGGGGTGCGGCGCTGCGCGTGAGCTGCCGGGACGGGGCGGTGGTCCGGCTCGGCTTCGGGGCGGTGGTCCGGGTCGGGCTCGGCCGGGCGCTGGTCGGGGCGGCGGTGGGGGTGGTGGGCGCCGCGAGGGCGTCGCCGGGGGCATCTTCGGTGCTGCTGGGCACGAGCGGGGCGGCGGCCACCGGCTCCTCCGCGGAAGTCGACTCGGTCCGCTGGTCACCGCCGGGCAGCACCGCGGCGGCCACGCCCAGGCTCGCCACCAGGGTCGCCACGGCGGCGGCCCCGCCGACCAGGAGCGGACGCGGGAACCGCCGCTTCTGCCGGTGCCGGCCCGGCTCCTCGGCGGCGGGGTCGGTGACCGGCCGCCAGGCGGCCGTGGGCTCCTCCGCCGGATGCCAGCCGGCGGCCGGCTCGTCCTCCCGCTGCCAGCCGGAGGTGGGCTCCCCGGCCGGGCGCCAGCCGGCGTCCTGTTCCGGCTGCCAGGCGCCGGTGGGCTCCGCGGTGGGGTGCCAGCCGGCGGCCCGCTCGAACGGGGCGATCGGCGCACTCGGGTGGGTCGCCGGGGTCCGGTCCGCGTCCGGCCGCTCCGGCTCGTCCCCGAAGAGGTACGCCGACCGCGGCTCCGGCCGGTCGGTGAGCCAGGCCAGGCCCTCGTCGGTCGGCGGCTCGGGGCGTCGGGGAACGCCGTCCGGTTCGGTCGGGTCGGTCCAGCGATACACGCCTGTCGCCTCCACGGTTCGGTTGCGGGCCGGGCTGACGCTACGGGTGGGCCGCGACCTGCGGCAACGCGGCTAAGAAAGAGTTAAGGGGAGCCCGACACGGAGGGTGAGGCGTTCACACATTTCCGGGCGTACAGTAAAGGCGTCCGGACAGAGCGTGTCCGCGCCTCACGGCAGCCCCCCGACAAGTGGACAGGTCGACATGGAGATGATCTACGGCCTGCGAGAACTTGACGAAGGAGGGGTTTAAGGCTCAATATATAGGTGTCGCCAGTCGCGCCCAGTCATGCCCGCATTTTGCTGGTATGACAGCCGCGAACATCATGGGCGCGCGTTGGCCGGCCTTTCCGGCAGCGCATATCAAGGAGTCAGCATGGCGAAGGCCCTCTACGGCCACGTAGGTGCAGCGCCCGACCGGCGTATGCTCGACGAGGTCACCCGACTGCGTGCCAGGGTTCAGGCACTGGAGTTCGAGATCACGCGTCTGCGCGCCGATAATGATCGGCTTGCGGCGGCTGCGGCGGAGGCTGACGACCTCCTCCGACTGGCCGAGCCCGCACTGACCTGATCTCGAGCTGTCGGAAAACTGAATCGCACCACCCGAAAAAGCGCGCCGACACCGTAGTGCCGGCGCGCAGCTCTGTGCGTAGGTTTTGTTTTGCGCGCCACATCTTCCGATCTGGTGATCGTCCGGAAATTGCCGCCGGCGACCGTGGCCGCGAATACGATCTTGCAGTTTCGTGACGTCGCCGGGAACCGGACATGACCGGCGCGGGGTGGGTCGCGTAACGGGGTCTCCCCGGCGGCGGGTTAGTCTGCGGGTTCACCAGGTCCGCGCAGCCGGCGACGGTACGGCGGCCACCGGACGAGGATCGAGAAGGTGCATCTCAAGAGCCTGACGGTGAAGGGCTTCAAGTCCTTCGCCTCCGCGACGACGCTGAAGCTGGAGCCCGGGATCACCTGCGTGGTCGGCCCGAACGGCTCCGGCAAGTCCAACGTCGTCGACGCCATCGCCTGGGTGCTCGGTGAGCAGGGCGCCAAGGCGCTGCGCGGCGGCAAGATGGAGGACGTCATCTTCGCCGGCACCGCCGGCCGGGCGCCGCTGGGCCGCGCCGAGGTCACCCTCACCATCGACAACACCGACGGCGCGCTGCCGATCGAGTACACCGAGGTCTCCATCACCCGCCGGATGTTCCGCTCCGGCGAGAGCGAGTACGAGATCAACGGCGACTCCTGCCGGCTGCTCGACATCCAGGAGCTGCTGTCGGACTCCGGCATCGGCCGGGAGATGCACATCATCGTCGGTCAGGGCCGGCTCGACGGCATGCTGCACGCCAAACCGGAGGACCGCCGCGCGTTCATCGAGGAGGCGGCCGGCGTCCTCAAGCACCGCAAGCGCAAGGAGAAGGCGCTGCGGAAGCTCGACGCGATGCAGACCAACCTCAACCGGCTCACCGACCTCACCGCCGAGCTGCGCCGCCAGCTCAAGCCGCTGGGCCGGCAGGCCGAGGTGGCTCGCCGCGCCGCCGCCATCCAGGCCAACCTGCGCGACGCCCGGCTGCGGCTGCTCGCCGACGACCTGCACACCCTGCGGACCACGCTCGACAAGGAGATCGCCGACGAAACCGCGCTGCGTGAGCGGCGCGAACAGATCGAGGCGGAGCACACCGAGGTGCAGGCCCGCCTCGGTGAGCTGGAGGCCGCCCTCGCCGAGGACGCCCCGTTGCTCGCCGCGGCCCAGGACACCTGGTACAAGCTCTCCGCGCTCCAGGAGCGGTTCCGTTCCATCGAGCAGCTCGCCCGGGAGCGGCTGCGCCACCTCAGCGCCACCCCCGACGACGAGCGCCCCGGCCGCGACCCCGACCAGCTGGAGGCGGAGTCGCAGCGGGTCCGCGAGCAGGAGGAGGAGCTGCGCGCGGCGCTCACCGAGGACCAGATCCGGCTGGCCGAGGCGGTCGAGCATCGGCAGGAGCTGGAACGGCAGCTCGCCGCCGCCGAGCGGGAACTGGTCGCGGCGGCCAAGGCCATCGCCGACCGGCGGGAGGGGTTGGCCCGGCTGACCGGCCAGGTCAACTCGGCCCGGGCGCGCACCACCAGCGCCGGCGAGGAGATCGAACGGCTCGCCGCCGCGCACGCCGACGCACTGGCCCGCGCCGAGACCGCCCAGGCCGAGCTCGACGCGGTCGCCGAGCAGTCCACCGAGGCCGACCGGGACAACGCCGACCTGGACGCCCGGCACGCCGAGGCGGTGGCCGCCCACGAGAAAGCGCAGGCCGGGGTCCGCAGCCTCGCCGACGCCGAGCGAGCCGCCGAGAAGGACGCGGCCACCTGGAAGGCCCGGGAGGAGGCGCTCGCCCTCGGCCTGCGCCGCAAGGACGGTGCCGGGGCGCTGCTGGCCCGCGCCGACCAGGTGCCCGGCCTGCTGGGCAGCCTCTCCGGGCTGCTCACCGTCGCGCCCGGCCATGAGGCGGCGCTCGCCGCCGCGCTCGGCGGGCTCGCCGACGCGGTCGCCGTCACCGGCGTGGACGAGGCCGTCGAGGCGATGCGCCTGCTCAAGATCTCCGACGCCGGGCGGGCCGGCCTGCTGGTCGGCAGCGCCGCCGGGCCCGGCGTGGACGGCCCAGCCGACGCGCTGCGCCCGAAACTGCCCGACCGCGCCCACTGGGCGCCCGACCTGGTGGAGTGCTCCGCCGAGATCCGCCCGGCGGTGCACCGGGCCCTGCGGGACGTGGTGCTGGTCGACGACCTGTCGGCCGCGGCCGAGCTGGTTGCCGGCAACCCGGAGCTGCGCGCGGTCACCCCGGAGGGCGACGTGGTCGGCGCGTACGCGGCGGCCGGCGGGTCAGCCAAGGCGCCCAGCTACATCGAGGTGCAGGCGGCCGTCGAGGAGGCCCGGACCAACCGGCTCGTCGCCGAGCGCAGCAGTGCCGAGCTGCGCGAGCAGCTCGTCGAGGCGCGCGCCGAGGTGGCCGTTGCGAAGGACGCCGTACAGCACGCCTCCGCCGCCAAGCGGGAGGCGGAGAGCCACCGCAACGCCGCCGCCCGCCGGCTGGCCGAGCTGGGTGCCGCCGCGCGGTCGGCGAAGGCCGAGACCGACCGGCTCGGCGAGTCCCGGGCCCGCGCCGAGGTGGCCCGGGAACGCGACCTACAGGCGCTGGCCGAGCTGGAGGAGCGGCTGCGGCTGGCCGAGGTCACCCCGATCGACGCCGAACCGTCCACCGAGGAGCGCGACCAGCTCGCCGCGATGGTGCCGCAGGCCCGGCAGAACGAGATGGAGGTCCGGCTCGCCGTGCGTACCGCCGAGGAGCGGGTCTCCTCGATCGCCGGCCGGGCCGACTCCCTCGCGCGGCAGGCGAACGCCGAGCGGGCCGCGCGGGAGCGCGCGGCAGCCCGGCGGGCGGCCCGCACCCGCGGCGCGGCCATCGCCCGGGCCGTGGTGGGCGGGGCCCGGGAGGCGCTGACCCGGCTCACCGTCTCCATCGCCCGTGCCGAGGAGCAGCGCGACGCCGTGGCCCGCGACCGCGCCGCCCGCGAGGCCGAGCTGTCCGAGGTACGCGGCGCGGCCAAGCGGCTCGGCGCCGAACTGGAACGGCTGACCAGCCAGGTGCACCGGGACGAGGTGGCCCGCGCCGAGCAGCGGCTGCGCATCGAGCAGTTGGAGGCGAAGGCCGCCGAGGACTTCGGCCTCGACGTGGCGACGCTGATCGCCGAGTACGGTCCGGACCAGCTGGTCCCGCCCACCGACGCGGACGTGGCGGCGGCGGAGAAGGACGGCCTCCCGCTGCCCGAGCCGGTCCGCTACGAGCGGCCGGTGCAGGAGAAGCGGGCCGCCAAGGCGGAACGGGAGCTGGCTCTGCTCGGCAAGGTCAACCCGCTCGCCCTCGAGGAGTTCGCCGCGCTGGAGGAGCGCTACAAGTTCCTCTCCGAGCAGTTGGAGGACCTGAAGGCCACCCGCCGGGACCTGCTCACCGTGGTCAAGGACGTCGACGACCGGATCCTGGAGGTCTTCGCCAGCGCGTTCGAGGACACTGCGCGGGAGTTCGAGCAGGTGTTCACCGTGCTCTTTCCCGGTGGCGAGGGGCGGCTGGTGCTCACCGACCCGGAGGATCTGCTGAGCACCGGTGTCGAGGTGGAGGCCCGGCCGCCCGGCAAGAAGATCAAGCGGCTGTCGCTGCTCTCCGGCGGGGAGCGTTCGCTGACCGCGGTGGCCATGTTGGTGGCGATCTTCCGCGCCAGACCCAGCCCGTTCTACATCATGGACGAGGTGGAGGCGGCCCTCGACGACGTGAACCTGGGCCGCCTGATCACGCTGCTGGCGCAGCTGCGCGAGAAGAGCCAGCTCATCGTGATCACCCACCAGAAGCGGACCATGGAGATCGCCGACGCGCTGTACGGCGTGACCATGCGCAGCGGGGTCACCCAGGTGATCAGCCAACGGCTCAACCGGGCCGACGACGACGGGCAGGAGAAAGACGAGTGAGTCGGGAACGCGCGACGGCGCTCCTGTTGGACCTCGACGGCGTGCTGCGCCGGTGGGACCCGGCGGTGGCCGCCGGCGTCGAGCAGGAGTACGGGCTCACCGAGGGCGTCCTCGGCGAGATCGCCATGTCGTGGGGGCTGCTCCAGCCGGTGCTCACCGGACAGGTCAGCCACGCCCAGTGGATGGCCAGCGTGGCGGATGCGCTCACCCCGTCCGTGGGTGCCGAACGGGCCCGCGCCGCGGTCGAGGAGTGGCAGCGCTACCGGGGCGAAATCGACCTGGAGGTGCTCGCCTTCGTCCGCCAGGTGCGGGAGGCGGGCGTACGGGTGGGGCTGGGCACCAACGCCACCGACCAGCTTGACGCCGACCTGGCCGCCCTCGGCCTCACCGACGACTTCGACGCGGTGGTCAACTCCTCGGTGGTCGGGGTGAACAAGCCGGCCAAGGAGTACTTCCAGGCGGCCTGTGCGGCGCTGGAGACATCGCCGTCGCGGGTGCTGTTCGTCGACGACGAGGACCGGTCGATCTCCGGCGCCCGCGTGGCCGGCCTCTCCGCGCACCGCTGGACCGGCCCGGGGGACCTGCGCTACCTGCGCGCCGCGCTGGCGTTCTGAGCGGGGCCGCCCACCGCGCTACCGCATCACCCGCTGCAACAGGTTCAGGGTGGCCCGGGCCAGCCGGGGATCGGCGGCCGCCGGGTCGGCGAGCACCCGGGTCCAGCCCAGCGAGCCCGCGATGAACACCCAGGCTCCGGAGGACGCCCGGTAGAGGTGGGTGTGCTGCCGGTGCGTCGCGCCCTGCCGTGAGTAGGGGGAGTCGGCGAGCAACGTCCGCTCCACGGCGTCGGGCTGCGGGACCCCGGGCGTCCGCTGGTCGGCCTCGCCCCACACCACCTCGGGGATCAGGTCGCCGTCCCGGACGCCGGTGCCCGCCCAGAACCAGTGGTCGCCGGCGCGGACCATCAGCGGCGCGTAGCCGTCCACGATGCTGACGTACTGGGCGCCGATCAGCTGCTGCTCCGGGTGCCCGGCCGACCGCCACTTGGTGGTGGCCGGGGTCGGGCCGGATGCTGGCACGGAACTCTTGGCGCACCGGACCAACCGGTCGCCGGTGCCGTACTCGACCCGCCAGTAGCAGTTGTTGGCGGCCAGGAAGACCAGGCTGGTGCCGCCGTTGCGGGCCATGGCGACCGCCTGGCGCATCGGCGCCGACCAGTACTCGTCGTGGCCGGGGAAGACGACGGCCCGGTACCGGGCCGGATCCACCCGCCCGGTGTGCAGGTCCTCGCTGGTGGCGTACGTGACGTCGAGACCCTGCCCCTCGACCCACTGGACGAAGCCGATGTCGTGGGCGGCGAGTTGCGGGATCCCGTTGCCGGAGTACGGCCGGTCGTGGCTGACCGCCCGGGCCCGCCGCGCGGTGGTCCAACGTCCGGCGGCGTCGTAGCCGTGGTAGAGGTTGGCGCCGGTGCGCCCGTCCATCGGCCAGCCGTTGTACGCCTGCCACGTGCTGGTGGGCAGGACCATCAGCGCGGCCGCCCGCTGCGCCGGGTCGCGCACCACGAAGGGGATCCACTGGTGCTGCCCGGAGGCGCTGGCGAGCAGGGCCAGGTAGAGACCGCTCACCAGGTCCGGGGTGACGGTCAGCCGCCAGCCGGTGCGCCAGGCGCAGGAGACGGCGCCGGTGTCGGGGTCGACGTCGGGCGCGGCCTGCCGGATCCCGTCGAGCCATGGGCTGACGACCACCGCCCGAGCCCCGCTGCCCGCGTAGTGCCCGACCCGGAAGATGGTGATCTGGTAGCGCTGGGGCCGGGCGACCGAGACCCGGAACGCCAGCTGCTCGCCGGGGGCGACGCTGGTGGCATGGGCGTAGCCGGCGATCTCACCGCGTTCGTCCGTGCTGAACCGGTGCCCGGTCAGGCGGAAGCCAGCGGCGCCGGGCCGAGCATTCTCCGCCACGGTGACCGGGCGGCCGGAGCCGGGCGCCGGGGCGGTCGTCGGGGCGGGGCCCGTCGGGTCACCCGGGTAGTGGGGGTCGGCGGGCAAGGTGGGCTGGGACGGCCGGCCGCACGCCTCGCCGCCGAGCAGGACCGCCGCCCCGACCGCCCCGAGCATGCCCAGACTCCTTCTCCGGGTATGCGTCGGATATCCCCCGTCGACCATCGTCGCGCTCCCGCCTCGGCGGCCCCCCGTGTCCGTCGCGGCGCCCGCCGAGGGCGGGTGAGCGGCGGGGACGGGCCCGGCCACGACCCGTCCACCGAGCCAGACGTTTTCCCCGCACGGCCGGTTGCCCGGGCCGGTGGAGTGTGGCCGGTGAGGCGGATCACGAGACCCGTTGGTCCGGTGCCGGTGGCCGGTCGGGGGATGCGCGCGGCTCAGTCGCCGGTGACGCCGTCGATCCGCTCCCGGATCAGGTCGGCGTGCCCGTTGTGCCGGGCGTACTCCTCGATCATGTGGACGTACACCCAGCGCAGGTTGAAGGTCCGCTTTTTCGGCCCCACCTCGGTGAAGGTCTCGTCGAGTGAGCGGCCGGCCGCAGCGGCCCGGGCCAGTTGGACCTCCCGGTGGTACGTGGCGAAGTCTGCCTCGGCGTCGGAGCCGCTGACGTCGTGGTCGGCGTCCGGCGTCTCCGGCGTGAAGTAGGGGTAGTCCACCTGCTGGCCGGCGAAGTTCTCCCGGAACCACCAGGCCTCCACCTCGGCCAGGTGCCGGACGAGGCCGAGCAGGGTGAGGCCGGACGGCTCGACACTCGGGGTCTTCAACTGTTCGGCGGTCAGGCCCGCGCACTTCAGCAGCAGGGTGTCGCGGTGGTAGTCGAGCCAGCCGTCGAGCATGGTGCGCTCGTCGCCGACGTAGGGCTCGTTCTTCCGGGTGATCTCCGGTGCTCTCCAGGTCATGCCCGCCATCCTGGCGAGCGAGTCCGACACCGGCGACCCGATTACCGCCCGCGGCGGTGAAAAGGGGCCCCTCACCACGTCAGGAGTGGAGAGGGGCCCCCTTCCGCTCAGCTCAGGGCACCACCACGACGGGCCACCGGCCGGTGCGCACCAGGCGGGTGGCGACCGAGCCGACCAGCCGGTGCCCGGCCTGCTCGGACGCCCCGACCACCACCAGGTCGGCCCGGGTCTCGTCGGCCGCCGCGCAGAGTTCGGTGTACGCGTCCCCACGCCGGCACAGGAAGGTGACCGGCAGGCCCAGCTCCTCGGCGCCGCGCCGGCACTCGTCGCGCAGCTCGGCGGCCAGCTCGTCGTGGGTCTGCTGGATCGCCCCGGCCACCACCCCGGTCATGATCCCGGCGTACGGGATCGGGGAGCTGACGAACACCACGACCAGGCCGGAGCGCTGCCGGCGGGCCAGCCCGGCCGCGTACGCGGCGGCCCGCAGCGAGGTGCGGGTGCCGTCCACGCCGACCAGCACCACCCGCGGGCCGTCCGTGCCGCGTTCGAACGGCAGCGGCCGGGCCTCCGGGCCGTACTCCTCACGCTCGACGGAGGCGCTCATGCCGTCGCCTCCCTACGGTCGGCGAAGCCATGAGGCACCGACGCACTGAGCTGGCTGATTCGCTCGCTCCGCTCGCTCATGCCGTCGCCTCCCTACGGTCGGCGAAGCCATGAGGCACCGACGCACTGAGCTGGCTGATTCGCTCGCTCATGGGTCACTCCTGGATGCCGGTCCGGACCACCGAGGCCCCGCCGCCGGCGGCGACGGTCGACTCCCGCTCGACCTCGGCGGAGATCGCGTCGCCGTTGTGCCGGCGCAGCGGCACCTCCTTGATGAAGACGACCGCGATCAGCGCGATCAGGCCGAACGGGGCGGCGGCCAGGAAGATGTCCCCGGCCCCGTGCCCGTACGCGGCCTCGACGACCGCCCGGATCGGGGCGGGCAGCGTGTGCACGTCGGGCAGGGTGCCGCCGCTGCCGGAGCCGGACGTCTTGATGCCGAGTCCGGCCAGCCCCTCGGCGAGGTAGTCCTTGACCTTGTGGCCGAGCACCGCGCCGAGCGCGCTCACGCCGATCGCGCCGCCGAGGCTACGGAAGAAGGCGACCACCGAGCTGGCTGCGCCGAGTTCGTGCGTGCTGACCGTGTTCTGCACGGCGAGCACCAGGTTCTGCATGGTCATGCCGAGCCCGAGGCCGATCAGCGCCATGAAGATGGCGATCTGTCAGTACGGGGTGTCCGCGCGCAGCGTGCCCATGGTGGCGAAGCCGGCGGTGAGCAGGACCGAGCCGGCTACCAGGTACCGCTTCCAGCGGCCGGTGTTGGTGATGATCCGGCCGACGACCGTGGAGGCGACCAGCAGGCCGCCGATCATCGGCAGGGTCATCAGGCCGGACATGGTCGGGCTCTGGCCGCGGCTGATCTGGAAGTACTGGCCGAGGAAGACCGAGGCGCCGAACATGCCCACGCCGACCGCGATGCTGGCGACCACGGCCAGGGTGATGGTGCGGCTGCGGAACAGGCGCGGCGGGATCAGTGGCTCGCTGGCCCGCTGCTCCACCCGGATGGCCAGCGCGCCGAGCAGCACTGCCCCGACCACCATGGCCGCGCTCTGCCAGGAGATCCAGTCGTACTTGTCGCCGGCCAGGGTGACCCAGATGAGCAGCAGC
The DNA here is from genome assembly GCF_042870725.1 of Micromonospora sp. NPDC006431. NCBI lineage: Bacteria > Bacillati > Actinomycetota > Actinomycetes > Micromonosporales > Micromonosporaceae > Micromonospora > Micromonospora sp. NPDC006431. Next base: position 387,949 of record NZ_JBIAHQ010000004.1, read on the forward strand.
GAGACGGCCGCGGTGATCAGGGTGGCGCCCCACCAGTCGATCTTCGCCGGGCGCTTCACCACGGGCAGGTGCAGGGTCTTCTGGAGCACGATCAGGGCGAGCACGGCGAACGGCACGCCGACGTAGAAGCACCAGCGCCAGCCGAGCCAGTCGGTGTCGACGATGACGCCACCGATGAGCGGGCCGCCGATGGTGCCGAGGGCCATCACGGCGCCGAGGTAGCCGCTGTAGCGGCCGCGCTCACGCGGAGCGATCATCGTCGCCATGATCACCTGGGCGAGGGCGGTCAGGCCGCCCGCGCCGACGCCCTGGAGCACCCGGCAGGCGATGAGCTCGCCGGTGGTCTGCGACTGCCCGGCCAGCACCGAGCCCAGCACGAAGATGCCGAGGGCGAGCTGGACCAGGACCTTCTTGCTGGTCAGGTCGGCGAGCTTGCCCCAGATCGGGGTGGTCGCGGTGGTCGCCAGCAGCGTCGAGGTGACCACCCAGGTGTACGCGGATTGGCCGCCGTGCAGCTCGGTGATGATCCGCGGCAGCGCGTTCGAGACGACCGTGGAGGAGAGGATCGCGACGAACATGCCCAGCAGTAGGCCGGAGAGTGCCTCCAGGATCTGCCGGTGGGTCATGTCGCCGGCGGTCGCCCGGGTGGGCGCTGTCGCCTGGGTCATCGTGATTGCCTCCGGGGCAGGTCGGGGGTGGGTTGCCTCAGGCAACCGTAGAACTTTGGTTGCCTCAAGCAACAACCGGGTGGCGACGGGAGGTATTCCTGGGCGAGCCCCGGATCAGAAGGTCTCGTTGAATCTGTGCATCAGCCGGGCGAAGTCCTCGACGTCCTGTTTCGGCCAGCTCTCCATCGTGCGCCGGATCTGCCCGAGTCGGGCCGCCCGTGCCGCGTCGAACCGGCGGGTGCCCTCCTCGGTGAGGCTGAGCTGAGCCGCCCGCCGGTCGGTCGGGTCCGGGTCACGGCGGACCAGACCCAGCCCCTCCAGGCCGTGGATCTGCCGGCTGAGCGTGCCCTTGCCGATGCCGAGCCGGGCGGCCAGGTCAGTGAGCCGGATCGAGCCGCACCGCCGCAGCCAGAGCAGCAGCCCGTACGCGTTCGGCTCCAGGTTGGGGTGGACCTCCCGGGCGATCTCCCAGGACAGCGCCCGTCCGCGGCGCAGCAGCGCGGTCAACTCGTGCTCCACCGCGCGCAGCGTCTCCGGCAGGTGATCCTCCACGGGGGAAGCGTACTCACGCCTGGTCGCTGAGCTGCTGCCGAGCCACCGTACGGAGGTGGCCGTCGCCGGTGGTGCCCTCGATCACCACCTCGGCCGACCGGCCCCGGTGGGTCAGCGTGGCCACCGCGTTGCCGAAGTACGGCCCGGCCAGCTTCTTCCACCGCACACTCGACCGGGGCACCCCGGCCGAGCGGGCCAGCGCGCGGGCGGCCCCGGCCGGCCCGGGGTGCCAGCCGAGCCGCATCAGCGGCCGCATCCCCGCCGGCACCTGATTGTGGATCGGGGAACAGGTGAGCTGGTGCACCGGGGTGCGGACGCTCCGGTCGGCGAACCGGGCCCGGGCCACGTACGAGTGGTGCACGTCCCCGGAGAGCACGCTGATCGAGGCCGGTGGCGCGTACGCCGGCCCGGCGCCGACCCGCGCCCCCGGCCCGGCGGGAGTCCCGCTGCCCAGCCGGGCGAACAGCTCGGCGAGGGCGTCGAAGGAGCGCCGGAACGCCCCCCAGTGCTCCAGGTCGCAGGCCCGCCGGATCCGCTCGGAGAGCGACGCCACCCAGGGCCGCCGGGAGTCGGCGAGCCGCTCGTTCCAGGTCTCGACGTGATGGATGCCCGGCGGCAGCAGCCAGGGCAGCGAGGCGCCGACGACGAGGTGGTCGTAGACGCCGTGCGCCCGGTCGAGGAACCAGGACCACTCGCCCGGCGGCAGCATCGCCCGGTTGCCCGACTCCAGCACCCGGCTGGAGCGGTTGTCCAGCATGACCAGCCGGGTCCGCCCCAGGTCCAGCGCGTAGCTCCACTGGTACTGCACGGCCCGCCAGCGCTCGGTGTCGTGCGCGAGGTCGGCCTCCTTGTCGACCCGGTCGCCGAACTCGTGCAGCACCCCGGTGGCGTCCTCCGCGGCGGTGACCTTGGCGTACACCGGGTCGGCGGCGATCTCGTCCGGGGACAGGTTGCCCAGGTGCTGGTAGACCCAGTAGGAGGTGAGCCCGCTGCGGATCCGCTCCGCCCACCAGGGCTGCTCGCGCATGTCCGCCCGCCACCAGGCCGAGGTGTTCCAGTCGTCGATCACCTCGTGGTCGTCGAAGATCATCACGCTGGGCACGGTGGAGAGCAGCCAGCGGATCTCCGGGTCGCGCCAGGACTCCAGGTAGAGCTTGGTGTACTCGTCGAAGCTCACCACCTGGGTCGCCGGGGCACCCTTCGGCCGGCGCCGGCGCCGCCTCAGCAGCCGGCGCACGGTCGGCGAGGTGACGTCGGCGTAGACCTGATCGCCGAGGAGCACCAGCAGGTCGGGCCGGGCGGCCGGGTCCGGGTCGGCCATCAGCCGCCGGGCGTACGCGTCCAGCGCGTCCGGGGGCAGCTTCCGGGCGGTCGCGTGCTGGGTGGTCTCGCGGCACGAGCCGAAGATCAGGCTCACCGGCTGGTCCCGGTCGTCCACGGCCCGGGTACGGATCACGCTGGGCGGAAAGCCGCTCTCCGGGACCGGCCAGGCGACCTCGTCGTCGATCAGCACCTCGTAGGTCGTGGCGCTGTCCGGGGCCAGCCCCGCCACCACCACGATCGCGTAGTGGTGGTCGTACGCCGAGAAGGTCGGCGCGCTGCCCGTGGCGCCGCCGGCCGTGCGGACCGTGACCACCGCGGGCGCGCTGGTCTCCACCCAGACCGTCGCCCGCGTGCCGACGACCCGCCGCAGCAGCGGACCGATGAGCAGGCGGGAGCTGGGCACGGGCACCTCCGAGGGGAAGAACGCTCACCTTTTCTACCCGGCCGGCGGATTCGGCACGCCTGGCTGCGGCGAGCGTACCCGCAGCTCGACCGCGTGCGGAGGCGGTGAGTGGGACGCCGCCGCCGGCATCTGACAGGATTTCGGGCATGAAGGAATACCTCCTCGTCATCATCGCCCTGCTCGGCGTGCTGATCATCGGCGGCCTCAGCCTCGTGGTGCCCCGGCTGCGCCGGCGCCCCGAGCCGCCGCTGCCGAGGACGGAGGTCGAGACCCGGGCTGAGGAGGACCTGGCCGGCCCACCGGTCCAGGCGCCCGAGGCGGAGGTGTCCACCGGGGTCCTGGTCGAGCCGCCACCGGTGGTCGAGGTGCCGCCGGTGGTCGAGGTGCCGCTCGAGGTGCCCGAGCCCACCGCCGGCCGGCTGGTCCGGCTGCGCTCCCGGCTGTCCCGCTCGCAGAACGTCTTCGGCCGGGGCCTGCTCGGCCTGCTCAGCCGTGAGCGCCTGGACGAGGACGCCTGGGAGGAGATCGAAGACAGCCTGATCACCGCCGACGTCGGCATCGACGCCACCCGGGAGATCGTCGACCGGCTCCGCGAGCGGACCCGGGTGCTCGGCACGCGGTCCACCGGGGAGCTGCGCGCGCTGCTCGCCACCGAGCTGGTCACCGCCCTCGACCCGACGCTGGACCGGTCGCTGAACGCCGACCCCAAGGTGGGCCTGCCCGGGGTGCTCCTGGTGGTCGGGGTCAACGGCGCCGGCAAGACCACCACCTGCGGCAAGATCGCCCGGGTGCTGATCGCCGACGGGCACACCGTGCTGCTCGGCGCGGCCGACACGTTCCGGGCCGCCGCCGCCGACCAGCTGGAGACCTGGGGCAGCCGGGTCGGCGCGGAGACCGTCCGCGGGCCCGAGGCCGCCGACCCGGCCAGCGTCGCCTTCGACGCGGTCAAGCGGGGCATCGACACCCAGGTCGACACCGTGCTGATCGACACCGCCGGCCGCCTGCAGAACAAGATCGGCCTGATGGACGAGCTGGGCAAGGTCAAGCGGGTGGTGGAGAAGCACGGCCCGATCGACGAGACCCTGCTGGTGCTCGACGCCACCACCGGCCAGAACGGCCTGGAGCAGGCCCGGGTCTTCACCGAGGTGGTGAACGTCACCGGGGTGGTGCTGACCAAGCTCGACGGGACCGCCAAGGGCGGCATCGTGATCGCCGTACAGCGCAAGCTCGGCATCCCGGTCAAGCTGGTCGGCCTCGGCGAGGGCCCGGACGACCTGGCCCCGTTCGACCCCGTGCAGTTCGTCGACGCGCTGCTCGGGACCGAGCCGCTCGCTCGGGACGCGTAGCCTCGACGTGATGACCGACGATCGCGCCTACGCCGGGTGGCGCGACCCCAGCCACCCGTCGCCGCGCCTCGGGAGACCGTACGTGACTTCACAGGAGATCCCGCTGCACGGCGGGAACGTGAGCACCGTGGTCCGGGTGGGCGACACGGTCCGGCGCAACGCCGGCCCGTGGACCCCCTCGGTGCACGCCCTGCTGCGGCACCTGGAGTACGTCGGCTTCACCGGCGCCCCGCGCGCCCTCGGCATGGACGAGCGTAACCGGGAGGTCCTGTCGTACCTGGAGGGCGAGTGCGGGGAGTATCCGCTGGCCCCGCACTGGGTCACCGACGAGGCCCTGGTGACCGTGGCGACCATGTTGCGGATGTTCCACGACGCCCAGTACGGCTTCAACCCGCCGCCGGGGGCGGTCTGGCGCTCGTTCGGCCCGCCCCCGCCGGACACCGAGGTGATCTGCCACCACGACGCCGCCCCGCACAACGTGATCTGGCGGCCGGACGGCACGCTCGGGTTGATCGACTTCGACCTGGCCTCGCCCGGCGCGCGGATCTACGACGTGGCGTACGCGGCCTGGACCTGGGTGCCGATCTTCTCCGACCGGGACTCGATCACGCTGGGCTGGAAGCACCCGGACCGGCCCCGCCGGCTGCGGCTGTTCGCCGACGCGTACGGGCTGATCCCGCGCGACCGGCACCGGCTGATCCGCACCATCCGCAAGCGGGTCGTCGACCACGTCGAGGGCATCCGGCGGATGGCCGCGGCCGGCGACCCGGCGTTCGTCCGGATCGTGCACAAGGGCCACCTCCGGCGCCCCATGCGTGACCTGCGGCTGCTCGACTACGAGCGGCACGCCCTGGAGTACGCCCTGCGCTGACCTCCCAATCCCGGGAAAGAGTGGCCGGTTCCTCCCCGGAACGGCCACTCTTTCCGTTTCCCCGGCCATGATCGGCGTTCTTCACACGCCGGAAACAACCTGTCACCCGCCGGAAATCGAGCGGTGTCGGTGCAGGAAACAGCCGCCGAGCAAGCTTCCGCGCAACCGGCTGCCGGGCGACGCTGCCAGGACTCAGTCGGAGGGAGGACATCCACACCGAGAGGAGGCAGCGTGGAGATCGACACCGGCAACACCGCCTGGTTGCTCCTGTCGTCTGCGCTCGTGCTGCTCATGACGCCGGGTCTCGCGCTGTTCTACGGCGGCCTGAACCGGTCCAAGGGCGTACTCAACATGATGATGATGAGCTTCTCGTCCATCGGGCTCATCAGCATCCTGTGGCTTTTCTACGGCTTCACCGTCGCCTTCGGCGAGGGCGGCAAGTTCATCGGCGACCTGGGGCAGTACCTGGGCACCAAGACGTTCGTCGGCGAGAGCGACCTGTGGGGCGAGACCGGCATCCCGCTCTACGTCTTCATCGCCTTCCAGATGATGTTCGCCGTCATCACCGTCGCCCTGATCAGCGGCGCGCTCTCCGACCGGACGAAGTTCGCCGGCTGGCTGGTGTTCGCCTTCGGCTGGGCCACCCTGGTCTACTTCCCGGTCGCGCACATGGTGTGGGGCGGTGGCCTGATCGGCGGCGACATCGGCGCCCTCGACTTCGCCGGCGGCACGGCCGTGCACATCAACGCCGGCGCCGCGGCGCTCGCGCTGGTGCTGGTCCTCGGCAAGCGGGTCGGCTGGCCCCGGGAGAGCGCCAAGCCGCACAACGTCCCGCTGGTCGCGCTCGGCGCCGGGCTGCTCTGGTTCGGCTGGTTCGGCTTCAACGCCGGCTCCGAGCTGACCGCCGACGGGGTCACCGCGCTGGCCTTCATCAACACCCAGGTGGCCACCGCCGCCGCGCTGCTCGGCTGGCTCGTGGTGGAGTGGGTACGCGACGGCAAGCCGACCCTGGTCGGGGCCTCCTCCGGCGCGGTGGCCGGGCTGGTCGCGATCACCCCGGCGTGCGCCTTCATCACCCCGGCCGCGGCGGTGCTGCTGGGCCTCGTCGCCGGTGCGGTCTGCGCCCTCGCGGTGGGCCTGAAGTACCGGCTCGGCTACGACGACTCCCTCGACGTGGTCGGCGTGCACTTCGTCGGCGGGTGGATCGGCTGCCTGTGGATCGGCCTGTTCGGCACGGCCTCGGTGAGCTCGCTGGTGACCAGCGACGGCCTGCTGGTCGGGGGCAACGCCACCCTGCTCGGCAAGCAGGCGCTGGGTGCGTTGATCGTGACGGTCTACTCCTTCGCGGTCGCCTACGCCCTGGGCTTCGTGATCGACAAGACGATCGGGTTCCGGGTGTCCGCCGAGGCGGAGGTCGAGGGCATCGACGTCGCCGAGCACGCGGAGAGCGCGTACGACCTGTCGCCCACCACGGGCGGCAGCGCCGGTGGCGCGTTCGCGATGGCCGGGATCGGCGCCGCCAAGCCGGGCCCGGGGCCCACCGACGAGGCGGACGAGCCCGCCGCGCCGGTCAGCGAGAAGGTCGCCGGTTAACGTTCCTGTGATGGAGGGGATGGACATGAAGCTGGTGACCGCGGTCATCAAGCCGTACCAGCTGGACGCGGTGAAGGAGGCCCTGCACGCCCTCGGCGTGGCCGGCCTGACCGTCAGCGAGGTCCAGGGCTACGGCCGGCAGAAGGGGCACACCGAGGTCTACCGGGGTGCCGAGTACACGGTCGAGTTCCTGCCCAAGATCCGGGTGGAGGTGCTCACCGACGAGATGGAGGTCGACAAGATCGTCGACGCCATCGTGGGCGCCGCCCGCACCGGCAAGATCGGCGACGGCAAGGTCTGGGTGACCGGCGTCGAGGAGGTCGTCCGGGTCCGCACGGGCGAGCGCGGCCTGGACGCCCTCTGAGGATGTCTCGATGACCTCGTTGATCAAGCAGAACGCGTCGGGACACCCCGGGAACGGCGACGCGAACCCCTTGGTCAACGAGGTCGTCGGCGTACCCGGGGGGATCGGGGCCCAGGCGCGGGCGCAGCGGGCGGAGGCGATCGACCGGTGGTTGCGGTCGGTGTTTCCGCGGCGGGCGGGGATCGCGCTGGTCGCGGTCGGCGGGCTGGGCCGGCGGCAGTGCGCGCCGTACGGGGACGTCGATCTGGTGCTGCTGCACGCCGGGGTGCCCGGCATCGACGAGCTGGCCGCCTCGCTCTGGTATCCGATCTGGGACGCCGGGCTACGCCTCGACCACTCCGTCCGGACCGTCGCCGAGGCGCTCTCCGTCGCCCAGGACGACGTCAAGGTCGCCCTCGGCCTGCTCGACGCCCGCCACGTGGCCGGCGATCCGGCCCTCGCCGACCAGCTCGTCCGCACCGCCGCCGACCACTGGCGGCGCACCGCCGTCCGGCAGCTTCCGCGGCTGCGGGAGATCACCGCCGCCCGCTGGGAGACCCACGGCGAGCTGGCCTTCCTCCTTGAGGGCGACCTGAAGGAGGCCGCCGGCGGGCTGCGCGACGTCGGCCTTCTGCGGGCCATCGCCACCGCCGGCGTGACCGACGCGCTGCGCCCCGCCGTGCACGCCGCCCACCGGCGGCTCCTCGACACCCGTGACGCCCTGCACCAGCAGGTCGGCCGCCGGGTCGACCGGCTCGTCGCCCAGGAGCGCGACGGCGTCGCCGGGCTGCTCGGGCTGCGGCAACTCCAGCTCGACGCGTCCGGCGCCGCCGCCGGGGGCGTGGTGGACGACGGTGACGCGTTGCTGCGCCGGGTCGCCGGGGACGCGCGGACCGTCAGCCACGCCCTCGACGACGCCTGGCGGGCCGCCGACCGGCTCCGCTCCGGGCGCCGCCGGGGCACCGACGGCCGGCCGGTCCGCCGCCCCGTCGCCCGGGACGTCGTCGAACACGACGGCGAGCTGGTGCTCGCCCGCACCGCCATCGGCGCCCGGCCCGACCCCAGCCTGTCGCTGCGGGTCGCCGCCGCCGCGGCCATCACCCGGCTCCCGATCGCCCGGGCCACCTGCGAGTGGCTCGCCGCGTACTGCCCGCCGCTGCCCGCGCCCTGGCCGCCGGCCGCCCTGGCCGCGCTGATCACCCTCCTCGGTGCCGGTCCCGGCCTGGTGCCCGCCTGGGAGACCTGCGACCGGTACGGCCTGGTCGACCGCTGGCTGCCCGAGTGGACCCGGCTGCGCAGCCTGCCCCAGCACAACCCGGTGCACCGGTTCACCCTCGACCGGCACCTGGTGCAGACCGCGTACGAGGCGAGCCGGCACACCCGCGAGGTGGACCGCCCCGACCTGCTGCTGCTCGGCGCGCTCCTGCACGACATCGGCAAGGGACTGCCCGGCGACGGTGCCGCCGGGCGGGCCGGCGGGCCTGAGCCGGACGGCACCTTCGTGGACCACAGCATCGTCGGGGCGCCGCTGGCCGAGGCGGTGGCCGCCCGGATCGGGCTGCCCGCGGCCGAGGCCGCGCTGATCGGCGAGCTGGTCCGGCTGCACCTGCTGCTGCCCGACGTGGCGACCCGGCGCGACCTGTCCGACCCGAAGACCGTCGCCGGGGTCGCCGAGCAGGTCGGCGACACCACCACCCTGGAGCTGCTGCACGCCCTGGTCCGGGCCGACGCCGCCGCCACCGGGCCGGCCGCCTGGTCCGACTGGAAGGGGCGACTCGTCGCCGAGTTGGTCGCCCGGGTGCGTACCGCGCTGGACACCGGCGTGGTGCCGGCGCCGCCCGCCCCGGATCCGGCGCTGGTCGCGGGGCCGCTGCCGGTCGTACACCTGGCGGAGGACCGGGTGTCGGTGGCCGCGGCGGACCGACGCGGCCTGCTCGCCACGGTGGCCGGCTGCCTGGCCCTGCACCGGCTGGAGGTGATCTCCGCGGACGCCTCCACGGTCGACGGGCGGGCTCTGGTCGAGTGCCGGGTGCAGCCCCGCTACGGCCTGGCGCCCGACCCGATCGCGCTCACCGCCGACCTGCGCCGCGCGGTCGCCGGCGACGTCTCGGTCACCCAGCGGCTGCGCGGCCGGGCCCTGGCCGCCCGCAGCCAGGGTGCCGCCGCGCCGCGGGTGGTCTGGCACCGCGAGGCGGCCACCGACGCGGTGCTGCTGGAGCTGCGCGCCGCCGACGCGGCCGGGCTGCTCTACCGGGTCAGCTGCGCCCTCGACGAGGCCGGCGCCCAGGTACGGGCGGCCCGGATCTCCACCCTCGGCGCCGACGTGGTGGACGTGTTCTACCTGGTCGGCGGCTGGCCCTCCGACGCCGACCGGGACCGCGTCGAGGCCGCCGTCCTCGCCGCCGTGTAGGCGCCGCCTACGTCCCGGGGCGTAGCCGAGGTGCCGCTCGCGGGGCGACGCCGCCCGATCCGGGAAGCGGCAGTCTCGGGGCATGAACCTGCCAGTGCACACCGAAGGGCTCACCAAGCGGTACGGCGCACTGACCGCCGTCGACGACCTCCACCTGACCGTGCACCCCGGCGAGGTGTACGGCTTCCTCGGCCCCAACGGCGCCGGCAAGACCACCACCCTGCGCATGCTGCTCGGGCTGGTCCGCCCCACCGCCGGCACGGTACGGCTGCTCGGCCGTCCCCCCGGCACCGGCCGGCTCACCGGGGTCGGGGCGCTGATCGAGGGGCCCGCCTTCTATCCGTACCTCTCCGGGCGGGACAACCTGACGGTGCTCGCCCGCTACGCCGGGGTCGGCGCCGACCGGGTGGCGCTCGTGCTCGACCTGGTCGACCTCACCGACCGGGCCGGCGACCGGTACGCCGGCTACTCGTTGGGCATGAAGCAGCGGCTCGGCGTCGCCGCCGCCCTGCTCAAGGACCCGCGCCTGCTGATCCTCGACGAGCCGACCAACGGCCTCGACCCGGCCGGCATGGCGGACATGCGCACGCTGATCCGCCGGCTCGGCGCGGGCGGCTGCACCGTCCTGGTCTCCAGTCACCTGCTCGGCGAGGTCGAGCAGGTCTGCGACCGGGTCGGGGTGATCTCCCGGGGGCGGCTGATCGCCGAGGGGAGCGTCGCCGAGCTGCGCGGCACGGCCGGGCTGCGGGTGCTCGCCGACCCGCTCGACGAGGCGGCGGCACGGGTCCGGACGCTCGTCGGCGCCGAGCGGGTGCGGGTGGTCGACGGCGCGCTGGAGCTTGCCGTCGAGCCGGAGCGGGCCGCCTGGCTCAACACCGAGCTGGTCGGCGCCGGGCTCGCCGTGCGCGAGCTGCGCCCCCGCGAACGGGACCTGGAGCAGGTCTTCTTCGACCTCATCGAGAAGGGAACGGCCGATGTCGCGTAGCTTCCGCGCCGAGCTGATCAAGCTGGTCCGCCGCCCGGCGACCTGGCTGCTGCTGACCGTCACACTGGTCCTCGCGCTGACGTTCACCTACGTCTTCCCGTACGCCAGCATCGCCGGCGGGACGACCGGGCCGAACACCGACCGGACCCTGCCCATGCTGCTGCCCGACCAACTGGTCGGTAACTCGCTCGGCGGCCTGCCGGTCTTCCTCGGCTCGATCGTGCTGATCCTCGGGGTGCTCACCGTCGGCGGCGAGTACGGCTGGGGCACCTGGAAGACGGTGCTCTCCCAGGGCCCGTCGCGGCTGGAGGTGTACGCCGGCAAGCTGCTCGCCCTCGCCGCCGCCGCGCTGGCCGTGGTGCTCGCCGTCTTCGCGGTCGGGGCGGTGGCCAGCGTGCTCATCGCGCTCGCCGAGGGGCAGCCGGTGCACTGGCCGTCGGCCGGCGACCTGCTCACCGGGATCGGCGCGGGGTGGCTCATCGCGACGATGTGGGCCATGCTCGGTGCCGTGCTCGCCGTCGCCCTGCGGGCGGTGGCGCTCCCGGTCGGTCTGGGGCTGGTGTGGATGCTCGCCGTGCAGAACCTGCTCGCCGCGATCGCCGCGCCGCTGCTCGACTGGGTGGCGCAGGTGCAGAAGGGGCTGCCCGGCCCGAACGCCGGGTCGCTGGCCGCGGCGCTGGGCTCGCCCGGCGACACCCCCGGCGTCGGGGCGACGGTCGGGGGCGGGCAGGCGGCCCTCGTGGTCGCGGCGTACCTGGTCGCCTTCGCGGTGATCGGCGGGGCGCTGCTGCGCCGGCGGGACATCGGCTGAGGTCGGCGGGGAGGGGACGGCGTGGACCGGAACCGGAGCGGCTGGGGCGACGGCGTCTTCGACGCCCTGGTCGCCCTGGCCCTGCTCGTCATCGGCCTGTTCGGCACCGCGCCGGCCGGCCTCAACCAGGGGTTGGGCACCGGTCGGGCGACGTACCCGCTGGTCGTGGTGGCGGCGCTCGCCCTGGCCGTTCGGCGGCGCTGGCCGCTGGCCACCCTGGCCGTGGTCACCGCGGCGACCACCGCATACCTGGTGCTCGGCTACCCGTACGGGCCGATCCTGCTCTCGTTCTTCGTCGCGGTCTACACGGTCGCCGCGTACCGGCCGGTGCGGACCGCCGCGCTGGCCGGCGCGGTAGCGCTGGTGGCGCTGCTCGCGCACGTCTTCGTCGGGGTGCGCTCGCCCGGCCTGGTCGGCCTGATGCCGGTGGCCGCCTGGGTGGTCGTGCCGTTCGCGGTGGGCACCACGGTGCGGCTGGGCCGGGAGAGCGCGGCCCGCAACCGGGTGGACGAGGCCCGCCGGCTGGCCGACGCCGAACGGCTGCGGGTGGCCCGGGAGGTGCACGACGTGGTCGGGCACGGCCTCGCCGCCATCCACATGCAGGCGGAGATCGCGCTGCACCTGCTGGCCAAGCGGCCGGAGCAGGCCGAGGCGGCGTTGACCGCGATCAGCCGCACCAGCAAGGAGGCGCTGGACGAGTTGCGGGTCACCCTGACCGTCGTGCGGCGCGACGAGCCGGTCGATGAGCGGGCTCCGGCCCCCGGGCTGGCCCAGCTCCCGCAGTTGCGCGAGCGGCTGGCCGGCGCCGGGGTGCCGGTGACCGTCGAGGTCGACGGGGAGCCCCGCGCGTTGCCGGTGGTGGTGGACCTGGCCGCGTACCGGGTGGTGCAGGAGGCGCTGACCAACGTGCTGCGCCACGCCGGCCCGGCCACCGCCATCGTCCGCCTCCGGTACGCGCCCACCGAGGTCACCGTGGAGGTGACCGACACCGGTCGGGGCGCCGCCGCGCCGTCGGGCGGGACCGCCGGCTACGGCCTGGCCGGCATGCGGGAGCGGGTCACCGCGCTGGGCGGGTCGTTCACCGCCGGCCCCGCCTCCGCCGGCGGCTTCCGGGTGTACGCGACACTGCCGCTGGAGGAGGCCACATGATCACGGTGTTGCTCGCGGACGATCAGGATCTGGTCCGGATCGGGCTGCGTGCCCTGGTGGAGAGCGAGGACGACCTCGCGGTGGTCGGGGAGGCCGCCGACGGGCTCGCCGCCGTCGAGCTGGCCCGCCGGGAGCGCCCCGACGTGGTCCTGATGGACGTCCGGATGCCCGGCGTGGACGGCATCGAGGCGACCCGGCGGATCGTCGCCGACCCCGGGCTGGCCGGCACCCGGGTGGTCGTCCTGACCACCTTCGAGCTGGACGAGTACGTCTTCGACGCCCTCCGGCACGGGGCCAGCGGCTTCCTGACCAAGGACACCCGCCCGGCCGAGCTGCTCCGGGCCATCCGGCTGGTCGCCGAGGGCGAGGCGCTGCTGTCCCCGTCGGTGACCCGGCGGGTGGTCCGGGAGTTCGCCACCCGGCCGGCCCGGGTGCCCCGGCCGCACCCGCGGCTGGACACCCTCACCGACCGGGAACGGGAGGTGGTGGGGCTGGTCGGCGAGGGGCTGAGCAACGCCGAGATCGCCGAGCGGCTCGTGGTGAGCCCGGCCACCGCGCGTACCCACGTGAGCCGGGCCATGGTCAAGCTGGGCGCCCGGGACCGAGCCCAGCTGGTGGTCTTCGCGTACCAGTCGGGGCTGATCGCCTCGTGATCGTCCGGCGGACCGGCGGGTTCGGCGCCGGCAGGACCACGGTGGCCACGGAGGTCGTCAGGCGGGCGGACCTGCGGCCCGGACCAGCGTGATCTCGCGCGGGGGTCGGCCGGCGGGAAGCAGTGGGGAGGCGGGACCGTTACCCTTGCGGGTAGCCGGCCTTGTGCGCGCTGGCTGATCGTGCCCGCCGAAGACGACAAACGGGATGTTCGTGTGTTTGACACCTTGAGTGACCGCCTGTCCGGGATCTTCACCAAGCTCCGCGGCAAGGGACGGCTCACCGACGCCGACATCGACGCCACCGCGCGCGAGATCCGCATGGCGCTGCTGGAGGCCGACGTCGCCCTGCCGGTGGTCAAGGGGTTCATCGCGAACGTCAAGGAGCGGGCCCGGAGCGCCGAGGTCTCCCAGGCGCTCAACCCGGCCCAGCAGATCATCAAGATCGTCAACGAGGAGCTGATCGCCGTCCTCGGTGGCGAGGGGCGCCGGCTCCAGTTCGCCAAGCAGCCGCCGACCGTGATCATGCTGGCCGGCCTCCAGGGTTCCGGTAAGACCACCCTCGCCGGCAAGCTGGCCCGCTGGCTCAAGGCCCAGGGCCACCAGCCGCTGCTGGTCGCCGCCGACCTCCAGCGCCCCAACGCCGTCGGGCAGCTCCAGGTGCTCGGCGGCCGGGCCGGCGTCGAGGTGTACGCCCCGGCGCCCGGCAACGGCGTCGGCGACCCGGTGCAGGTGGCGCGCGACTCGATCGAGCACGCCAAGCGGGCCGCCCGGGACATCGTCATCGTCGACACCGCCGGCCGGCTCGGTATCGACGCCGAGATGATGCAGCAGGCCGCCGACATCCGGGACGCGGTCCAGCCCGACGAGGTCATCTTCGTCATCGACGCCATGGTCGGTCAGGACGCGGTCCGCACCGCCGAGGCGTTCCGCGACGGTGTCGGCATCAGCGGCGTGGTCCTCTCCAAGCTCGACGGCGACGCCCGCGGTGGTGCCGCGCTCTCCGTCCGCGAGGTCACCGGGCAGCCGATCCTCTTCGCCTCCACCGGCGAGAAGCTGGAGGACTTCGACGTCTTCCACCCCGACCGGATGGCCAGCCGGATCCTCGGCATGGGCGACGTCCTCACGCTGATCGAGCAGGCCGAGGCGGCCTTCGACGCCGATCAGAAGGAGAAGATGACCGCCAAGCTGATGGGCGGCGAGACCTTTACCCTGGAGGACTTCCTCGATCAGCTCATCGCGGTCCGGCGGATGGGGCCGATCGCCAACGTGCTGGCGATGATGCCGGGCATGGGGCAGATGAAGGACCAGCTCGCCGAGCTGGACGACAAGCACTTCGACCGGGTCACCGCGATCATCCGGTCGATGACTCCGGGCGAGCGCACCAACCCGAAGATCATCAACGGCTCCCGGCGTGCCCGGATCGCCAACGGCTCCGGGGTCGCTGTGATGGACGTCAACCAGCTGCTCAACCGCTTCGCCGACGCGCAGAAGATGATGAAGCAGATGGGCGGCATGATGGGCCTGCCCGGAGGCGGTCGGCGCAAGGCGACCAAGTCGCCGAAGAACAAGCGAAAGGGCACCAAGGGCGGCGGCCGGCCGCGTACCGGCGCCGGCCTGCCGGGCGGCTTCCCGGGCGGCATGCCGCAGCTCCCGCCGGGCCTGGACCCGGGGGACCTGGCCGGTGGCCAGGGCCTGCCGCCGGGCTTCAAGCTCCCGAAGATCGACTTCAACAAGCTCGGCAAGGGCGGGGACAAGAACCCTCGCTGACCGCGCCTCGCCGACCTCCGACGGCCCCGTCACCCCATGGTGGCGGGGCCGTCGTCGTGCCCGCCCCCGCCACCAGGCGGGGCGACCTGCTCGCCCGGGACGAGGAGTGATCGGGTAGGACTGTGCACATGGCTCTGCATGTGCGCGGTGTGCTCCTGCCCGACGACGAGGTCCGGGACGTGTGGCTGGTCGGCGACCGGGTCACCTTCGAACCGGTGCCCGGCGCGGAGACCGTCGCCGACGGTGGCTTCGTGCTTCCCGGCCTGACCGACGCCCACTGCCACATCGGCATCGCCCGGGGCGGCGCCCCGATCACCGCGCTCGACCAGGCCCGGGAGTTGGCCCGTACCGACCGCGACGCCGGGGTGCTGGCCATCCGGGACGCCGGCTCGCCGTACCCGTACCCGGAACTCGACGACGACCCGGAGCTGCCGCGGCTGGCCCGCGCCGGCCGGCACGTCGCACCGCCGAAGCGCTACCTGCGGGACATCGGGGTGGAGGTCGGCGCGGCCGAGGTGGCCGCGACGGTGGCGGCGCAGGCCGCCGCCGGCAACGGCTGGGTCAAGCTGGTCGGGGACTGGATCGACCGGGGCGTGGGTGACCTGGCCCCGGCCTGGGACGCGGACACCATGACGGCCGCCGTCGCCGCCGCGCACGCCGCCGGGGCACGCGCCGCGGTGCACACCTTCTCCGAGTCGGCCGTGGAGATCATGGTGCGGGCCGGGGTGGACTCGGTGGAGCACGGCACCGGGCTCAGCCTGGACCTGATCGACCTGATGGCCCGCCAGGGCACCGCGCTGGTCCCCACGATGATCAACATTCAGACCTTCGGTGGCATCGCCGACCAGGCCCGCCCCAGGTTCCCCGGGTACGCCGACCACATGCTCGCTCTGCGCGACCGCTTCCCCGAGGTGGTCCGGGCCGCGTACGAGGCGGGCGTGCCGATCTACGTCGGCACCGACGCGGGCGGGGGCATCGACCACGGGCTGGCCGCCGAGGAGATGTTGCTGCTGCACGAGCGGGCCGGCATGTCCACCGAGGACGTCCTCGCCGCCGCGTCCTGGCGCGCCCGCGAGTGGCTCGGCTTCCCCGGCCTGGTCGAGGGTGGCCTCGCCGACCTGGTCGTCTATCCCGAGGACCCGCGCCGCGACCTCCGGGTGGTCCGCACCCCGTCCCGCATCGTCCTGCGCGGCCGCGTACTGCGCTGACCCCGTCCCCTGCCGCCTGGCTGACCGCGCCTTCCCGGAAAAGAGTGCTCATTCCGACGCGGAGGGGCACTCTTTCCGGGAATCTGTGCGGATTTCGCTCGAGGCGCTGGGCTCGGGGCGACGCGACACGGCGCGGGCGGCCTCCCGGGCGCTGCGGCGGCGCACCCGGCGCATAGGATGTGCGGTCATGGCACGCGTGCTCACTCCCCGTGCGGAGGATTTCCCCCGCTGGTACCAGGACCTGATCGCCAAGGCCAAGCTGGCCGACAACGGCCCGGTGCGGGGCACCATGGTCATCCGACCGGCGGGCTACGCCATCTGGGAGCGGATGCAGGCGGAGATGGACGCCCGGATCAAGGCGGCCGGCGCGGAGAACGCCTACTTCCCGCTCTTCATCCCGGAGAGCTACCTCAAGCGCGAGGCCGAGCACGTCGAGGGCTTCTCGCCGGAGCTGGCCGTGGTCACCCACGGTGGGGGCAAGCAGCTCGCCGAGCCGGTGGTGGTCCGCCCCACCAGCGAGACGGTGATCGGCGAGTTCATGGCCAAGTGGATCGACTCGTACCGGGACCTGCCGCTGCTGCTCAACCAGTGGGCGAACGTGGTCCGCTGGGAGCTGCGCCCGCGGATCTTCCTGCGTACCAGCGAGTTCCTCTGGCAGGAGGGGCACACCGCGCACGCCACCCGCTCCGACGCCCGCGCCTACGCCCGGCGGATCCTGCACGAGGCGTACGAGGACCTGATGGTCAACGTGCTCGGCATCCCGGTGGTGGTCGGCCTGAAGACCGCCCGCGAGCGCTTCGCCGGCGCGACCGCCACCTACACCTGCGAAGGCATGATGGGCGACGGCAAGGCGCTCCAGCTGGGCACCAGCCACGAGCTGGGCCAGAACTTCGCCCGGGCGTTCGACATCAGCTTCTCCTCGGCCGAGGGTGGCCGGGAGCACGCCTGGACCACCTCCTGGGGCACCTCGACCCGGATGCTCGGCGGCCTGATCATGTGCCACGGTGACGACAACGGCCTGCGGGTGCCGCCGAAGCTGGCGCCGGTCCAGGCGTACGTGATGATCGTCAAGGACGGCGAGGGCGTGGCCGAGGCGGCGGCCAAGCTCCGCGACGCGCTGCGCGACGCCGGTGTCCGGGTCGCGCTGGACGACCGGACCGACACCGCCTTCGGCCGCCGGGCCGTCGACGCCGAGCTGCGCGGCTACCCGGTCCGCGTCGAGGTCGGCCCCCGTGACCTGGCCGCCGGCAACGCGGTGGTGGTCCGGCGTACGGACGGCTCGAAGGCCGCGACGCCGGTGGCCGACGTGGTCGGCGCGGTCCTCGCCGCGCTGGAGGCGGACCAGCAGGCGCTGCACGACCAGGCGTTGGCCTTCCGGCAGTCCCGCACCACCGACGTCGCCACCCTCGCCGAGGCGATCGAGGCGGCGGCCACCGGCTGGGCCCGGGTGCCGTGGTCGGCGGTCGGCGTCCAGGGCGAGGCCGAGGCGAACGCGCAGGGCGTCACCGTCCGGTGCCTGCTGCGGGCCGACGGCTCGGTGCCGGACTCCGAGGACGAGCCGGATCTGATCGCCGTCCTCGCCCGCGCCTACTGAGGTGCGCCCGGGCGGCTCGGTCGGCCGGTTCGCGCCGGGTCGGCTGATCATGCACCGCAACGTGCGGCACGGGCGGATCGGTTGGGTCCGCTCGGCCCGGGTGGTCCGCGACGACGACCGGGGGCTGCTGCTCTGGGTCGCCCGGGGCGCGCCGGTGGCGAACGAGGTGACCGAGGCGGGGCTGGGCATGCGGGCCATGCCGTTCGCCGAGTGGATCATCTCGTCGTACCGGCTCGCCCAGGGCCGCTGGAACGGGCCGCCGGTGCTGAAGTTCCTGCCCACCGGTGCCGCCCATTCGGTGTGGTGGTTCCGCGACGACCGGGGCCGGTTCAAGAACTGGTACGTCAACCTGGAGGAGCCCGCCGTCCGCTGGGACGACGGCGCGGTGGCCGGGGTCGACATGACGGATCAGGACCTCGACGTGGTGGTGCACCCGGATCTCCGCTGGGAGTGGAAGGACGAGGAGGAGTTCGTCGAGCGCCTCGCCTTCCCGGACGACTACTGGGTGCCCGACGAGAAGGCGGTCCGGGCCGAGGGGGAGCGGGTGATCCGGATCGCCGAGTCGGGCGAGTTCCCGTTCGACGGCACCTGGTGCGATTTCACCCCGCCGGCGGAATGGGACGTACCGGAAGGGCTGCCGCCCGGCTGGGACCGGCGGCCGGTGCGTTGAGCGTGTCGTGCGTCACGCCGGAGTCGACCCGGGTGACCAGTCCGGGTCCGGTGTGAGAGATCGGAGCCGGATCTGGCAGAATGGTTCGCTGGTATCCGGCGCGCGTCCGGCGCCCTCTAACCCGGGCACGCCGCCAGTCCACCGAGCAGTCTCCGGCCCAACCCCACTGTGCCGGTCGGCGCTCACCCGCACACCGCCCGTACGGGCCGGTGAGATCGCAACAGGAGCGAAACAACTGTGGCCGTAAAGATCCGGCTCCTGCGGATGGGTAAGATCCGCAACCCGCAGTACCGCATCGTCGTCGCCGACTCGCGCACCAAGCGTGACGGTCGCGCGATCGAGTTCGTCGGTGTGTACCAGCCGAAGGAGGACCCTTCGGTGATCGAGGTCAAGTCGGAGCGGGTCCAGTACTGGCTGTCCGTCGGCGCGCAGCCGAGCGAGGCGGTGCAGCGCCTGCTGGAGCTGACCGGTGACTGGCAGAAGTTCAAGGGCCTGCCGGCCCCGGCACCGCTGAAGGTCGCCCCGGAGCGGGCCGACCGCAAGGCGGCGTACGAGGCCGAGGCGAAGGCCGCCGCCGGCGTGGCCGAGACCCCGGCGCCGGCCAAGAAGGCCGCCAAGGCGCAGGCCCCGGCCGAGGCGCCGCAGGCCGAGGAGCAGACCGGTGCAGAGTCCGGCGAGCAGGCCTGACATGGCGCTGCGTCCCGCCCTGGAGCACCTGGTCAAGGGGATCGTCGACCACCCGGACGACGTCCGGGTGCGGATGGTCGATTCCCGTCGGGGTAAGCGGCTCGAGGTCCGCGTGCACCCGGAGGACCTCGGCACGGTGATCGGGCGGTCCGGTCGGACCGCCAAGGCGCTGCGCCAGGTGATCGGCTCCATCGGTGGGCGCGGGGTGCGCGTCGACATCGTCGACTCGTACTGATGCTTCTCATCGTCGGCAGAGTCGGCAAGCCGCACGGGATCCGCGGTGAGGTCACCGTGGAGGTGCGGACCGATGAGCCCGAAGCACGGTTCGCCCCGGGGGCGGTGCTGCGCACCGACTCCGGGGCGGTCGCGCCCGCGGAGCCCGGGGCCTACCGGGTGCCGGCCGAGTTGACCGTCGAGTCGGCGCGCTGGCACCAGGGGCGGCTGCTGGTCGCCTTCGAGGGCGTGCTGGACCGCAACGTCGCCGAGGCGCTGCGCGGCACCCTGGTGGGCGTGGACAGCGCCGACGTCGCTGCGCCGGAGGACCCGGAGGAGTTCCACGACCACCAGCTCGTCGGCCTCGCGGTGGTCACCCGGCAGGGCGAGCGGCTGGGCGAGGTGGCCCGGATCGACCACGCTCCCGCCTCCGACCTGCTGGTGCTGCGGCGCCCCGAGGGGCGGACCGCGCTGATCCCGTTCGTCAAGGCGATCGTGCCCGAGGTGGACCTCGCCGGCGGTCGCGTCGTCGTCGACCCGCCCGGCGGCCTGCTCGACCTGTAGCTGGAGCCAGCCGTCATGCGCGTCGACATCGTGTCGATCTTCCCGGAGTACTGCGCCCCGCTCGACCTGTCGCTGATCGGCAAGGCGCGGGCGAACGGCAGCCTGCGGCTGGCCGTACACGATCTGCGGGCCTGGACCCACGACGTGCATCGCACGGTTGACGACACGCCCTACGGCGGCGGGCCCGGCATGGTGATGCGGCCGGAGCCGTGGGGTGAGGCGCTGGACGCTCTCGTCCCCGCCGGCGGCGAACCGGAGCCCCGGCTGCTGGTGCCCTCCCCGGCCGGCGTCCGGTTCACCCAGGCGATGGCGCACGAGTTGGCCGGCGAGCCGCACCTGCTTTTCGCCTGTGGCCGGTACGAGGGCATCGACCAGCGGGTGCTCGACCACGCGGCGACCCGGATGCGGGTGACCGAGGTCTCCCTCGGCGACTACGTGCTCTTCGGCGGCGAGGTGGCGGTGCTGGTGATCATGGAGGCGGTCACCCGGCTGCTGCCCGGGGTGCTCGGCAACGCCGGCTCGCTGGACGAGGAGTCGCACGCCCACGGGCTGCTGGAGGCGCCGATGTACACCAAGCCGGCGACCTGGCGCGGGCACGAGGTGCCCGAGGTGCTGCGCTCCGGCGACCACGGGAAGATCGCCCGCTGGCGGCGCGACGAGTCGCTGCTGCGTACGGCGGCCCGCCGCCCCGACATGATCGCCACGCTGCTTCCGGAGAGCCTGGACAAGCGGGACCGGGCGGCGTTGGACCGGGGCGGATTTCAGCTGCCGCCGGGGGATGTGGCAAAGTAGGGGGGTTGCCGCATCCGTCCACGCCGTGGGCGGCTGCGAGGACCCTCGACCGGGGGTCGGCGTCGCCGGCCACCACCCGGGGGTCAGAATCACCCATTCGCGCATCGACTGACGGTGCGCCGTGAGCCTCACGAGGACGCAGCGATGAACATCCTGGACGCCCTTGACGCCCAGTCGAAGCGCGTTGACATCCCCGACTTCCGTGCCGGTGACACCGTCAAGGTGCACGCGCGGGTTGTCGAGGGCAACCGGTCCCGGGTCCAGATCTTCCAGGGCGTCGTCATCCGCCGCCAGGGTGACGGCCTGCGCGAGACCTTCTCGGTCCGCAAGGTCAGCTTCGGCGTGGGTGTCGAGCGGACCTACCCGGTCAACAGCCCGGCGATCGACCGGATCGAGGTCGTGACCCGCGGTGACGTGCGGCGCGCCAAGCTCTACTACCTGCGTGAGCTGCGCGGCAAGAAGGCCAAGATCAAGGAGCTGCGCGAGAAGCAGCCGGCGAGCTGAATCTCCTTGCGCCACGCCGCCTGACCTGCCCGTATGTGGTATCGACCGGAGCCCATTACCCTGGTCATACGGGCGCAGGGGGACGGCACACCGCGCGTGCTCGGCGCGGTGGCACAGCGATCCACTACCGCCCGTGGGGTCTCCTGGCGAGACTCCCGGGCGGTAGTGTCGTTTCCGCGGACCGGAGAGTGGCATGGTGCAGATGCTTGACGAGGACGGCACCGTCGATCCGTTACACCGACGGTCCCGGCGGTCCCGCCGGCAGATGCCCCTCTGGCAGGAGCTGCCCCTGCTCCTGGTGGTCGCGTTCTGCCTGGCCGTGCTGATCCGCACCTTCCTGCTCCAGGCGTTCTTCATCCCCTCCGGCTCGATGGAGGACACCCTCCTCATCGGCGACCGGGTGCTGGTCAACAAGGTCGTCTACGACGTCCGTGACCCGGCCCGGGGCGAGGTCGTGGTCTTCCGGGGCACCGACCGGTGGGTGGCTCAGGAGGCCCCGGCGCCGCCGACCAACTTCGCCGGCAAGGTCGGCCGCACCCTCGGCGACCTGGTGGGGATCAGCCGCCCCGGCGAGAAGGACTTCATCAAGCGGGTCATCGGCGTTCCGGGCGACCGGATCTGGTGCTGCGACGACGGCCGGGTCGTGGTCAACGGCGTGCCGTTGGACGAGCGGGCGTACGTGTCGGAGGATTCGCCGGTCGAGCTGCCGCCGAACCCGAAGGAGTGCCGCTCCCGGCAGTTCACCGAGGTGGTCGTACCCCCGGGGCAGATCTTCGTGATGGGCGACCACCGGCTGGTCTCCCAGGACGCCCGGTGCCAGGGCCCGGTGCCGATCGACAACGTCGTGGGCCGGGCCTTCATGATCGTGTGGCCGTCGCAGCGGTGGGCCACCCTGCCGGTCCCGCAGACCTTCGCCGACCTGCCGCAACCCAAGGCCGCGCCGGCCGGACCGGTGCCCGTCGATCCGGACCCGGTGGGCGGTGTCGTCCTGATCCTCCCGGTCACGGCCACGCTCTCCGTTCTCGCGAGTTCGGGGCGACTGCGCCGCGCCCGGGGACGTAGGCTCCTCCCGTGATTGACGAGCAGACCGAAAAGCCGCGCAGCTCCTTCTGGAAGGAGCTGCCCATCCTCCTGGGCGTGGCGATCCTGGTCGCAGTGCTGGTACGTGCCTTCGTGCTGCAGACCTTCTTCATCCCGTCCCCGTCGATGGAGAACACTCTCAAGATCGACGATCGGGTGCTGGTCAACAAACTGGTCTACGACTTCCGCTCGCCGCACCGGGGCGAGGTGATCGTCTTCAAGGCGCCCACCGACTGGAGCGGCAATCCGGAGGGCGAGGACTTCATCAAGCGGGTGATCGGCGTCGGCGGTGACCACGTGGTCTGCTGCGACCGCACCGGCGGTGCGGAGCGGCTGGTGATCAACGGCAAGCCGCTCGACGAGCCGTATCTCTTCCCCGGCAACAAGCCCGCCGACCAGGACTTCGACATCACCGTGCCGGATGGCCGGCTCTGGGTGATGGGTGACCATCGGCAGGCCTCCGGCGACTCGCTGGAGCACTGGCAGCAGTCCGGCGAGGACATCAACGAGGCCACCATCCCCGAGGACCGGGTGGTCGGGCGGGCCTTCACGATCTTCTGGCCGGTCGGCCGGGCGACCTGGCTCACCGTGCCGAAGCAGTTCGACGGGATTCCCAATCCCTGACCCCGGAGGGCGTGGGCGTTCGTCGGACGCGTCTGGCAGGCTTGGGCCGTGACCGTCTACACCCCTCGTCGCGCGGCCCGCGTGCTGCTCGTCGACGCGTCCGACCGGGTGCTGCTGTTCGCCGGCACCGATCCGGGCCGACCGGGGCACGCCTACTGGTTCACCCCCGGCGGGGGACTGGATCCGGGGGAGAGCCCCGCCGCGGGCGCGGCCCGGGAGTTGGCTGAGGAGACCGGACTGCGGCTCACCCCGGCAGAGCTGGGCGCGCCGGTCTGGGCGGAGACGGTCGAGTTCCCGTTCGACGGCGTCTGGTACCGCCAGGAGCAGGAGTTCTTCCTGGTCCGGGTGCCCGCCTGGGAGGTCGACACGACAGGCTTCGACGAGGTCGAGCGGGCCAGCGTGTCCGGCCACCGCTGGTGGTCGCTGGCGGAGCTGTCTGCGACCGCCGAGCGCTACTACCCGCCGGACCTGCCGGACCGGCTCGCCGCCGCGCTGGCCGGGGACCGGTCCGCCGCCGGGGGTGAGCCGTGCTGACGCCCCCGCGTACGGTGGTGCGCCGCGACGGCGGCCTCTACGCCCTCGAACGGGCCCTGCAACGGCGGGGCTTCCGCCACGTGGCCGGTGCCGACGAGGCCGGCCGTGGCGCGTGTGCCGGCCCGCTGGTGGCCGCCGCGGCGGTGCTGCCCGAGGGGCGCCGCGGCGAGATCGAGGGGCTGGCCGATTCCAAGCTGCTCACCCCGGCCAGCCGGGAGCGGATCTACGACGAGGTGGTGGCGCGCGCCCTGGCGTACGCCGTGGTGGTCATCCCGGCCGACGAGGTTGACGCGCGCGGGCTGCACGTGTGCAACCTGGCCGCCATGCGCCGGGCGCTCGCCTCGCTGACCACCCGTCCGGAGTACGTGCTGAGCGACGGTTTCGGCGTCGACGGGCTGGACGTGCCGGGGCTGGCGGTCTGGAAGGGGGACCGGGTGGCCGCCTGCGTGGCGGCGGCCAGTGTGCTGGCCAAGGTCACCCGGGACCGGATCATGGTCGAGCTGGACGGGCGGTACCCGGGCTACGGCTTCGCCGAGCACAAGGGCTACATCACGCCTGAGCACACCGCCGCGCTGCGGGAGCTCGGGCCGTGCCGGGAGCACCGCTTCTCGTACGTCAACGTCGCCACCGTCTCCGGCCGGGACGGGCGGCCGCCCCGCTCCCGGCGGCCGGCGGCCGGCGACCCGGACGCGCCGCTGTTCGGTGGCCCGGGCCCGGACGAGCCGCTGTTCGGTGGCCCGGGTCCGGACGAGCCGGTGTTCGGTGGCCCGGGTCCGGACGAGCCGCTCTTCGGCGGCCCGGTCGCGGCCCTCTTCGGCGGCCCGGAGGAGGTGCCCGCCGGGAGCCCGGACGAGCCGATGGAGCGTTCCGGCGCGCCAGGGGGTACCGTCGGCGTGGCGTTGGGCGAGCAGCCGCGACCTCCAGCGCCGGTGGGGGAAGATGTGGTCATGGAAGGCGGAGTGCGATGAGCGCGGAAGATCTCGAAAAGTACGAGACCGAGATGGAGCTGCAGCTCTACCGGGAGTACCGCGACATTGTCCGCCAGTTCTCCTACGTGGTGGAGACCGAGCGCCGCTTCTACCTGGCCAATCAGGTCGATCTGCACGTCCGCAACTCGGACGGTGAGGTCTACTTCGAGGTCGAGATGCACGACGCCTGGGTGTGGGACATGTACCGGCCTGCGCGATTCGTCAAGAATGTCCGGGTAATGACGTTCAAGGACGTCAATGTGGAAGAGCTCGAAAAGCCCGACATCTCGCTTCCCGCAGACTCCGGATTCGGCAGCTGACCGGGGCGGCGGGACGGCCGACGTGCCGCCCGCCGCCGACGGCGGATCACTCCGCCAGCACCACCACCTCGACCCGCTGCACCAGGTTGTTGGCAAAACCACCCCGGTTCCACGGCTGCTCGACCGGCTGGGTACGCCCGGAGGCGTCGGTCGCCCGCGCGCCCAGCGCATAGCGCCCCGGCGTCGGGTGCCACTCGACGTGCCACCGCCGCCAGGCCCACTCACCCCCGGTCGGCCCGTCCACGCTCGCCGGCACCCAGGTCGCACCGCCGTCGAAGGTCACCTCCACCGCCGTCACCGGCGCGTATCCCGACCAGGCCCGACCGTCCACGGTGCACGGACCCGGCCGCAGCACCCGGGTACGCGACATGAAGTCCGGGAAGCCCGGCGGGCGGACCAGCGCCCGGGGCTCGATCCGGGTCACCGGCACGCCCGGGTCGCCGGCGTCCTGCCGCAGCCGGTACGCCACGGCGTTCTGGTAGCCGTCGAACGGCTCGGCCAGCACCCGCACGTTCCGCAGCCACTTGACGTGCGCCATGCCGTACCAGCCGGGCACGATCAGTCGCAGCGGCGCGCCGTGCTGGGGCAGCAGGGGAGCGCCGTTCATCTCGTACGCGAGCAGCACCTCCTCGCGCAGCGCGTCCGCGACCGGCAGCGCCCGCTGGTAGTCCTGCTCGACGCCGCGCTCCACCCCGTGGTCCGCCCCGGTGAAGACCACGTCCACCGCGTCGGCGGCTAGCCCGGCCTCGCGCAGCAACGGCGCCAGCGGCGTGCCGGTCCACTCCGCGTTGCCCACCGCCTCCACCAGCCACGGCTGGCTGACCGGCCGCGGGTGCAGCAACGCCCGTCCATTGCCGGCGCACTCCAGGGTGACCCGGTGGGTGACCCTGGGCCGCTCCCGCAGCGCGGCCAGGTCCAGGGTGAACGGCCGCCGCACCGCCCCGTCGACGGTCAGCGTGTGCGCCGCCGGGTCCACGTCCGGGATGTCGTAGTGGATGAGCAGGTAGTGCAGGCCGGCCGGGGTCACGTCGTAGCGGAGCGCCTCCAGCGGGATCCCGTGGTTGCGCGCGGCCAGTTGGAGTTCCTCGGCGCTGATCGCCTCGTCCGGCCCGGCCACCCGGGAGGGGAAGCTGACATTGTCCACAGTGGTCATCTCGACTCCCTCGGATCGGTCAGAAGGTGGGTCGCAGGCGCGCCCTGGCCCACCGAGCGGCCGGACCGGGTCAGCCGGTCGTCGCCGACGAACTCGAACATCCGCACGCCGGTCTCCAGCGGGTGGGGCGTACCGGTGAACCGATGCACGCCCACGCCCACCCCGTCGGCGGGGCTGCTCACCGCGACCGGGGTGAAGCCCTCCTCGGCGAACCAGTCGCAGATGGCGGGCACCAGGTCCGGCTCGCGGCGGTGCCGGGTCCAGAACACCGTGCCGCCGGTGGCGCACAGCGCGGCGCAGTGCCGCACCGTGGCCCGGATGTCGGCGTCGACGATGTTGCCGAAGATGCCGCAGACCAGGACCAGGTCGGCCGGCACGAGGTCGGCATACCGGTCGGTCAGCGCCGCATCGCCCGCCACCACCTCCACCCCGCACAGGCCGGCCCCGGCGGCGGCCGCCCGGGCCACCTCGACGTTGCGTGGATCCAGCTCGACCAGGCGGGCGGTGACGTCGTCCCGTCGGGGATGAGCGGCGAGCACCGGGATCAGGTCCCGACCCTGGCCGGCGCAGAGACTGATCACCCGCAGCGGACCGGCCGGCGCGGCGTCCAGCGCGTCCCGGATCCGGCTCCGCAGCTCGGCGAGACGGCGGGACAGTGCCGAGCCGGGCTGCTCGTAGTCGGCGTGCCAGGCGTACCAGTCCTTCATCACGCGGCCAGCATAGGGGCCGCCGATTATCAGATCGGCCCCGTGCACGGTGGGCCGTCCACAGCTCACCAGTCGTCCACAGGCACCGCTCCGGCCGGTCGCCGCGACACCGATCGTGACGGCAGGGTGTCCAACGTGCCGAAACCGCTGCGCCGGGCCACCGCGGCCCTCGGGCTCCTGCTGCTGGTCGTCCCGGTCGCCGTCCGGCCCCGGCCGGCCGGGGCCGCCACCGGGGCGGCGTCCGTCCCGCTGATGAACCGGGAGTTGCCGCCGCCGATGATGTCGCCCTCGCCGACCACTCCGGCGGGCTCGTCCGACCGGATGGCCGTCCGACCACTGCCGCCCATCCTGCCGGCCGCCGGCCCCGCCGGTGGCCATCGGCCACCGGCCGACCGGGTGCCTCCCGGGCCGTCCGGCGCCGCGCGATTCGACTGGCCGCTCGCCGGCACCCCCCGACCGGTACGCCGGTTCGACCCGCCGCCGCAGCCGTGGCTGCCCGGCCACCGCGGCGTCGACCTGGCCGCCACCCCGGGCGTCGAGGTGCGCGCCGCCGGCGCCGGGGTCGTGCTCTTCGCCGGCACGGTTGCCGGGCGGCCCGTGGTCACCGTCGGGCACGCCACCGGGTTACGCACCACCTACGAGCCGGTCGACCCCCGCCTGCAGGCCGGCACCCCGGTCAGTGCCGCCACGCCGATCGGCACCCTGCGCGCCGGCCATCCCGGCTGCCCCGCCGAGGCGTGCCTGCACTGGGGGCTGCGCCGGGGCGAGGAGTACCTCGATCCGCTGGCCCTCCTCGGGCTCGGCCCGGTGCGGCTGCTGCCGCTCGACGGCTCAGCCCTGAGCCAGCAGCGTGGGGAGACGAACGGCCAACCGGTCGTACTCGTCGGGGGTGTTGTAGACCTGGCCGCACAGGCGCAGCCAGCCCTGGCCGTGCCAGGAGGCCACCGAGACCTCGGCGGCCAGCCGTTCCGCGATCCGGGCGCGCAGCTCCCGCGCCGCGTCGATCGTCGGGGCGACGCCGGGCGGCAACGGGACGAGCCGCATGGCGACCGTCGGTCCGCCGGGCACCGGCAGGTCGGCCGGCGCCACCCCGAGCGCGTCCCCGACCACCCGTTGCCCGTACGCGACCAGCGCGGCGTTGTGCGCGCGTACCCGGTCCAGGCCCAGGGTGCGCAGGGTGAACAGGCCCGCCGGGGCAGCCAACCAGGCGGTGTAGTCCAGCGTCGCCTGCCACTCGACCCGGGTGGGGAAGCCGGTCTCCTGCTCCCAGGAGACGACCAGCGGTTGGATCCGCTCCCGCCACGCCCCGGCCACCACCAGCGCGGCGGTCCCCCGCGGCGCGTACGCCCACTTGTGCAGGTTGCCCACCCAGAAGTCGGCACCGATCGAGGCCACGCTGATCGGCAACATGCCCGGGGCGTGCGCCGCGTCGACCAGCACGGGCACCCCGTGCTCCCGGGCCACCCCGACGATCGCGGCCGTCGGGAAGAGCCGGGCGGTGGGTGAGGTGATCTGGTCGACGATGAGCAGCTTGGTCCGGCCCGGACGCAGCCCGGCCCGGACGATTTCCACCACCTCCTCGTCCGAGGCGGTCAGCGGCACCGGCAGGGTCCGGGACACCGCTCCGGTCCGGCGACACTCCCGCTCCACCGAGAAGGCGACCGCCCCGTACCCGTGGTCGGTGGTCACCACCTCGTCGCCGGGACGGAGGCCGAGTGACTGGAGCACCACCGCCACACCGGTGGTGGCGTTGCCCACCAGCGCGGTGCCGTCTGGGTCGGCGCCGAGGAAGGTGGCCAGGTGCCGCCGCGTGTGAGCGATCCGGTCGACCAGGCCCTGGGTGAAGAAGCGCAGCGGGTTGGCCTCCATCTCGTCGCGCAGGCGCTGCTGGACCCGCTGCACCCCGATCGGCACCGCGCCGAACGACCCGTGGTTGAGATGGCTGACCGACGGATCGAGGGAGAAGAGCAGCCGAGCACCGGGGATCGGCTCGGGCGGCTGCGGGACGGTCATTCGTTGATCGTAGCCCGCCGTGGATCATCAACCCGCCGTTCGCCGCGAGGGCATGCCGCCCTCGCGGCGGCGGGAAGCTTTCCGGCCGTCAGGCCCGCGGGTGCGCCTGCCGGTACGCCGCCCGCAGCCGCTCCACCGACACGTGCGTGTAGATCTGGGTGCTGGCCAGCGAGGAGTGACCGAGCAACTCCTGCACGGCCCGCAGGTCCGCCCCACCCTCCAGCAGATGAGTGGCCGCCGAGTGCCGCAGCCCGTGCGGGGTGGTGCGGGGAAGGCCAGCGGCCTCGGCATACCCGGCGACGATCCGCCGCGCGGTCGTCGGGTTGAGCCGCCCGCCGCGCGCGCCGAGGAGCAGCGCCGCCCCCGAGCCCGGGCCGGCCAACGCGGGTCGGCCCCGGCCGAGCCAGGCGTCCAACGCGCGCTGCGCCGGCACCCCGTACGGCACAGCGCGCTCCCGGCCGCCCTTGCCCAGCACGCGTACCACCCGGCGGGCGTGGTCGACGTCCGCGACGTCCAGGCCGCACGCCTCGCTGATCCGCACCCCGGTGCCGTAGAGCAGCTCGAGCAGCACCCGGTCACGCAGCAGCGCCGGGTCCTCGCCGCCGGGACTCTCCGGACCGGACGCGGTGCCCTCGGCCGCTCCGCCCCGGCTGTCGCCCGAGGCCCCGCGCGCCGCCGGACTGGCGCTGGCGGTCGGCCCGTCGCCGGTGGTCGGGCCTTCGGCGGTGGACCCGACGTGCGGGGCGTCCGCCCGGGGGGCGGCGGCCTGGCCGGCGGCCCGGACGCGTGGGGCGTCCATCAGGGCGGCGGCCTGGTCGGCCCGCAGGACCGTGGGCAGGTCCCGGTGGGCGCGGGGACTGGCCAGCGGAGCGGCCACGTCGGCGGTGAGCAGGCCGGCCCGGTGGGCCCAGGCACTGAAGGTGCGGGCGGCGGCGGCCCGACGGGCCAGGGAGGTGCGTGCCGCGCCCATTGTCCGCTGCTTCGCCAACCAGCTCCGCAGCACCGCGAGGTCCAGCTCCGACAGGTCGGCGCAGCCCATCCGTACCGCATGGTCGAGCAGGGACACCAGGTCGGTCACGTACGCCCGCACGGTGTGCGCGGAGCGGTTGCGTACCCCGGCCAGATGGTCGGCGAAGGCGTCCACCGCCTCCCGTAGCTGCGGCGGCAGCGCCTCGTGCGCCACTCGGGTGCCGCGCCGCTCGCCGCTCACCGGCACCTCCGGCCCCACCTCGGCCTCGCCGCGGGCCCGGTCAGCAGGGACGGCGACGCGTCGGCGTGCCGTGGAAGACTTCCGCGGCCCCGGCGGCCCCTGCTGTCGGCGGACACCGGCTCAGCCTACGGGCGCGACCGCCGGAGAGCAGCCCACGCCGCCGCCCCGCCGCCGACCTGCCCACCGGCTGTCCTGCCGACCTGCAGGGTGGCCGGGTGCTTGCCCTGCCCCGGGGCCGTCCGGACGGCGGCGTACGTCGGGCGGGCGGGTTCCAGCCGCAGGTCGGGGTGGCTGACCGGGGCCCGGGCACGGGAAACTGGTCATACGAAGAGGACAGTGGCGGCGTCGGCCGGGCCCTCGAAGGCGGGGCGCGTCGCTGCCGGCAGGTGCCGCCCGCGCCGTGGCGGCCGGGGTGCGCCGTGGCGGGGTGATTCCCCGGCACGGCGGCGCGAAAGGGTGAGCCAGTCGGGACAGGCGTCGATCCGGGCGAGCGACGCGGGCGGGAGGAGATGCCAGGCGTGGGTGTGGATGCCGTGCTCTACCGGGTGGTGCGGGCCGGGCCCGTACGTCACCAGCCGTCGTACGTCGCGTCGGAGGTGGTCGCTGACCCGGACGACGTGCTGCTCGACCTGCTCAAGCGGGCGCGGGGCGGGGGTCGTACGCCGCTGCTGGATCGCGTCGACCCGTTGGGCGAGTCGGTCGTGGACGCCGAGGCGACCCAGCAACTGCTCGCCGAGCTGCGCTGCCTGGCCGAGTTGGCCCGGACGCCCGCGGAGGTCACCCACATCCGCCGGTTGGCGCTGCTCGCGCGGCGTTGCCTGGACCGGCGGGACGTCGAGATCCGATTCGAGGGCGACTGAGACCGGCTCCGTCACGCCGGCGTGTTCGTGGTGCTGGCGGCGGGGCCCGCACGCTTGTCGGGCGGCGCGAGGGCGTAGCCGGCGTCGCGGCGTACCACCAGGGCCAGTTCCTCCAGCATGGACAGCTTCCGCATGGCCGTGCGGAGGTCCACCCCCGCGCGTGCCGCGACGCTCTCCAGGCTGACCGGCTTCCGCCGGGGCAGCACCTCCAGCACCTGGGTCGCCTCGTCGTCGAGCTGATCCCGGAGGCGTTCGGGTGCCCGGGCGGGCGGCGCCAGGTCGTATCCGATCCGCCCCACCTCCTCGAGCACGTGCGCCACACCGGTGACCAGCCGGGCCTTGCTGTGCTCGCGCAGCAGCTCGTGCGCGCCCACGGACATCGCCGAGGTGACCGGGCCCGGCACCACCATTCCCGGTCGACCGACCCCGATCGCCCGGTTGAGGGTCTGGGTGGCGCCGCTGCGCGCCGCCGCCTCCACCAGCACCGTCCCCAGCGTGCCGGCCGCGATCACCCGGTTGCGGATGAGGAACCGGGGCCGCAGCGGGTCCGCGCCCGGCATCCACTCGCTGACCAGCAGGCCGGTCTCCGCGATCCGGTCGAAGAGCGCCGCGTTGCCCATCGGGTACGGGCGGTCCACCCCGCAGGCCAGCACGGCGACGGTCCGGCCGCCGGCGGTCAGCGCGCCCCGGTGGGCGGCGGAGTCGATGCCGAAGGCGCCGCCGGAGACCACCGTCCAGTCACGATCGGCCAGCCCGTAGCCGAGCTCGGTGGCCACGTGCGTCCCGTACGGGGTGGCCGCCCGGGCGCCGACGACGGCGACCGACCGGTCCAGTGCCTGCCCGAGGGGCCATGCCCCGCGTACCCAGAAGCAGAGCGGCGGCGCGGTCTCCAGGTCGACCCGGCGTTCGGCTCCCGGCAGCAGCAGCCGGCGCAGGTCCGCCACCCGGGCCGGCCACTCGTCGTCCTCGGGGGTGACCAACCGCGCGCCGAGCCGTTCGGTACGCGCCAGGGCCTGCTCCGCCACCGCCCGGGCGTCGTTGCTCGTGGACCGGGCGTCCACGGCGGCCCGGAGCGCCCGGTCCGGCGCCCCGCCGTCCAGGAGCAGGTCCAGCGCAGCGACCGGCCCGAGCTGCTCCACCAGCCGGTGCACCGAGCGGGTGCCCGGTTCGGCGAGCCAGGTCAACGCGACCCGCGCCAGCAGGCGGTCGTCCTTCGAGGTCATGTGCCCTCTCCCGTCCTGAGCTGGATGGCCTCCGCGATGTCCCCGCCGTCCGGCCGGTCCCGCCCGTCCAGGTCGGCAATGGTCCAGGCGAGCCGGATGACGCGGTCGAATCCGCGCGCGGAGAGCGAGCCGGCGTCGAGCCGTTTCCGCAGCTCCCGGGTGTCCCGCTCGGGTAGCCGCCACGGCGCCCGACGCAGGTACGGCCCGGGGATCTCGGCGTTGACCTTGCGACCGACGGCGGCCCACCGGTCGACGGCGGCCCGGCGGGCGGCGGCCACCCGGGCGGCCACCACCGTGGACGACTCGCTCGGCGGGCCGGTCTCCAGCAGTTCCGCCGCCCGTACGGGCAGCAGCCGGACCTGCACGTCGACCCGGTCGAGCAGGGGTCCGGAGAGCCGGCCCAGGTAGCGCCGCCGGGCCAGCGGAGTGCACTCGCAGTCGGCGTCACCCGACGGCTTCGCGCAGGGGCACGGGTTCGCCGCCAGCACAAGCTGCGTCCGGGCCGGATATTCCGCGCCGCCGCGGGTCCGGGCGACCCGTACCCAGCCGCTCTCCAGGGGCTGGCGCAGTGCCTCCAGCGCCCCCTTGCTGAACTCGGGTGCCTCGTCGAGGAAGAGCACGCCGCGGTGGGCCAGCGACACCGCCCCGGGCCGGGCCAGCCCCGACCCACCGCCGACCAGGGACGGCACCGTGGCCGTGTGGTGCGGCGCCTGGAACGGGGGCCGGCGCAGCAGCCGCCCGCCGGGCGGCAGGAGCCCGGCGATGGAGTGCAGGGCGGTGACCTCCAGGGCGGCGTCGTCGTCGAGCTCCGGCAGGATCGACGGAAGTCGCTCGGCGAGCATCGTCTTGCCGGCCCCGGGCGGCCCGAGCAGCGCCAGGTGGTGCCCGCCGGCGGCGGCCACCTCCAGCGCCCGGCGGCCGAGCCGCTGCCCGGCCACCTCGGCCAGATCGGGGCCCTCGGCGGCGGTGGCCGGCGCGGCGGTCGGTGGCGGGAGCAGCGGCGTACCGTCCCGCACGAAGGCCACCAGCCGGTGCAGGGTGTCGACGGCACGGATCCGGACGCCGGGGATGACCGCCGCCTCGGGAGCGTTACCGACCGGCACCACCACCCGCGGGAAGCCGGCCCGCGCCGCGGCGGCCACCATCGGCAGGACTCCACGCACCGGCCGGACCGTGCCGTCGAGGCCGAGCTCGCCGAGGACCACCGTCCCCTCCAGCGGCAGCAGCGGCAGTTCGCCGGAGCCGCCGAGCACCGCCGCCGCGATGGCCAGGTCGAACGCGGACCCGTACTTCGGCAGGGTGGCCGGGAGCAGGTTGAGGGTGATCCGTCGGTTCGGCCATTTCTGGCCGGAGTTGACGATGGCGGCGCGTACCCGGTCCCGGGCCTCGTGCAGGGCCGTGTCGGGCAGCCCGGAGATCACCACGCCCGGCAGCCCGGGCGCCAGGTCGGCCTCCACCTCCACCACGTGCCCGGTCACCCCGACCAGACCCACGCAGAGCACCTTGGCGTAGCTCATGTTCAGAAGGCGCCCTTCAGGTGCTCGACCCGGGCCGGGCCGGTGGC
Source organism: Micromonospora sp. NPDC006431 (assembly GCF_042870725.1). NCBI lineage: Bacteria > Bacillati > Actinomycetota > Actinomycetes > Micromonosporales > Micromonosporaceae > Micromonospora > Micromonospora sp. NPDC006431. Next base: position 421,311 of record NZ_JBIAHQ010000004.1, read on the forward strand.
GGGCAGCCGGACTTCGAGGACGTCGAAGCGGACCTCCTCGGCGCTGGTGCCGGTCTCGGCCAGCCACCGGGCGGCCAGGCCGCGCAGCCGGCGCGCCTTTGCCGGCACCACCGCCTCGGCCGGGCTGCCGAAGTCGTCGCTCCGGCGGGTCTTCACCTCGCAGAACGCGAGCACCTCGCCCTCCCAGGCGATGACGTCGATCTCCCCGTCGGGGCACCGCCAGTTCCGGGCGACCGGGCGCAGCCCCGCCTCGATCAGGTGCCGGACTGCGCACCGCTCGCCGTACGCGCCGACGGCCTGGTTCCGCTTCGTCATGCCGCCCACGGTGCGCCCACCCCGGGTCGGGAGGCGGGTCCCGGGCCGGCCACCTGTGGACGACGGTGCGGCCTGTGGACGGGCGGACGATCATGCCCGGGCTGTGCTAGCGACCTCACCGGCAGGCCACCGCCAGGCCGACGGGCATGGCCGCGGACGGGTCGGCCGGCACGATCCACGACATTTCGGAGCAGTCGCCGATCACTCACCGTGTGCCCCGTTATGAGGCAGTATTAACCGCCCTGACCTGCGGCAATGTCGGGCTGAAGGGCGGTTGGCGGGCGGGATGGCGGTCGCATACCGTGCCGGTCGTGGACGGACGACGGAGCTTTCCCGAAGATCAGCAGGGGCCGCGCTGGAGCGATCCCGGGTACGCCGACACGGACTGGCGGGCGGCTGGCGAGGCGCGCTACCGCGACGACGACTTCCGGGCCCCCGAGCAGCGTGCCGGCGGCGAGGGCCGGTATGCCGACCCGGCCCGGTCCGGTGCGGCCGAACCGCTGGACGACGACACCGAGAGCTACCGGCGGTCGCGCCGGCTGGACGACTCCGGGGAGATCTCCGGCGAGTTGCCGGGCGGTCGCGGCGGCCGACGGGCGGCCCGCGAGGCCGGCGATGCGTTCGGCGGCGCGTCGCGGGAGAGTGCCGGCGATCCGTTCGGCGGGGTATCGCGGGAGAGCGGCGGCGACCCGTTCGGCGGCGACCCACGGCCCGGCCCGCTGGCCGGCTACCCGGTCGTCGAGCCGGCCCGTCCGGCCGAGCCGGCGCACGTGGGCCCGGCCCCGATCATTGTCGGGGACCGGCCGGCGCACGGCGCCCCCACGCCGCTGATCGTGGGGGAGCGGCCCGCCGTGCCGGCGCCGGAGGTGGTGACCACTCCGATGCCGCACCCGCTGGAGATGCCGACCGGGCCGATGCCTTCGGTGGCGCCCCGGCTGGACGGGCCGCCACCCGGCGACGGGGTCTACCGGACCCGCCGGCCGGCGCTCGCGGTGCTGCTGGCGCTGCTGGTGCTCGCGCTGGAGGTCCCGGCGCTGCGGGTGCTCCTGCGGGGCGTGGTGGGTGACCCGGTCTCCACCTCGCACGTCGTGGTGGGCACGTTCCTGGTGGTCGGGCTGCCGATCTTCGGTGCCGGTCTGTACGGGTTGCGGACCGGCGGCCTGGCGCTGGCCGACGGCAGCCGGGGCTGGCTGCGGCCGCCGACGGCGTATCTGACGGTCGGGTTGGTGCTCTTCGTCGCCGCGGCGCTCGCCGCCCGCTGACCGCCGCTGCCATGCCCCAGGACCCGGGCATTTCCGGACGGTGGTACCTGACGGCATTCGGCGGCCCACACGCTTCCGGAACGTGCGCGGATCATGGATCACCCACCGGGGTTCCGCACCCGTGTCCCGCACCCCGGGACCGGTGCACAGGGGGAGGGCGTACACTGGTCGACTGGCGACCGCCTCGCGCGGTCGACCTCGCGTGCCCTCTCCACGGAAACCTTCGTGGGGCGACGGCCTCCCTGGTCCCGATCTTGATCGGGCCCGTCACGGCCGGCGACCGGGCGCCAGGACGCCCGGCCGCCGGCCGGGCGGGACAACCAGGGATCGCAAGGAGTACCCACCATGGCCGTCGTGACCATGCGCCAGCTGCTGGAGAGCGGTGTCCACTTCGGGCACCAGACCCGGCGGTGGAACCCGAAGATGAAGCGCTTCATCTTCACCGAGCGCAACGGCATCTACATCATCGACCTGCGCCAGACTCTCGACTACATCGAGAAGGCGTTCGAATTCGTGCGCAACACCGTCGCCGGTGGCGGCAGCATCCTCTTCGTCGGCACCAAGAAGCAGGCCCAGGAGGCCATCGCCGAGCAGGCGACCCGGGTCGGCCAGCCGTACGTGAACCACCGCTGGCTCGGCGGCATGCTGACCAACTTCCAGACGGTGTACAAGCGGCTCCAGCGGATGAAGGAGCTGGAGGCCCTCGGTGACCTGAGCGGCACTGCCGCCGGTTACACCAAGAAGGAGACGCTGCAGCTCTCCCGCGAGAAGGACAAGCTGACCAAGACCCTCGGTGGCCTGCGGGACATGCAGAAGCTCCCGGCCGCGGTCTGGGTGGTCGACACCAAGAAGGAGCACATCGCCGTCGACGAGGCCCGCAAGCTGGGCATCCCGGTGATCGCCGTGCTCGACACCAACTGCGACCCGGACGAGGTCGACTTCCCGATCCCGGGCAACGACGACGCCATCCGCTCGGCCGAGCTGCTGACCAGGGTCGTCGCCGCCGCCGTCGCCGACGGCCTGATCGCCCGCTCCGGCCGGGGCCGCGGCACCGACGAGAAGCCCGAGCCGGGCCAGGTCGGCGCCGACGAGCCGCTGGCCGAGTGGGAGCGCGAGCTGCTCGAGGAGCCGAAGAAGGCCGACGAGCAGCCGGCGACCGCCGCCGCGGAGTGATCGCGCCGTCGCGTCCCCACCGTCCGATTTCCCGGCCGGTGGGGCGCGGCGGGTACGCCGGGCACATCCGGCCCGGATCCGGGTAACCGGGACCCAGACCATCCCACCGCAGTCTCAAGACCCGAAGAGAGAGTCATGTCCAACTTCACCGCCGCGGACGTCAAGAAGCTCCGCGACCTCACCGGCGCCGGCATGATGGACTGCAAGAAGGCGCTGACCGAGGCGGAGGGCGACTTCGACAAGGCCGTCGAGATCCTGCGCGTCAAGGGCGCCAAGGACGTCGGCAAGCGGGCCGGCCGCACGGCCGCCAACGGCCTCATCGCCCACGCCGGCCAGGCGCTGCTTGAGCTCAACTGCGAGACCGACTTCGTCGCCAAGAACGACGCCTTCATCGCGCTGGCCCAGCAGCTGGTCGAGCACGGTGTCGCCAGCGGCGTCTCCACCGCCGAGGAGCTGCTCGCCAGCACCCTCGACGGCAAGAGCGTCGCCGACCTGGTCCAGGAGCAGTCCGCCAAGATCGGCGAGAAGCTGGTGCTCAACCGCTTCGCCAAGCTCGACGGCACCACCGCGGTCTACCTGCACCGCAAGAGCCAGGACCTGCCGCCGGCCGTGGGTGTGCTGGTGCAGTACGCCGGTAAGACCGACGAGGCCGCCGACGCGGACGCCCGTGGCGTGGCCATGCAGATCGCCGCGATGCGGCCGAGGTACCTGACCCGGGACGAGGTCCCGGCCGACGTCGTCGAGTCCGAGCGGCGGATCGCCGAGCAGACCGCCCGCGAGGAGAACAAGCCCGAGGCGGCGCTGCCGAAGATCGTCGAGGGCCGGGTCAACGCCTTCTTCAAGGACTTCGTCCTGCTGGAGCAGGCGTCGGTCGCCGACAACAAGAAGACGGTGAAGCAGCTGCTGGCCGAGGCCGGCATCGAGGTGAACCGCTTCGTCCGGTTCGAGGTCGGCCAGGCCTGAGCCGCCGCATCGGGCGTGTGACGCGCCCGTGCGCAGGGAAACGTCGACGAGGAGGCCGCTGGTGTACGTGACAGGCACCGCGGCCTCCTCGTCGCATAGGGTCGGCAGCGGCAGGTACGCGGGACGCGGCGCACGTGCGGTGCGCGACGGAAGGGGCGGTGCGGATGACGCAGGTTGTGAGTGACCGGAGCCTGGCGGCGGATGATCCGACCGCCCCACCGCCGGGCCGGGCCCGCCGGGTGGTGCTGAAGCTCTCCGGCGAGGTCTTCGGCGGCGGCGCGATCGGTGTCGACCCGGACGTCGTGCAGGGCATCGCCCGGCAGATCGCCACCGTGGTCCGCCGCGGCGTGCAGGTCTCCGTGGTGGTCGGCGGCGGCAACTTCTTCCGCGGCGCCGAGCTGCAGAAGCGCGGCATGGACCGGGCCCGGGCGGACTACATGGGCATGCTCGGCACGGTGATGAACTGCCTGGCCCTCCAGGACTTCCTGGAGAAGGAGGGCATCGAGACCCGGGTGCAGACCGCGATCACCATGGCCCAGGTCGCCGAGCCGTACATCCCGCTGCGGGCGATCCGGCATCTGGAGAAGGGCCGTGTGGTCATCTTCGGCGCCGGCGCCGGCATGCCGTACTTCTCCACCGACACCGTCGCCGCCCAGCGGGCGTTGGAAATTCGCGCCGACGTGGTGCTGATGAGCAAGAACGGCGTGGACGCGGTCTACACCGCCGACCCCCGGATCGACCCGACGGCGAGCAAGCTCGACTCGATCACCTTCTCCGAGGTGCTGCGCCGCAACCTGCGGGTGGCCGACGCCGCGGCGTTCAGCCTCTGCATGGAGAACGGCCTGCCGATGCTGGTCTTCGGCGCCGAGGGCGACGACACCATCGTCCGTGCCGTCAGCGGCGAGAAGATCGGCACCCTGATCACCGCCTGAACGGCCCGAGCCGGCAGCGGCCCTCCGAACCACAGCAGCACAACCACGACGAGCAACAGAAGGAGGCGAGGAGACCGGTGATCGACGACACCCTCCTCGAGGCCGAGGAGAAGATGGAGCGTGCCATCGAGCACGCCAAGGAAGAGTTCGGCGGCATCCGCACCGGTCGCGCCAACGCCGCGATGTTCTCCCGGATCGTCATCGACTACTACGGCAGCCCCACGCCGCTGCCGCAGATGGCGTCCATCGCGGTCCCCGAGCCGCGCATGGTGATCATCAAGCCGTACGACAACTCGCAGCTGGGCGCCATGGAGAAGGCGATTCGCGACTCCGACCTCGGCGTGAACCCGAACAACGAGGGCAACCAGCTGCGCATCGTGCTCCCGCAGATGACCGAGGAGCGGCGGCGCGAGATGATCAAGGTGGCCCGGCACAAGGGCGAAGAGGCCAAGGTCGCCGTCCGCAACATCCGCCGCAAGGCCAAGGAGGAGCTGGACCGCCTGGTCAAGGACGGCGAGGTCGGCGAGGACGAGGGCCGGCGCGCCGAGAAGGAGCTGGACGACCTGACCCAGCGTTTCGTCGCCACCGTCGACGAGTTGGTCAAGCACAAGGAGAACGAGCTGCTCGAGGTCTGAGCGGCCCGAGCACCTGCCACGGCACCGGTGCCGCCACCCCTACCGGATGGCGGGCCCGGTGCCGTCGCCGTGGTGGGACCGTCGTCCGCCGTGCCGGCTCCCTGGGTGCAGTAGGCTCGGCACGATTCCCACCACCGCTGGGTGAACAGCGGGGATCGGCCGGCCGTCGGGCCGGTCAACCGGAACAGTCGCGCGTGTAGGGGATGGTTTTGATCTTGCGTCATGTGGTGGCTCCCGTACCGCTTCCGCTTGGTACGTGATGTCCCACCCCGACCCCTACAGCGCCGCCGAGCCGCGCGGCTGGGACCGGCCGGCCGCGCTGCCGTGGCCGGAGACTGACGTCGAGCCGGGGCCGTGGCGACGGCCCGGCGCCCCCGAGGCGTACGCGGAGTCGCACGGTCGGCCCCGCCCTGCCGCCGACCCGTACGCCCGTCCGGGCGACGGGTACGACGCGCCCGGCCGCCGGCCGTACGACGAGCGCCCGGGCCCTGACCGCGACGAGCGCGGTTACCGGGACGATCAGCGCTGGCGCGACGGTCAGGAGTGGCGCGACGGGGGCCGGGGCTACCGCGAGCCCGGCCCGGAGGATCCCCGGTACCGGGAGGCGGGCCCGCGAAGCCACGGCGAGGGCGATCCCGGCGACGGTGACCCGCGCGACCCGGGCTACGGCGGCCCCCGGGGCGGACGCCCCGGCGTGCCGTACGACGACTACCCCACTGCCCAGATCGCCCCGGTGCACGACGACGACTCGACCGCCCAGTTCGCCCCGGTACGCGACGAACCGACTACCCACCTCGCGGGCCGGGACGAGCCGGAGCCGGAGTCGTCGGCCGGTCGGCGCCCGCGCGGCCGCCGGCGGGCAAGCGCGGACCGGCCCCCGACCGCCCAGCCGTCGTCGGGCCGGGCCGGCCGTAACCTGCCGGCCGCGATCGCCGTCGGGTTGGCTCTCGGCGCGGCGATCGTGGTGCCGCTCTTCTTCTACCCGCCGGCGTTCCTCGCCGTGATCGCCGCGGCGGTCGGGATCGGCATCTGGGAGATGGCCCGGGCGGTGCGCCGCAGCGGGGCCCACCCGCCGCTGGTGCCGTTGATCGCCGGTGGCGTGATCACCGTCGGGCTGGCCTGGTTCGCCGGCCCGGACGCGCTGAGTCTCGGCCTGCTGGTCACCGTGCTCGGCACGATGATCTGGCGGTTGGGCGACGGCCCCGGCAACTATCAGCGGGACCTGACCGCGGCCACCCTGATCGCGGTGTACGTGCCGTTCCTCGGCGGCTTCGCCGCGATGCTGGCGGCCGCCCCCGGTGACGGGCACCTGCGGGTGCTGGTCACCCTGGTCGCCGTGGTGCTCTCCGACACCGGCGGGTACGCCGCCGGGGTCGCCTTCGGCAAGCACCCGATGGCCCCGACGATCAGCCCGAAGAAGTCCTGGGAGGGCTTCGGCGGCTCGGTGACCGCGGCCGCGGCCGGCAGCGCCCTGCTGCTCTGGCTGCTCCTCGACGTGGCGCCCTGGTGGGGTGCGCTGTTCGGGGTGGCGATCTCCGGCGCGGCGGTCCTCGGTGACCTCGCCGAGTCGATGATCAAGCGGGATCTCGGGGTCAAGGACATGAGCAACCTGCTCCCCGGGCACGGCGGCCTGATGGACCGGCTCGACTCGATCCTGTTCGCGGTGCCGACGGCCTACCTGCTGCTGGCGATCTTCGTACCGGTGGTGGGCTGAGGGATGAATCACGTGGGTGGGTGCGCATCCGCCAGCCGGTCGGGGTCGATTCGGCCCCTACGGACGGGTGCGCCCCGCTCCGGGCGTGTCAGACTGGACGCGCCATGACGAGTCTCCCCCTGATCTCCATTGACCCCGACGCCCGTGGCCGCCGACCGGCGATGCCGCCCCGCCACCTCGCCGACCTGGACCTGCCGGGCCGGCAGGCGCTCGTCGCCGAGCTGGGGGAGCCGACGTTCCGCGCCAAGCAGGTCTCGAACCACTACTTCGGCCGCCTGGTCCGCGACCCCGCGCAGATGACCGACCTGCCGGCGGCCACCCGGGAGCGGCTGGCCACCACGCTGCTGCCAGCGCTGCTCACCCCGGTACGCGAGCTGACCTGCGACGACGGCGCGACGCGCAAGGCGCTCTGGCGGCTGCACGACGGTTCGCTGGTGGAGAGCGTGCTGATGGGCTACCCGGACCGGGTCACCGTCTGCATCTCCAGCCAGGCCGGCTGCGGCATGGCCTGCCCGTTCTGCGCCACCGGCCAGGCCGGGCTGACCCGAAACCTCTCCACCGCCGAGATCGTCGACCAGGCGGTCTACCTCGCCGGCGTGGCCGCCTCGGGGGCGGTGGCCGGCTCGCCGCCGCGCCTGTCGCACGTCGTCTTCATGGGCATGGGCGAGCCGCTGGCCAACTACTCCCGGGTGGTGCCGGCGATCCGTCGGCTGGTGGCGCCCGCCCCGGAGGGGCTCGGCCTGTCCCAGCGACACATCACCGTCTCCACGGTCGGGCTGGTCCCGGCCATCCGCCGACTGGCCAGCGAAGACCTCGCGGTGACTCTTGCGTTGTCGCTGCACGCCCCCGATGATGAGCTGCGCGACGAACTCGTCCCGGTCAACCAGCGCTGGAAGGTGTCCGAGGTGCTGGACGCGGCGTGGGAATACGCAGCTACGACGGGGCGTCGCGTGTCGATCGAGTACGCGATGATCAAGGACGTGAACGACCAGCCGTGGAGAGCCGATCTGCTCGGACGGCTACTGGCCGGCAAGCTGGCCCACGTGAACCTCATCCCACTCAACCCGACTCCGGGCAGCCGCTGGGACGCCAGCCCGAAGCCGGTCGAGCGGGAGTTCGTCCGGCGGTTGCGCGAAGCCGGGGTCTCGACCACGGTGCGGGACACCCGGGGGCGCGAGATCGACGGCGCGTGTGGGCAGCTCGCCGCCGCCGAGGACAGGGACACCGACCCACCGCGCAAGGCAACGGTGTGACCGGGCGTAGCGAACGAGACCAGGAGACATAGTGGCGAGTCAGGGTCAGCGTTTCCGGCGTAAGGCGCTCCGCCGGGGATACAAGGTTGACGAGGTGGACGCCTTCCTGGACCGGGTGGAGGCGACGCTCGCCGGTCAGCCGGTCGGCGCGCCCGTGGCCTCCCAGGAGGTCCACGACGTCGTCTTCCGGGTCCGGTTCAACGGCTACGACGAGTGGCAGGTCGACCTGCACCTCGACCGGGTGGAGCGGCAGCTGGCCGAGCTGGAGGAACGCGGCGGCGTTCCGGGCGGGCGCGGCGGTGACCCCCGGATGAGCGACCGGCTGGGCCCGCCGATGCGCGACGACCGGGGCATGTCCCCGGCGCCGCAGCCGCCGCCCCGGCCGATGCCCGCGCAGCCCGGCCCGCCCGACCGCTACGGCAGCCGCTACGACGAGCCGGCCGGTGCCGGCCGCTACGACGAGCCGCCCGGCGCCGGCCGCTACGACGAGCCGGCCGGCGTCGGCCGCTACGACGAGCCGGCCGGCGTCGGCCGCTACGACGATCCCACCGGCGGCGGTCGCTACGACGAGCCCACCGGCGCCTTCGCCGGTGGCTACGACGGCCCGCGCGGGTACGACGCGCCGCGTGGCCCGGCCGGCCCGGGGCCGATGGGTCCCAACGCCCCGATGGGGCACGCCGGCCCACCTTCCCGCGGCCTGCCCCCGGGCCCCGGCGGCTACGGCCCGGACGAGCGGTTCGACGGTTTCGAGGCCGGTCGGCGCGGTCGCCCCGACATGACCGCCGAGATCCGGATGCCCGACCGGGACCCGCGTGACCTGCGTGGCCGTGGCCCGGCCGGCCCGCCGCACCTGCCTCAGCAGGGCTTCGGGGGTGGCCCGGGCATGCCCGGCCCGCCGATGGCCGGTCCGCCCGTCGCGGGGCCGCCGATGGCCGGTCCGCCTGTCGCGGGGCCGCCGATGGTCGGCCCGCCGATGGCTGGCCCGCCCGGCAGCGATCTCTACCGGGTGGATCAGATCCGGCGCAGCTTCCAGGTCCGCCGTTTCGGCAGCGGCTACGACCCGGATCAGGTCGACCGGTTCTTCGACAGCCTGCTCGGCGGCATGCAGGGCCGCAACCCGATGCCGGTGAACCCGAACGACCTGGACACCCTGCGCTTCGGGCTGGTGCCGGGCGGCTACTTCGAGGCCGAGGTCGACGCCGCTCTCAAGGACGTGCAGGACATCCTGCTCGGCCGCTGATCCGCAGACGACGAGGGCCCGCCCCGGTTGGGGGCGGGCCCTCGGGCATACCGGTCGAGCGCGAGCGCCGGATCAGGACCGCAGGCCGTTGCGGCGCAGCACCGCGTCGCCGAGCACGATGGCCAGCAGCAGCGCGGCGATCCCGAGCAGCCAGATGTCCTCGACCTTGCCCTCGTGGTTGCCGCAGAGCGCCATGATCACCAACACCACCGCCGACAGCACCGCCCCGATCCGTCCGGACTTGCGGTGTCCGGGCTTGTGCTGATCTGGCGCGGTTACCGGCTCGCTTCCTGCCACTGTCGGTCCTTCCCTCGCGATCGGATCTCCGGTTAGTCTGGCACGCCCCGTGTCGCGCCCGGCGCAGGGTCCGGCCTGATGGGGGACGCGTGACCCGCGAGGACGATCGGGAGCTGCTCAAGGCGGCGCACGAGGCGTGGGACCTGGAGGACTGGGCGGTCGCCGGCGGAGCCGGCGCGCCGGAGCCGGACGGGATCGGTGCGGGGCTGAGGCACCCGGGCCGGTGGACCTGCGCGCACCAGGGCGGAAAGGCACTACCGGCGTCGCGGGTCGGGGACCACACTGCCTCCGGTAGCGTCGGGACGTACGCCTGATTGCCTTTCGAGGGGGACTACGGTGCGAGTGACCGGTACGGGACATGCCAGCATGCGGATCGACACGGCCGCGGGCAGCATCCTGTGCGACCCATGGGTCAATCCCGCCTATTTCGCCTCCTGGTTCCCTTTCCCTGACAATTCGCAGCTCGACTGGGAGTCCCTCGGCCAGGTCGACTACCTCTACGTGTCGCACCTGCACCGGGACCACTTCGACGCGAAGCACCTGCGCGACCACATCTCGAAGGACGTCACTGTCCTGCTGCCCGAGTTCCCCACCTCCGAGATGGAGGACGAGCTGCGGGAACTGGGCTTCACCAAGTTCCTCAAGGCGCCGAACGAGCAGGTCGTCGAGCTGCCCGGCGGCCTGAAGATCATGATCCAGGCGCTCACCAGCCCGACCGACGGCCCGATCGGTGACTCCTCGCTCTGGGTCGAGTACGACGGTGTCCGGCTGCTCAACCAGAACGACGCCCGCCCGGCCGACCTGAGCGTCTTCGCCGAGCTGGGCCACGTGCACGCGCACCTGCTGCAGTTCTCCGGCGCGATCTGGTACCCGATGGTCTACGAGCTGCCGCAGGCGGCGAAGACCGCGTTCGGCAAGCAGAAGCGGGATCGGCAGTTCGACCGCACCTGGCGCTACATCGACGACCTGAAGGCCGACCACGTCTTCCCGATCGCCGGCCCGCCCTGCTTCCTCGACGACACGCTGTGGCAGTTCAACGACATCTTCGGCGACGAGGGCAACATCTTCCCCGACCAGTCGGTCTTCCTGGAGGAGTACGCCAAGGTCGGCGGCACCAACGGCATCGTGCTGCTGCCGGGCAGCGTCGCGGAGATCACCACCGAGGGCGCGAGCACCACCCACCCGGTGCCGGTGGCCGAGTTCTTCGCCAACAAGGTGGCCCACCTGGAGGAGATGCGGGAGCGCAAGCGCCCGATCATCGAGGCCGAGAAGCAGTCCTGGCGGCACCCGGAGCTTGACGTGCTCGGCGAGATGAAGCGCCGGATCGAGCCGCTGCTGGACGAGTCGATCTACCTGGCCAAGGGCGTCGGCGGGCCGGTCCGCTTCGACCTGGTCGGCTACGACGGAGAAAGTGTCGAGTCGATCGTGGTGGACTTCCCGGGCAAGGAGGTCCGGCCGTACGCGGACGAGAAGGTCCGTTACCGGTTCCGTACCGAGCGGGCGCTGATCGAGCACCTGCTGCACATCGGCGAGGTGGACTGGGTCAACTCGCTCTTCCTGTCCTGCCGCTTCTCGGCGGCCCGGATCGGCCAGTACAACGAGTTCGTCTACGCGTTCTTCAAGTGTCTGTCCGAGGAGCGCCTCCAGTACGCGGAGGGCTGGTACGACGAGCACGAGCGGGCCGTCGACGCGGAGGACATCACGTTGGACGGCTGGGTGGTCCAGCGGCGCTGCCCGCACCTCAAGGCGGACCTGAGCCGGTTCGGCGTCGTCGACGGTGACCAGCTCACCTGCCAGCTGCACGGCTGGCGGTTCGACCTGGCCAGCGGCCGCTGCCTGACCAGCGTCGGCCACAAGATCCGCGCGCACCGCGCCGACGCCGACACCCCGGCCCCGGCCGGCGAGGCGATCAGCTGATCCCCGCCCGGCGTTGAGCAGGGGCCTTCCGTCGAAGGCCCCTGCTCACCTCAGCGGCCGAGGTCGGCGAGGATGCGCTGGGCGGCGTTGTGGCCGGCCGCGCCGATCACGCTGCCGGCCGGGTGGCAGCCGGCGCTGCCCGCGTACACCCCGTCGACGCCCGTGGCGTACGGCATCCGGTCGGTGAACGAGACGGTGTTGTCGACGTGGTGGATGTGGCCGCCGGTGATGCCGAAGTGCGCCTCGATGCCGGGCGGGGGCAGCGGCACCGCATCGGCGATCAGGTCGCCGGTGCCGGGGGCGTACCGCTCGCAGATCGCCACCAGCTTGTCGACGTAGCCGGGCAGCGCCTCGTCCCAGGTGGTGCCGGAAAGCTCGTACGGGACCGACTGCACGAACAGCGCCGAGGAGTGGTGCCCGGCGTCGTCGGCCAGCGACGGGTCGACCGTGGTGTGCAGGTACCACTCGATGGTCGGCTCCTCCGGCAGCCGCCCGGCCTGCACGTCCGCCCACATGGCGCGCAGGGCGGCCATCGGCGACTCGCCGCCCTGCCCGACCAGCGACGACGAGCCGGGCAGCAGGTGGATGGTGGAGCCGAACGGGCTGGGCGCGTCCGCCGGCAGGCAGGAGAACCGGGGCAGGCCGCGCAGCGCCAGGTTGAGCTTGAGCGTGGTGCCGGGACGGCGGACCGCCGCCATCCGCTCGGCCAGCGGCGCCGGGAGCGCGCCGTCGGGCAGCAGCTCCATCAACCGGTACGGGTCACAGGCCCCCAGCACCACCGAGGCGGCCACCTCCCGCCCGTCGGCGAGCACCACACCGGACGCCGCGCCGCCGGCCAGGGTGATCCCCGTGACGGGCGTACCGGTCAGGATGCGGGCGCCGGCGACGCGGGCGGCCTCGGCGAAGGTCCGGGAGACCGTGCCCATGCCGCCCTGGGCGATCATCCAGGTGCCGCCCGAGCCGGGCAGCCGGCACATGTTGTGCACCAGGAAGTTGTGCCCGGTGCCGGGGTCGTCCGGGCCGGCGTTGAGGCCGGAGAGACCGTCGGTGACCGCGTACATGCTGACCAGCAGCTCGGAGCGGAAGTCGAAGCGAGCCAGGTAGTCGGCGACCGAGCCGCGGACCAGGTCCGCGAAGACCTGCCGGAGCGCCGGGCGGACGTACCGCTCGGCGGTCTCCGCCACCGGCAGCGGCTCGGCCAGCCAGGCCGGCGCCAGGTCCTCGCGGAGCTGGGCCAGCTCGGCCTGGAGCGCGTCGTCGGCGGCCGCGTCGGCCGGGGAGAACATCTCCGCGAGCTGCCGCCGGCTCGCTGCGGCGTCGCTGCCGAAGAGCAGGTACGGCGCGCCGAGCCCGCCCGGGGTGGGCAGGAAGTAGTGCGGGTCCCGGCGCAGCACCGGGATGCTCACGTCGAGCGTGGCGAGCAGCTCCGGCGGCATCAACCCGAGCAGGTACGAGCCGGTGGAGTGGCGCAGGCCGGGCACCTTCGGGAACGGGCTCTCGGTCCGGGTGGCCCCGCCGATCACCTCGGCTGCCTCCAGCACCAGCACGTCGAGGCCGGCGCGGGCCAGCAGGATCGCCGAGACCAGACCGTTGTGCCCGGAGCCGACCACGACGACGTCGGCGCGGGACGGCAGCTCACTCCGTTGCTCGCTCATGCCGCCACCTCGCCCCGCTCGGCGGCGGCATGAGGCTCCATTGCACTGCGCCTGATGATTCGCTCGCTGCGCTCGCTCATGCGGCCACCTCGCTTCGCTCGGCGACCGCATGAGGCTCCATTGCACTGTGCCTGATGATTCGCTCGCTGCGCTCGCTCATGTCCGGGCAGCCTAGTGGCGCGCGCCTCCCTCGGGGAGGGCGTCGCCGGGTTCGGCCGGGCGGAACTGGAGGAGCTGGCTGATCAGCTCGGTCTCGAAGAGCGCCTCCGGCTCGTCGACCGCCCAGCCGAGGTGGCCGAAGACCTCCATGGCGACCAGACCGTAGAGGCGGGTCCAGGCGGAGAGGAAGGCGTACGCGACGTCGATCGGCAGCGGGCCGTGGTTGGTCGCCAGCGGGGCGAGGTGTCCGCCGAGCCGTTCCTGGAGCAGCTCCGCCGGTGGGGTCGGCAGCCGGCTGCCCCGGGTGAGTTCCACGAACGGGGTGAGGAAGACCGCCCCGAGGCGCGCCCCGGGATGGTCGGGGTTGTCGCACTGGTCGGCGAACTCGATCACCCCGGGGACCGGGTTGCCGAAGATCAGGGTGAACTCGGCGGGGTGGCCGACGGCCCACCGTCGCAGCGCCCGGCACATCTCGAGGAGTTGGCCGGCCGGGTCCGGGCCGGACGCGTCCCGGGCCGCCTCGACCTCCTGGCGCAGCTCGTCGTAGAGGTCGCCGGCGAGCCCGGCGATCAGCGCCTCCAGGCTGGGGAAGTACCGGTAGATCGCCGGGGCGGTCATGCCCATGTCCCGGGCGATCGCCCGCAGCGAGACCGCCTCGATCCCGCCGGTCACCAGCAGCCGCCGGGCCCCGTCCTTGATCTCGGACAGGGTCGCCGTACGCAGGCGTTCCCGCCGGGTGGGTGCGGTCATCCGTCGACCCCCTTGACCGGAGCGAACGCCGTTGACATAGTAAACGCCGTTCACTCAAATGATTCATGCTTACCGGATATGACCTTAACGGTCGGTGAGGGGGAAGGCGATGTTCGCCTGGTGGGGGCGAGTGGTGGTACGGGCCCGGTGGGCGGTGCTGGCCGCCGCCGTGGCACTCGTGGTTCTCGGCTCCACCTGGGGCGCCGGGGTCTTCGGCGAGCTGACCGGGGGCGGGTTCGAGGACCCGGCCAGCGAGACCAGCCGCACCGCCGCGCGGATCACCAGCGAGCTGGGCCGGCAGGGCGCCGACGTGGTCGTGCTCTGGTCCAGCGACACCGCCACGGTCGACCAGCCGGCGTTCCGCGATCCGGTCACCGCCACCGTGGCCGGGCTGCGCGGGCGGTCCGCGGTGACCAGCGTGACCACCTGGTACGACAGCCCGGCCCCGGCGCTGGTCGCCACCGACCGGCGGGCCACCTACGCCCTCGTCCGGCTCACCGGCGCGGACGACGACGCGCGGGCCGGTCAGTTCGAGGCGCTGCGCCCCGCGCTGGACGCCCCCGGGCTGCGCACCGAGGTCGGCGGCGCGGTCGCCTTCCAGCACTACGCCAACACGCAGACCACCGAGGACATCACCCGCGCCGAGATGCTGTCCCTGCCGGTGCTGCTGGTGCTCCTCGTGCTGATCTTCGGCGGACTGGTCGCCGCCACCACCCCGCTGCTCATCGGCGGGCTCGCCATCCTGGGCGCCTTCGTCGCGGTACGCCTGGTGAACCTGTTCACCGACGTGTCGATCTTCGCGATCAACATCATCACGTTGATCGGCCTCGGCATGGCCGTCGACTACGCCCTCTTCGTGGTCAGCCGGTTCCGCGAGGAACTCGCCGCCGGGCATGACCCTGGCGAGGCGATCCGCCGCACCATGGCCACCGCCGGCCGGACCGTGCTGGTCTCCGGGCTCACCGTCGCCCTGGCCCTGGCCAGCCTGCTGATCTTCCCGCAGGCATTCCTCCGCTCGATGGGGCTCGGTGGCGTGGCCGCCGTCCTGGTCGCCATGCTGGCCGCGTTGACCGTGCTGCCGGCCCTGCTCGCGGTGCTCGGCCACCGGATCGACGCGGTGCGCGTACCCCTGCCGAGGTGGCGCGGGGCGCGGCGGGCCGGGCCGGCGGAGGCCGGCGCGGGCGGCGCCTGGGCCCGGATCGCGCGGAGCGTGATGCGCCGCCCGGTGCGCTACCTGGTCGGGGTCGCGCTGGTGCTTGTCGTGCTGGCCACGCCGTTCCTGCGGATCACCTTCGGCGGCTTCGACGAGCGGGTGCTGCCGGCGGACGCCGCGCCCCGGGTGGTCTCCGAACGGATCGCCGCCGAGTTCCCCGGCGGCCAGGTCGCCCCGATCGACGTGCTGGTCTCCGGGGCGCCGGCCGAGGTGGCGCGCGGCTTCGCCGACCGGATCGCGGCGGTGCCGGGGGTGACCGGGGTGCAGGTCGCCGCCCAGCGTGGGGAGAGCACGCTGCTCTCGGTGAGCTACCCCGGCGAACCGACCGGCGACACCGGGCAGCGGGTGGTCCGCGCCCTGCGCGACCTGCCCGGCCCGGCCGGGGCCGAGGTGCTGGTCGGCGGGCGGCCCGGCGCCGACCGGGACCTGCTGGACAGCCTCGGTGACCGGCTGCCCTGGATGGCACTGCTGATGGCCGCTGCCACGCTGGTGCTGCTCTTCCTCGCCTTCGGCTCGGTGGTGCTGCCGGTCAAGGCGGTGCTGATGAACCTGCTCTCGATCGGCGCGTCGTTCGGCGTGGTGGTTTGGATCTTCCAGGACGGCCACCTGGCCGGCCTGCTCGGCTTCACCCCGACCGGCTTCATCGAGCCGAGCAACCCGATCCTCATGCTCGCGGTGCTCTTCGGGCTGGCCACCGACTACGAGGTGTTCCTGCTCTCCCGGGTCCGGGAGGAGTGGGACCGCACCGGCGACAACACCGCCGCGGTGGCCGGCGGCCTTCAGCGCACCGGGCGGATCATCACCGCCGCCGCGCTGCTGCTGATCATCGTGGTGGCCGGCTTCACCACCGGCGGCATGTCGTACATCAAGCTCATCGGGGTGGGCATGATCGTCGCGATCGTGGTCGACGCGACGCTGGTCCGGGCGCTGCTGGTGCCGGCGACCATGCGCCTGCTCGGCCGCTGGAACTGGTGGGCCCCCGGCCCGCTGGCCCGCGTCCACCGCCGCTACGGCATCCGCGAGTCCGAGCCGGCCCCTCCCGTCCCAGTCCCCTGACCACGCCCGCCCGACCGGCCCTCTCCTTGATCAAGAAGTTTGCGGCGGTGAATGCTTCTCACGCGACGCAAACGTCTTGGTCAACTCGCGAGGGTCTGGCGGGGGTGGGGGACGGGCTACGATGCCTCGGCATGATGATCGCCTCGACCGAGCGGCTGGTGGTCCGCGACTGGACCGACGCGCCCGACGACCTGGCCCGGATCTACGACATCTACTCGCGGGACGAGGTGATGCGCTGGCTGGGCGGGGGCAAGGGGCGGATGACCGACCCGGCCGAGGCGGCGGAGCGGGTACGCGCCTGGCGGGACCGGTACGACCCGTACGCCGGCCGGTGGGGCCTCTGGGCGATCGAGCCGCGCGACGCGGGCCGGGCGGCCGGCAGCGTCCTGTTGAAGCCGCTGCCCGGGCGGGACGGGGTCACGCCGACCGACGACATCGAGATCGGCTGGCACCTGCACCCCGACTCGCAGGGGCACGGCTACGCCACCGAGGCGGCCCGGGCCGTGCTGGACCGCGAGTTCGCCACCGGCACCCGGCAGGTCTACGCGGTGGTGATGGCGGGCAACGAGCCGTCGATGGCGGTGACCAGGCGTCTCGGCATGACCTACCTCGGCGTCCGCACCGACTGGTACGGCGGCGTCGACCTGGAGACCTTCGTGCTGCGCGCCGATTCGTAGCCGTTCGGCGGAGATCAACAGGTGGGTACCGGGCCTGCTGGTGGACCGCTCGGCGGGAACCGAGCTGTGCCGACGCACAGGTTGTGCGATCCGGCTGGGCTCGGGGCGGCGCGACTAGGGTGGTGGGTAGCACGATGTTCCGCTGAGGGGGTGAGTCCGGTGGCCCAGGCCGCTTACGCGCCGGAACCGGCGCCGCAGCGCGGCGAGCCGTCCTTCGACGTGCTGCGCTGGCACGACGAGCCGTGGACGGCCCAGCTCGCCCTCAAGCTGTTGCCGGAGACCAACGGCCCCAAGGTCGAGGTCCTGAGCGGAAGCGTGATCGTGACACCACACGCCGGATTTGACCACCAGAATGCCGAGCTGGACCTCGCCTACTTGCTGAAGCAGGCGGCCCGGCGGGCCAAGTTGTGGCTCTACCACGAGGTCAACATCGTCTCCGGCGATGATCTGTTCATCCCTGACATCGCGGTGCTGCGTTCCTCCGGTCGCGGACAGGTGGCGATGGACATCGCCGAGGCCGTGCTGCTCGGTGAGATTGTGTCGCCGGGCAACCGGCGCAAGGACGTGATCGACCGGCCCCGGGAGTACGCCGCCGCCGGCGTGCCCTTCTTCCTCCGGGTCGACCTGCGTAACCGGGTTCCCGCCATGGCGCTCTACGAGCTGATCGACGGGGAGTACCGCCCGCTTGCCGCCGCGGCGGCCGGCAGCACCTTTGTCATGAAGCAGCCGTTCGAGTTCTCCGTCGATCCGGCGGACCTCCTCGACGAGGAGGCGCCGATCGAGGACGACGACGAGTCCCTGGTCGAGGGCGGCGACGAGTCCCCGGTCGAGGGATCGGACGACGCAAACTGAGGCTCCCAGCGGACGCTCAGCGGCGCTGGGGAAGAATGGGCGGGTGAGTTCTCTCCGCGAACTTGTCCTGCTCGGCTCGACCGGCTCGATCGGTACCCAGGCCATCGACATCATCCGACGTAACCCGGACCGGTTCCGGGTGGTGGCGCTCGGCGCCGGTGGCGGCAACGTGGACCTGCTCGCCGCGCAGGCCCTGGAGCTGGGCGTCGAGGTGGTCGGCGTGGCGAAGGCCTCCGCCGCCCAGGACCTCCAGCTCGCCTTCTATTCAGAGGCGAGCCGGCGTGGCTGGGCCACCGGCGACTTCAAGCTGCCCAAGATCGTGGCCGGGCCGGACGCGATGACCGAGCTGGCCGGGTGGCCGTGCGACGTGGTGCTCAACGGGGTGGTCGGCTCGCTCGGGCTGGCGCCGACCCTGGCCGCGCTGCGCGCCGGGCGTACCCTCGCGCTGGCCAACAAGGAGTCGCTGGTGGCCGGCGGCCCCCTGGTGAAGGCCGCGGTGCGGCGGCCGGGGCAGATCGTCCCGGTGGACTCGGAGCACTCGGCGCTGGCGCAGTGCCTGCGCGGCGGCACCCGGGGCGAGGTACGCCGGCTCGTGGTGACCGCCAGCGGCGGGCCGTTCCGGGGCCGGCGGCGGGACGAGCTCACCGAGGTCACGCCGGAGCAGGCCCTGGCCCACCCGACCTGGAACATGGGCCCGGTCGTCACGATCAACTCCGCCACCATGGTCAACAAGGCCCTGGAGGTGATCGAGGCGCACGAGCTGTTCGACGTGCCGTACGCCGACATCGAGGTGATGGTCCACCCCCAGTCGGTGATCCACTCGATGGTCGAGTTCACCGACGGCTCCACCCTCGCCCAGGCCAGCCCGCCGGACATGCGGCTGCCCATCGCGCTCGGCCTCGGCTGGCCCGACCGGGTGCCCGAGGCCGCCGCCGCGGTCGACTGGACCAGGGCGCACAGCTGGGAGTTCTTCCCCCTCGACGACGCCGCCTTCCCGGCGGTCGCCCTGGCGAAGGCGGCCGGGGAGGCCGGGCGCTGCCGCCCGGCGATCTACAACGCGGCGAACGAGGAGTGCGTGGCGGCGTTCGTCGCCGGGCGGCTGCCGTTCCTCGGCATCGTCGACACCCTCCAGCGTGTGCTGGAGGACGCTCCGGAATTCGGCGAACCGGGTACCGTCGAGGACGTGCTCGCCGCCGAGTCGTGGGCACGGGGGTACGCCCAGAAGATCATCTACGGGTCGGTGGAAGGAGCTTGATGGCAAACCTGCTCGGGGTGGTGCTCTTCGCCGTGTTCATCCTCGTCTCGGTGAGCCTGCACGAGGCGGGGCACATGCTCACCGCCAAGGCGTTCGGGATGAAGGTCACCCGATACTTCGTGGGCTTCGGCCCGACGCTGTGGTCGTTCCGGCGGGGCGAGACCGAGTACGGCATCAAGGGCATCCCGCTCGGCGGCTTCTGCAAGATCGTCGGGATGACCCCGCAGGACGACGACGTCGAGCCGGCCGACCAGCCGCGCGCCATGTGGCGGTACCCGGTCTGGAAGCGGACGATCGTGATGTCCGCCGGCTC
Source organism: Micromonospora sp. NPDC006431 (assembly GCF_042870725.1). Classification (NCBI taxonomy): domain Bacteria; kingdom Bacillati; phylum Actinomycetota; class Actinomycetes; order Micromonosporales; family Micromonosporaceae; genus Micromonospora; species Micromonospora sp. NPDC006431. The sequence goes on from NZ_JBIAHQ010000004.1 coordinate 440,942, forward strand.
CATCACCCACTTCGCCCTGGCGCTGGGCGCGCTCTGGGTCATGGCGATCTCTGTCGGCCTGCCCAACCCCAAGGCCCCGACGACCGAGGCAGGCTTCAAGGCCGAGCCGGCGGTCATCGCCCTGGCCCCGTGCGTGGTGGTGGAGAACGCCAACCGCGCCTGCCAGGCCGGCGACCCGGCCAGCCCAGCCGCGAAGGCCCAGCTCAAGGACGGCGACCGGATCACCGCGGTCAACGGCAAGCCGGTCTCCACCTGGGGCGACATGCTCGACGTGGTCCGCGCCACCGAGCCGGGCACGGCCACCGTCGACTACGTCCGAGACGGCAAGCCGGCCACCGCCACCGTCGATCTCGCGGCCGTGCAGCGCCCGCCGCTCGGTGACCCGAAGGGTGCCGCCTCGTCGGTCGCCGCGCTCGGCGTCGGGCTCCGGCCCACCACGCCGGCCCGGATCGAGTACGGTCCGGTCGCCGCGATCGGCGCCACCGCCGACTTCACCGGCACCATGGCGGTGCAGACCGCGCACGCCATGCAGCGGATCCCGCAGAAGGTGCCCGCCCTGTGGACGGCGATCACCGGCGGCGAGCGGGACATGGACACCCCGATCAGCGTGGTCGGCGCCAGCCGGCTCGGTGGCGAGTTCGTGGCGAACGACGCCTGGTACGGGTTCTTCATGCTCTTCGTCTCGCTGAACTTCTTCATCGGGGTGTTCAACCTGCTGCCGCTGCTCCCGCTGGACGGCGGGCACATCGCGATCGCCTGGTTCGAGCGGGTCCGGTCCTGGCTCTACGCACGCCTGCGCCGCCCGGACCCGGGTCGCGTCGACTACCTCAAGCTCATGCCCATCACGTACGCGGTGATCCTCATCGGTGGCGCGTTCACGCTGCTGACCGTCACCGCGGACGTCATCAACCCGATCACGCTCTTCTCAAGGTGAGTGCCTGAAGTGACCGCTGTCAGTCTCGGTATGCCGCCCGTACCGCCGCCGCCGCTCGCCCCGCGCCGGGCCAGCCGCCAGATCATGGTCGGCTCGGTGCCGGTCGGTGGGGGCGCGCCGGTCTCGGTGCAGTCGATGACCACCACCCTGACCGCCGACGTCAACGCGACGCTGCAGCAGATCGCCGAGCTCACCGCGTCCGGTTGCCAGATCGTCCGGGTCGCCGTGCCCTCGCAGGACGACGTGGAGGCGCTGCCGGCGATCGCGAAGAAGTCGCAGATCCCGGTGATCGCCGACATCCACTTCCAGCCGAAGTACGTGTTCGCCGCGATCGACGCGGGCTGCGCGGCGGTCCGGGTGAACCCGGGCAACATCCGGCAGTTCGACGACAAGGTCAAGGAGATCGCCAAGGCCGCCGGCGACGCGGGCGTGCCGATCCGGATCGGCGTGAACGCCGGCTCGCTGGACAAGCGGCTGCTGGCCAAGTACGGCAAGGCCACCGCCGAGGCGCTGGTCGAGTCGGCGCTCTGGGAGTGCTCCCTCTTCGAGGAGCACGGCTTCCGGGACATCAAGATCTCGGTCAAGCACAACGACCCGGTGGTGATGATCCGCGCGTACCGGCAGCTTGCCGAGAAGTGCGACTACCCGCTGCACCTGGGTGTCACCGAGGCCGGCCCGGCGTTCCAGGGCACCATCAAGTCGGCGGTCGCCTTCGGCGCGCTGCTGGCCGAGGGGATCGGCGACACCATCCGGGTCTCCCTCTCCGCCCCGCCGGTCGAGGAGATCAAGGTCGGCGCCGCGATCCTGGAGTCGCTGGGCCTGCGCGAGCGGGGCCTGGAGATCGTCTCCTGCCCGTCCTGCGGCCGGGCCCAGGTGGATGTCTACAAGCTGGCCGAGGAGGTCACCGCCGGTCTGGAGGGGCTTCCGGTGCCGCTGCGCGTCGCCGTCATGGGCTGCGTGGTGAACGGCCCGGGCGAGGCCCGGGAGGCCGACCTCGGTGTCGCCTCCGGCAACGGCAAGGGCCAGATCTTCGTGAAGGGCCAGGTCATCAAGACCGTCCCCGAGGGGCAGATCGTGGAGACCCTGATCGAGGAGGCGCTCCGGCTCGCCGCCGAGATGGGCGCCGAGATCCCCGAGGAGCTCCGCGACCTGGTTCCCGGAGCCACCGTCACCGTGCACTGAGCGCGGATCCGCCACGACGTGCGGCTGTCCCCGCCGGGGGGCAGCCGCACGTGTCGTTTCCGGCCCGTCCGGGGTCAGGCCCGCACCGTCGGCCTGGGCACGGCAGCGAACTCGGAGAGGGTGAACCACCCGGGCAGGGCCCGGCGGAGCGCCTCCGGGCCGGCCACCTGCACCGCGCCGCCGCGCAGCGCCTCCGGCCAGCTCAGGTCGCCGAGCCAGACCTGCACCAGGCCGCGCAGGCTCGCGCGCACCGTCACGGAGACCTCGTGGCCCGGGTCCACGTCGCAGACGTCGGCCTCCCCGGCGGTGATGACGAGCCACCAGTCCCGCAGGTCGGCCGGCACGTCGTGGAAGCGGAACTGGACGACCGTCCGCCCGTCCGGGACGGCGCCGTGGTCGACGTGGCGGTGCATGTCCCACAGCAGCAGCTTCGGGTCCAGGTCCGCGTCACCCAGCTCACCGATCCAGCGGACGCCCCACGCGCCGAGCGCCTCGAGCACCGGCCGCAACTCCCGCCCCGCCTGGGTCGGGACGTACCGCACGTCGGGGCCCTCGACGTGCCGCTCCACGACGCCGGCCCGGACGAGCTGGTGCAGTCGCCGGGACAGCAGGCTGGGCGACATCCGGGGCAGGCCGCGGCGCAGCTCGTTGAACCGCTCGGACCCGCTCACCAACTCCCGGATCACGAGCAGCGTCCACCGCTCGTCGAGCAGCTCCATGGCCTTCGCGACGGGGCAGAACTGGTGGTAGGAGGCCCCCATGGCCGGCACGCTACGCCGGTGCCGCCGGCCCGACCAGGAAGCTGTCGGGACCGGTACACATCTCGTACTAGGTTGCCGGTTGCCCGCTGCCTACCGTCCGTAGTGAAGGACGAGGCAGAGGAGCAGTGATGATCGAGTCGATGGAGCGGGATCGGGCCGTGAAGGCCGGGCACCGCCAGATGTGGGCGCTCGGCAGCTACGCCACCGTCGCCGCGGAGGTCATCCCGGAGCTGGGGGCGACCCTGGTCCAGGCGGCCGGCGTCGGCCCCGGCGACCGGGTGCTGGACGTCGCCGCCGGGACCGGCAACGCGGCCATTCCGGCGGCCCTGGCCGGGGCCGACGTGGTCGCCAGTGACCTGACGCCTGAGCTGCTGGAGATCGGGCGGGCGCTCGCCGCGGCGCGCGGCGCCGAGCTGACGTGGCAGCAGGCCGACGCCGAGGCGCTCCCGTACGCCGACGGCGAGTTCGACCGGGTCCTGTCCTGCGTGGGCGTGATGTTCGCGCCCCGGCACCAGGCCGGCGCCGACGAACTGGTCCGGGTCTGTCGCCCGGGTGGCACGATCGGCCTGGTCAACTGGACGCCCGAGGGGTTCATCGGGCAGATGTTCGCCACCATGAAGCCGTACGCCCCACCGCCACGGCCGGGCGCGCAGCCCCCGCCGCTGTGGGGGAGCGAGGACCATGTCCGCGCGCTGCTCGGGGACCGGGTCACCGACGTCGTCACCCGCCGTCAGGCGGTCACGGTGGACCGGTTCGCCGGCCCGGAGGCGTTCCGGGACTTCTTCAAGGCCCACTACGGACCGACGATCGCGGTCTACCGGGCGATCGCCGGCGACCCCGACCGGGTCGCCGGCCTCGATCAGGACCTCGCCGACCTCGCGCGGCGGCACTTCGAGGCCGGAGCGATGCGGTGGGAGTATCTGCTGGTCACCGCGCGCCGGCGCGGCTGACCGGACGCCGGCGCCGGCCGGGGTGGTCGGGTCCTGGCCACCCCGGCCGGCGTGCCGGCCGTGCTCACTCGGATTCGGCGAGGATGGCGTACAGCTTGCGGCGGGTCTCGTCGAGCACCTGCGCGGCGCGTTCCCGCTGGTCGTCGGTGCCGGTCATCATCACCTGGCGCAGCGCGTGCATCGCCTGCGCGCCGGCGTCGCGGATGTCGTGCCAGCTGTTGACGGTCGTCTCGGCGAACTCCGCCCAGGGCGGAGTCTGGGCCGCCGTGGCCGCCTCCTCCCGGCCCTGCTCGGAGAGGGCGAACCGCTTCCGGCCGCCGTCGGAGTCGGCGGCCGCGGTGATCACACCCTCGTCCTCCAGCAGTTGCAGGGTGGGGTAGATCGAACCGGGGCTGGGCCGCCAGGCACCGCCGGTCCGGGAGTCGATCTCCTGGATCATCTCGTAGCCGTGCATCGGTCGCTCGGTGAGCAGGGCCAGCACGGCGCCGCGCACGTTGGGCCGGCGGCCCCGGCCGCGGCCGCGTCCGCCGCGGCCATGCCCGTGGCCGTGCGGTCCGGGCGGGAACGGCGGACCCGGGGGTACGGGCGGGAAGCCGAAGCCGCGCATCCGCATCTCGTGCATGGCGTGCATCCGTCGGTGGAAACCCATCGGGCTCTCCCTCTGTCGTCGTATCGCTGATGCGTCGACGATATATCGGCAATGCATCGTAGACAAGACGTTCTGATGGTGAAGTGCAAAACCGTACGTACGTCTTGTTAAGCTGCCCGACGTGCGCCTGCTTCCCGAACCGGGTCCGGCCCGGACGCTCGCCCTCTCCACGCTGGTCAACACCGTCGGCCGGGGCACCTGGCTGACCGCCAGCGCCCTCTTCCTGACCCGCTCGGTCGGGCTCACGGTGGCCCAGGTCGGCGTCGGCCTCACCATCACGGCGCTGGTGAGCCTGGTCGCCAGCACCCCGATGGGCTACCTGGCCGACCGGCTCGGCCCGCGCGGCCTCCAGATCGCCGCGCTGCTCGCCTCCGCCGGATTCACCGCCGCCCTGGTGGCCGTCCGCTCGTTCGCCGGCTTCCTGGTGGTCGGGGTGCTGATGGCGGTCGCCGACTCGGCCACCCGGGGCGCCCGGGGTGCGCTGATCGCCGGCGCGGTGCCCCCGAACCAGCGGGTACGCACCCGGGCCTACCTGCGCGCGGTCACCAACGTCGGGATCTCGGTCGGCACCGTGCTGGCCGGCGTCGCCCTGGCCGCCGACACCCGGACCGCGTACGTGTCGCTGATCCTGCTCGACTGCGCCACGTACCTGGTGGCCGCCGCGGTGCTGCTCCGGCTGCCACCCGTGCCGCCGGTGCCGGCGCCGGCACACGGGCCACGGCTGATCGCGCTGCGGGACCGCCCGTTCCTCGCCTTCACCGTGCTCGACGGGCTGATGTCGATGCACTTCGGCCTGATCAACATCGCCCTGCCGCTGTGGATCGCCGGGCACACCAGCGCCCCGCGCTGGCTCATTTCGGCATGCCTGCTGGTCAACACCGTGGTCGTGGTGCTCTTCCAGGTCCGCGCCTCGCGCGGTACCGAGGAGCTGGCCGGCGCTGGCCGGGCCGCCCGGCGCGCCGGCGCGGTCATCGCGGTTGCCTGCGTGCTCTTCGCGGCCAGTGGCGGCGTACCCACCGCGGTCGCCGTGCCGCTGCTGCTCGGCGGGGCGCTGGTGCACGTGGTGGGCGAGTTGTGGCACGCCGCAGCCGGCTGGGGCATCTCGTTCGGCCTCGCCCCGGCGCACGCGCAGGGCCAGTACCAGGGTGCGTACGGGATGGGCATGCAGCTTGGTTCGATGGTGGCGCCGGTGGTGGTGACCACCCTGGCCGTCGGCTGGGGCGTACCGGGCTGGTTGCTGCTCGGCGGCCTGTTCCTGCTGCTCGGCGTGCTGGTGCCGCCGGTGGTGGCCTGGGCCGGGCGGACCCGGCCGGCCGAGCCGGCGGCCGCGCCGGTCCCGGTCGGGTGAGCCGGCGGCTGCGGCGCTCGGGCTCAGCCGGCGGCCGCGCCGGTCCGGGTTGGCCTGAGCCGGTCGCGGCACCGCTCCCGCTGGGCTGAGCCGGTTGCCGCACCGCTGCCGCTTGGCTGAGCCGCCGCTCGGTTTTCCGCCCCTCGGCCGAACCGGCGGCCGGCTGCGCTGCAGGTCACCGGGGCGGCAGCTCGCCGGGGCCGCCGGTCGGCTGAGTCGCGGCTCGGCGATCCGGGGCCGGACATCCCGTCGCGGTCCGCAGGTCAGCCCGCGCGCGCCGGGGTGCATCTGGCAGGCTGGTATCCGTGCTGACGGTGCCGGTACGCCAACTGGGGGAGTCGGAGCGCCGCGCGGTCGAGCGGCTGCTGGACCTCGACCCCTATGCCGGCGCGCAGGTCGCCGAGCGGGTGGCGGCCCGCGGGCTGGCCTGGTGGCGGGCCGAGGGGCGGATCCTGGGCTACGGCTCCCGCCGCCACCTGGAGTCGATCTGCTGGCTGGGTGGCAACCTGACGCCGGTGCTCGCCACGGCGCCGGCGGTGGCGGCCTTCGCCGACCAGTTGAGCACCGAGGAGCGGCTCTGCTCCTCGATCGTCGGGCGCGCCGACGCGGTGCTCGGGCTCTGGGATCGCCTCTCCGCGTACTGGGGGCCGGCTCGGGACGTACGCCCGAACCAGCCGCTGCTGGCCACGGACGCCCTGCCCGCGGTGGCGGCCGACTCCGAGGTGCGCCGGGTGCGCAGCGGTGAGGTCGATCGGCTCTTCCCGGCGGCCGTGGCGATGTACACCGAGGAGGTCGGCGTCTCGCCGCTGGCCGAGGACGGTGGGCGCGGCTACCGGCGGCGGGTGGCCGACCTGGTCCGCGCGGGCCGCGCCTACGCCCGGTTCGCGGACGGCAAGGTGATCTTCAAGGCCGAGTTGGCCGTGGTCACCAGGCGGACCGCCCAGGTGCAGGGGGTCTGGGTGGCGCCGGAGTGGCGGGGCCGGGGCATCGCCACGGCGGCCATGGCGGCGGTGGTACGGGACGCGCTGATCCGGGTCGCCCCGACGGTCAGCCTCTACGTCAACGACTTCAACCTGCCCGCCCGGCGGGTGTATGAGCGCTGCGGCTTCCGCCCGGTGGGCACCCTCGCCACCGTCCTCTTCTGAGGGGTCCTTTCCACGCCTCGGCACAGCGATCGCCTGCTGGCTGCGGCATGGCCGGGATCACGCCGCTCCGAATTGCGCCGAACCGGACAGCCGGCGTTATGCTGGGCATGTTTTTGCACTGACCAGTCAGTTTAGTTTTCAGGACGGGACGATGAAGATCGTCGAGGCCGGCGGGCTCGGGCTGCGGACCCGCCGCGGCTGGGTGTACCGGGACGTGGACCTCGTCGCCGAGGCGGGCGAGCTGCACGCGGTGACCGGGCCGCCGGGCAGCGGGCGTACCTCGCTGCTGCTCACCCTGGCCGGGCGCTTCCCGCACACCGACGGGGAACTGCGCCGCCGGGGGCCAGCGGCGCTTGGGCAGGTCGTCGGCGTGCACGAACCCGACCCAACACTGACCGTGGCCGAGCACATCCAGGAGCGGCTGCTGCTGCTCGGGCCGGTGCCGCGCCGCCGCCGGCAACTCGTCCCGGTCGCCGCCGTGCGGGCCCGCCGGGCGTACCGCCGGGACGCCTTCGCCGCCGCGATCGCCGGCGCCGGCTTCACCGACGCTCCGCTCGACCCCGACCGGTACGGCCGGGACCTCACCCCCGTCGAGCGTCAGGTGCTCGGGCTGGTGCTGGCCAGCCTCAGCGGCCCGAGCCTGATCGTCGCCGACGGCGTGGACGCCGGCTCCGACGCCCGCGAGCGGGAGTGGATCTGGGCCGCCCTGGCCCGCCTCGCCGACCAGGGGTACGCGGTGATCGCCAGCGCCCGGGCCGTCGAGCCGGGCGCCACCGCGATCGTGCACCGGATCGGCGACCCGTCCCTCCCCACCCCCGCCATGGTCGCGCCGCACGTCGCGGCCGACCAGAACCAGACCGCCGAGGTGAAGGCATGAGTGTCGTTCGACTCGCGCTCTTCGAGTTGCGCCGGATGACCCGGGGCCGGCTGCCGCGCGCCGCGCTCGCCGTCCTCACCGTCATCCCGCTGCTCTACGGAGCCCTCTACCTCTACGCCTTCTGGGACCCGTACGGGAACCTCGACCGGATCCCGGTCGCCCTGGTCAACGCCGACCGGTCGGCGAAGGCCGGCGACGGCAGCGAGGTGCACGCCGGGCGGGACCTCACCGACGAGCTGCTGGACCGGAAGGTCTTCGGCTGGACGGTGACCGACCAGGCCGACGCGACCGAGGGGCTGCGCGACGGGCGGTACCACCTGGTCTTCGCCATCCCCGCCGACTTCTCCGCCACCCTCGTCGCCAGTCCGGAACCGGACCAGCCGGCCCGCCGGGGCGAGCTGAAGGTGGTCAACGACGACGCCACCAACTACCTGTCCGGGCTGCTCGCCCGCTCCGCGTTCAGCGAGATCCGGGCCGCCGCCGCGGAGAGCACCGCGGCGTCGTACTTCGACCGGATGCTGATCGGCTTCACCGACGCCAAGGCCGAGACCGGCCGGGCCGCCGACGGGGCCGGCAAGCTCCACGACGGGCTCGGCGCCTCGCAGCAGGGGGCCGGACAGCTCGCCGACGGGCTGGGCACCGCCGAGGACGGCGCCGGGCAGCTCGCGGGCGGCCTCAACCAGTCCGTGCGGGGAGCGGAGCAGCTCGCCAGCGGCCTCGACCAGCTCTACACCGGCGCGGCACAGATCGCCGACGGCACCAACCGCGCGGCCACCGAGACCCGCGCCGCCGCGGCCAAGGTGGACGCCGCCGCCGACCGGTACGAGCCGCTGCTGCGCCGGAACGCCGCCGACATCCAGCGGGCCGCCAGCCTGGTCGCCGAGGGCGCGCAGGCGCTCGCCGACGGCCTCGACGCGCTCCCGGCCCGGGCCGACGAGGTGGTGACCCAGGCCGAGCAGGTCCGCGACCGCCTCGACGCCGTGGTCAAGACGCACCCCGAGCTGGCCGACGACCCCAACCTCGTCGCCGCGCGGCGGGCCGCCGACAACGCCGTCACCGCGGCCCGCGCCATGACGTCCGCCCTCGACCGGACCGACCTCACGGCGCTCAAGAAGCAGATGACCGAGGTCGAGCAGACCGCTCGGGAGGTCGCCGCCGCGGCGCCGCACCTGGCCGACGACGTCGCCGCCGCCCGCGCCCAGGTCGACCAGCTCGCCAGCGGGCTCAACACCCTCGCCCAGGGCAGCGCCAAGCTCCGCGACGGGCTGGGCAGCGCCACGGACGGCGCCCACCAGCTCCGCGGCGGGCTCTACCGGCTCGCCACCGGTGCCCGGCAGCTCGACGGCGGCCTGGCCCAGCTCAGCAGCGGCAGCAACCGGCTCGCCGACGGGCTGACCAAGCTGGAGAGCGGCGCCGGCGACCTCGCCGACGGGCTCGCGGCCGGTGAGCGGAAGCTGCCCGGGTACCACGACGCGGACAGCCGCTCCGACATCCTCGGCGACCCGGTCGGCCTGCTCCGCACCGCGCACCACCCGGCCGGCTCGTACGGGGTGGGTTTCGCGCCGTACTTCCTGGCCCTGGCGCTCTGGGTCGGCGCGATGATCACGTACATGCTGCTGCGGCCGGTCAACCGGCGGCACGTGATGTCCGGGGCGCCCGGCTGGCGGGTCGCCCTCGCCGGCTGGCTGCCCGCCGCGGCGATCGGTCTGGCCCAGTCCGCCGTGCTGTTCACCGTGGTCACCCTGGTGCTCGGCCTCGACCCGCAGCACCGGATGGCGACGCTGGGCCTGCTCGCGCTGACCTCGCTGGCGTTCACCGCGATCATGCAGCTGCTCGGCGTGGCGCTCGGCCCGGCCGGCCGGCTCGCCGCGCTGGCCCTGCTGATGCTGCAGCTCACCTCCTCCGGCGGCACCTACCCGGTGCAGACCTCGCCCGGCTTCTTCCAGGCGATCCACCCCTGGCTGCCGATGACGTACGTGGTGGCCGGGCTGCGGCACACCATCAACGGCGGCCCGGCCGGGCCGGTGGTCACCGGGGCTCTGGTGCTGGTCGCCTTCGGCGCGGGCGCGCTGGCGCTCACCGTCGGCGCGGCGCGCCGGTCCCGCCGGCTCACCCCGGCCAAGCTGCACCCCGAACTGGTCATGTGAGGATGCTCATGGGCGGCACGGCGGTGGCGCCCGGCCCCCGGCGCGGGTCGCTCCGGCGGCCCGCACCGGACCGGTCGACGGGGAGGGCGAGTGACGGACGGACGGTCGCGCCGACGGGAGGACACCCGCCAGCGCCTCTTCGTGGCGGCGGTGGAGCTCATCGCCGAGCAGGGCTTCTCCGCCACCACCGTGGACGACATCGCCGCCCGGGCCGGGGTGGCGAAGGGGACCGTCTACTACAACTTCGAGTCAAAGACGGTCCTCTTCGAGGAGTTGCTGCGGCACGGTATCGGCCTGCTCACCGCCGACTTCCGCGCCGCGGTCGCCGGGCTGCCGCCCCGCGAGGCGCTCGCCGCGCTGGTCCGCGCCGAGCTGGAGTACATCCGCCGCTACCGGGCCTTCGCCCAGCTCCTGCTCTCCGAGATGTGGCGCACCAACCGCGAGTGGCAGCAGACCCTGCGGCTGCTGCGCGGCGAGGCCATCGAGGTGATCGCGGAGACCGTACGGGCGGGCGTGGCCAGCGGTGACCTCCCCGCCGACCTGGACGTGCGTACGGCCAGCTCGGCGCTGTTCGGCGTGGGTCTGGTGGTGGCCGTGGACTGGCTGGTCTTTCAGCCGGACCGGCCGATCGAGGACGTGCAGGAGGCGCTGCTCGGTATCGTCCGCCGGGTCGCCCAGACGTGAACCGCACGTAAATGGTTTGAGCCGTCGCGGCCGGGCCGGAAGGCTGGGGGTACCGCCCCCACCGACCCGAGTCCGGAGGACTGTCCATGCGCCTGCTCCGAGATCTCTGGGCCACCGCACCCCGCCGCATGGCCCTCGTGGGGTTCCTGACCGTCCTCGGTGCCGGCGGTCAGGCGGCCGCCTCCGCGCTGGCCGGCCCGGTCCTCGTGCAGCGGTCGAGCGGCTGGTTCGTGCTGCTGGCCGCCGCGCTGGTCGCCGTCGTCGTCAGCGACCTGGTGATCGGGCTGGTGATGGCCCGGGTCACCGCGGACTGGTCGGCCGACGTACGCCGCCGGCTCTGCCGGGTGGCCCTCGGGCAGGACCTGCCCACCCTGGAGACCACCCCGGTCGGCGAGCTGCTCGACCGCATCGACAACGACGTCTACCAGGTCGCCTCCGAGCTGCGGAACACCGGCGTCCGGCTCGCCCAGGGGCTGGCGGTCTGCCTGCTGGCCACGGTGAGCGCGCTCTTCGTCTGGTGGCCCGCCGGGGTCGGCATGGTGGTGCTGACCGCGCTGCTCGGCGTGTTGCTGCGCCGGCCGACCGCCCGCATCGGCCCGGCCCGGATGGCCGAGGAGGAGGCCTGGTCCGATCTCGCCGCGGTGATGGAGGAGGCCGTCCACGGCCAGGACGACGTACGGACCAGCCTCGCCCAGCCGTACGTGCTGCGGCTGTACGCCCGGCGCGCCGCCGAGGTGCTGGCCCGCGGCAAGCGGGTGTTCCTCATGTCCGCGAAGGTCACCACCGTCGCCGGCGGGGGTATCCGGGCCGGCATCGCCGCCGTCGTCCTCGCCGGGGCCTGGGCGCTCACCACCGGCCGGGTGGACGGCACCCGGCTCACCGCGATCTGGCTGCTCGCCCTCGCCTTCGGGGCCACCGTCGAGCACATCGCCCGCTGGGTGCCGCACCTGCAGTACGCGCTCGGCGCGTGGGCCCGCGTGCAACTGCTCTCCGACGCCCGTCAGGAACCCGCCGGCGGCGTCGCCCCGGCCGAGGGCGACCTCACCGTGCGGGGGCTCACCTTCCGCTACCCCGCCACCTCGGACGCCGACCGTGGCCCGGCGCTGCGCGACGTGCGACTCACCTTCGCCCGTGGCCGGTCCTACGCCCTGGTGGGGCGGACCGGGTCGGGCAAGTCGACCCTCGCCAAGGTGCTCACCCGGGCGGTGGAGGTGCCGCGCGGCACCGTCTTCCTCGGCGACACCGACCTGGTGGACCTCGACGTGGAGCGGCTGCGGCAGTGGATCGCCGTGGTGCCGCAGCGCACCGAGATCCTGGCCGGCACGCTCGCCGAGAACGTCGCCCTCTTCGACCCCGACCTGCTCGACGAAGCCCCCCGGGCGCTGGGTGAGCTGGGGCTGGACGGTTGGGTCGCCGAGCTGCCCGACGGGGTGCACACCAGGCTCGGTGAGGGCGGGCAGGCGCTCTCCGCCGGGCAGGAGCAGCTCGTGGCGTTCGCCCGGATCCTGGTCCGGGACCCGCAGGTGGTGATCCTCGACGAGGCCACCGCCCGGCTCGACCCGGTCACCGAGAACCGGGTACGCCAGGCCACCGAGCGGCTGCTCGCCGGCCGGATCGGCATCGTCATCGCGCACCGGCTCTCCTCGGTGCGCCGCTGCGACGAGGTCGTGGTGATGGGTGACGGTGCGGTGCTGGAGGCCGGCCCGCTGCACGAGTCGGAACGCTTCGCCGAACTGCTGGCACACAGCCATGCCGGCGCGTACGCCGCCGCGACCGCGGGACGCGGTGGGGTGGACCTGCTGCCCGCGCCAGCCGGCGAGTGGGACGACGAGCCGGGGGCGACCGTCGCGCCGGCGCCGGCCGAGCGACCGGTGGCCGTACCGAAGACCGACCCGCCGCCGGCGCCACCCGCACCGCCCGCGCGCACCATGCGGGAGATCCTGCGGTTGGGCCTGAACGATCCCCGCTACGGCCTGGCCTCGGTCGCCATGTTCGTCGTCATGCTGCTGCTCGGCCTCGACGGCTCGATCCTGCCCTGGCTGTGGGCGGACGTCGTCGACGGCGGCGACCCGTGGCTGCCGGCGCTCGGCATCGCCGCCGCGCTGCTGGTGATCCTGCCCCTGCCGTTCCTCACCAACCTGCGGTTCCCGCAGTGGTGGGTTCGGCAGATGCTGCGTATCAGCGCGCGCCTGGTGCACGGGCAGACCGGACCGCGCCGGGTCAGCGGGCACACCCCGGCCGAGGTGGTGGCCCAGGGCGGCGACACCGATCGGGTGGTGCAGCTCGCCGACAACCTGATGGACCAGTTCATCGCCCTGGCGCTGCTGGTGAGCATGGTCGCGGTGACCGGCAGCGTGGTGCCCGGGCTGTTCTTCGTGGGCACCATGGTGGTCTCCGGCCTGGCCGCGACGCTTTTCGGCCCCCGGCTGGAACGCACCGCCCGGGGCACGGTGAAGGCGCGGGCGGCGTTCGCGACCGCGCTGGTGTCCTCGCTGTCGGCGGCCCGTACGGTGAAACTGGCCGGTGCCACCCGCCCGGTGCTGGACCACCTCGCCCGGCTGGACGTCGTCCGCAGCGACCGGCAGCGCCGGGAGATCGCTATGCAGGTGTGGGCGCGGTCCACTCCGTCGATGGCCAGTGGGCTGCTGCCGATCGGGGCGTGGGCGCTCTACCTGACCGGCGGCCTCTCCGCCGGCGGTGTGCTGGTGGCCGTCTCCACCCTCGGCGCGGCCCGCTGGTTCGCCTGGACCACCGCCTCGCTGGTGTCCCACTACCCGTCGGCCCGGGTGTGGACCCGACGGACCGTGGCGATGGCCGGGGTGGCCGCGTACTCGGCGACGGTGCCGGGCGTGGACATCGCGGCCGGCACCGCCCCGGCCCCGGTGCCTGCGGCCCGGCGGCCGCTGCGCCGGCTGGAGCTGGCCGGGTTCGGCGCGCTGCACACCGACGGCACCCTCGCCGTCCGCGACGTCGACCTCACCGTCGACCGGGGACAGCTGGTGCTGGTGGTCGGGCCGGTCGGATCCGGCAAGTCGTCGCTGCTGCGGGCCCTCGCCGGGATCGTCCACCACGCCGGCGCGCTGCGCTGGAACGGCGAGCCGGTGACCGAGCCGGAGCTGTTCCTGCGCCCGAACCAGGTCGGCTACGTCGGCCAGCTGCCCCGAGTGCTCTCCGGCACCGTGGCCGACAACATCGCGCTCGGGCACGAGGTGGACGCCGCCGAGGCGGTGTCGACCGCCCAGCTCGACCACGACCTGGCCGCCGCCGGCGGTGGGCTCGGGCTGCTCATCGGGCACAAGGGCACCCGGCTCTCCGGCGGGCAGCTCCAGCGGCTGGCGCTGGCCCGGGCGCTGGCGCCGCGTACCGAGCTGCTGGTCGCCGACGACGTGTCGTCCGCGCTGGACGTCACCACCGAGCTGGCGCTCTGGGCGGCACTGCGGGAGCACGGCGTGACCGTGGTCGGGTCGACCGCCAAACGGGCCGCGCTGGTCCGGGCGGACCACGTCGTGGTGCTGGTCGACGGGGCGGTGATGGCGCAGGGGCCGTGGCGCGACCTGGAAACCGACTGGGGCCACCTGGCGGGCTGACCAGACCGCCAGGTTCGTCGGGATCCGGTGATCATGAGGTTGGCGGCGACGAAAGGGGCGAATCGTCCCGCCAACCTCATGATCGACCTGGCACCCGACCGGGGTGGTCGGGGTGGGTCAGAAGGCGCGGGTGTACTGGTTCGGCCAGTCGGGGGTGGCGCCGAGCTTGGCGGCGGCGCGGCGGGGCCAGTATGGGTCGCGCAGCAGCTCCCGGCCGAGCAGCACCAGGTCGGCCTCGCCGCCGGCGACGATCTGCTCAGCCTGCTCCGGCTCGACGATCAGGCCGACCGCGCCGGTGGGCACGCCCGCCTCGCGGCGGATCCGGGCGGCCAGCGGCACCTGGTAGCCGGGGCCGACCGGGATGCTCGCCCCGGCCGAGGCGCCTCCGGACGAGGCGTCCACCAGGTCCACCCCGGCGGCGGCCAGCTCGCCAACGAGCACCACGCTGTCCTCGACGGTCCAGCCGCCGTCCACCCAGTCGGTGGCGGAGATCCGGGTGAGCACCGGCACCGCCGCACCGACGGTGGCGCGGACCGCCCGGGCCACCTCCAGGGTGAGCCGCATCCGGCCGGCCCGGTCGCCGCCGTACGCGTCGTCCCGCCGGTTGGTCAGCGGGGAGAGGAACTCGTGCAGCAGGTAGCCGTGCGCGGCGTGGATCTCCACGGCGCGGAAGCCGGCGTCCAGCGCCCGCCCGGCGGCGACAGCGAACGCCTCGACCACCCGGGCGATCCCGGCCTCGTCGAGCGCGGTCGGCCGCCGGTGGTCGGGCAGGAACGGCTCGCTGCCGGGGCCGACCGGCGTCCAGCCGCCCTCGGCGTCCGGCACGCCACCCCGGCGCGCGGCCCACGGCCGGTAGGTCGACGCCTTGAACCCGGCGTGCGCCAGCTGCACGGCCGGCACCGCCCCCTGCCCGGTGAGGAACGCGGTGATCGGCCGCCACGCGTCGACGTGCGCGCCGGACCAGAGCCCGGTGTCCTGGGGGCTGATCCGCCCCTCGGGCACCACGGCGGTGGCCTCGGTGATGATCAGCCCGACCCCGCCGACGGCGCGGGAGCCGAGGTGGATCCGGTGCCAGTCGGTGGGCAGGCCGTCCGGGCCGGCGCTGTACTGGCACATCGGCGCCATGGCGACCCGGTTGGGCAGGGTGACGCCGCGCAGGGCGAGCGGGGTGAACAGGGCACTCATGTCGGGATCCTCCAACGACACGGAGAGGGGCCCCGGGTGGGGCCCCTCTCGATCAGCGGTGTCAGGCGGGGACGGGGGCGAGCCGCTCCGCGGGGCGGTCGGCCTCGTCCGCGTCCACCAGGTCGCGCTTGCCGGCCGAGTCGTACGCCGCCCGGTCGAGGGTGCCCTCGCGGGCGGCCACGATGGTCGGCACGAGCGCCTGCCCGGCCACGTTGGTGGCGGTGCGGATCATGTCCAGGATCGGGTCGATCGCCAGCAGCAGGCCGGCACCGGCCAGCGGCAGGCCCAGCGTGCTCAGGGTCAGGGTGAGCATGACGATCGCGCCGGTGAGGCCGGCCGTGGCGGCCGAGCCGACCACCGAGACGAAGGCGATCAGCAGGTAGTCGGTGACGCCCAGGTGCACCCCGAAGACCTGCGCCACGAAGATCGCGGCCAGGGCCGGGTAGATGGCGGCGCAGCCGTCCATCTTCGTGGTGGCGCCGAACGGCACCGCGAAGGAGGCGTACTCGCGGGGGACACCGAGCCGCTCGACCGAGCGCTGGGTCACCGGCATGGTGCCCACCGAGGAGCGGGAGACGAAGGCCAGCTCGATGGCGGGCCAGGCGCCGGCGAAGAAGCGCAGCGGGTTGAGCCGGCCCGCGGCCACCAGCAGCAGCGGGTAGACCACGAAGAGCACGATCGCGCAGCCGACGTAGACGGCGGTGGTGAACTTGGCGAGCGGGGCCAGCAGGTCCCAGCCGTACGAGGCGACCGCGTTGCCGATCAGGCCGAGGGTGCCGAGCGGGGCGAGCCGGATGACCCACCAGAGCGCCTTCTGCACGATGGCCAGCAGCGACCGGTTGAGCGCCACGAACGGCTCGGCGGCCTCGCCGATCAGCATCGCGGCGGCGCCCACCACCAGGGCGAGGAAGACGATCTGGAGGACGTTGCCCTCCACGAAGGCGCCGATCGGGTTGGTCGGGACGATGCCGGTGAGGAAGTCGGTCCAGGAGCCGGTCCTCTTCGGCGCGGCGGCGCCGGCCAGGTTGAGCGTGACGCCCTTGCCCGGGTCGGTGAGCAGGCCGATGCCGATGCCGAGGCTCACCGCGATCAGCGCGGTGATGCCGAACCAGAGCAGCGTCTTCAGCGCCAGCCGGGCCGCGTTGGCCACGCCGCGCAGGCTGACCACGCTGACCACGATGGCGGTGAAGACCAGCGGCGGCACGGCCAGCTTGAGGAGCTGGACGAAGAGGTGGCCGACCGTGTCGAGGGTGCTGGTCAGCCAGCTGACGTCGTTGGCGCGGGCGACGAAGCCGAGCACCACGCCGAGCACGAGGCCGAGCAGGATCTGCAGGGAAAAGGGGAATTTGCGCAGGGCGGAAGCCATGAGGATGCGTCCAAGGTCTGGAGAGGGGCGGTCAGGGCAGCGTCAGGAACGAGGCTGCGCCGGACAGACGCCGCTGGCCTGCCGTCGGAGGTCGACGTACAGGCGCTCGGTGAGGTGCCAGACGTTGGTCATCGCCTGCGGATGCTACTCCCAGCCAGCCCACAGGCGGAAGGATCGACCGCCGTGATGCTCCTTACAGGCAGAGTTCATCCGTTCGTCACGGTCGGCGGGACAGCCCCAGGGCGGTGGCCGTGGCCAGGCCCCAGGCGGCGGCCACCGCCAGCAGCAGCCGCTCCAGCACCCCCACCAGTTCACCGCGGCCCACCGCCAGCATGGCCAGCGCGATCGCCCCCGAGAGCGGCAGGGCCAGCGCCACGCCGGCTCCGGCGATCCGGCGCAGCGGCCGGCCCGCCGCCGGGGCGAGCACCAGCGCCAGCATCGCGAAGACCACCGCGGCCGTGGCCGCCACGCTGGCCCCGCCGTGCACCAGATCCGCCACGGTGGCGGCCTCGAACGGCGGCAGCGGGCAGCCGGCGCTGCACGTCACCGCGCCGGAGAGCACCGTGCAGGTCCCGCCGGCGGCGAGCAGCACCGCCGCCGTCCGCAGCGCCGGCGGCAGCGCCGCCGCGAGCAGCAGCAGCGCCGCCGCCAGGGCGAAGATCCCGATCCGGTACGCCCCGGCGTACCCGCTGTCGGTGACACCGGCCTCGCTGACGTACCCGGTCAGGCCCGGACCGGGCCCGGCGACCACGGCGACCGTCACGGCGACCGTGCCGGCCACGACGCAGCCGGCGGCGGCCGACGCGGCGGCGGCCCGGGCGGCGCCAGGATCAGCCACGCCCGTGCGGTGTGGTCCAGCCGTGCAGATCCGGACCGAGCGGCACGATCCGGGTCGGGTTGATCATGTCGTGGGTGGCGTAGTAGTGCCGCTTGATGTGGTCGAAGTCCACCGTCTCGCCGAAGCCCGGGGTCTGGAACAGGTCCCGGGCGTACGCCCAGAGCACCGGCATCTCGGTCAGCTTCTGCCGGTTGCACTTGAAGTGCCCGTGGTACGCCACGTCGAAGCGGACCAGCGTGGTGAACAGCCGCACGTCCGCCTCGGTGATCTGGTCGCCCATCAGGTAGCGGCGCCCGGACACCCGCTCCGACAGCGCGTCGAGCCGGGCGAAGAGCGCCCGGTACGCCTCGTCGTACGCCTCCTGCGAGGTGGCGAAGCCGCACCGGTAGACCCCGTTGTTGACGTCCCGGTGGATCTCCGCCATCAGGGCGTCCAGCTCCGGGCGCAGCTCGACCGGGTAGAGGTCCGGCGCGCCCGGCTTGTGGAACCGCCGCCACTCGGTGGACAAGTCCAGGGTGAGCTGCGGGTAGTCGTTGGTCACCACCCGGCCGGTCAGCGTGTCGATCAGCGCCGGCACGGTCACCCGGCCGGTGTAGTCCGGGTCGGTGGCCAGGTACGCGTCGGAGAGGAAGCTGATCCCCAGCACCGGGTCGAAACCGTCCGGGTCGAGCGCGAACCGCCAGCCCCGCTCGTCCCGGATCGGGTCGACCGTGCCCAGCGAGATCACGTCCTCCAGCCCGAGCAGGTTGCGCACGATCCGGGCCCGGTGCGCCCACGGGCAGGCCCGGCACCAGATCAACCGGTAGCGGCCGGCCTCCAGCGGCCAGCGGCCCTGGTCGTCGGGGCCGCCGCCCTCCGGCGAGGTCGAGTGCGGGGTGACCCGACCGGTGAACCGGTTGGGCTGGCGGACGAACTCACCGCTGCGGGTGCTCTCTGCGCTGAACTGGGCCCGGGCCATGCCGTCAACCTAACCGTTCCGGGCGCGGATATCCTGGCGCCGGACGTCCCCGGGACCCGGCGGGCGCCCCCGCCAGCCCCTTCCACCCCCGAAGGACGCAGCACCATGACCGTGGCATACCTCGTGGCCGGAGTCCGCACCCCGATCGGCCGGTACGCCGGCGCCCTCGCCGGGGTACGCCCCGACGACCTGGCCGCGCACGTGATCCGCGAACTGGTCGCCCGGCACCCGGCCGTGGACTGGGCCCGCACCGACGACGTGCTCCTCGGCTGCGCCAACCAGGCCGGCGAGGACAACCGCAACGTGGCCCGGATGGCGGCGCTGCTCGGCGGGCTGCCCGAGGAGGTTCCGGGCAGCACGGTCAACCGGCTCTGCGGCTCCGGCCTGGACGCCCTCGCCACCGCGGCCCGCGCGATCGTCGCCGGGGAGGCCGACCTGGTGGTCGCCGGCGGGGTGGAGAGCATGAGCCGGGCGCCGTTCGTCATGCCGAAGGCGACCACCCCGTTCTCCCGCACCGCCGAGGTGTACGACACAACCATCGGCTGGCGGCTGGTCAACCCGCTGATGAAGCGGGGCTGGGGCATCGACTCGATGCCGGAGACGGCGGAGAACGTCGCCGCCGAGTACGGCGTCGACCGGGCGGCGCAGGACGAGTTCGCGTTCCGCTCCCAGCAGCGGGCCGCCAAGGCGCAGGCCGACGGCCGGCTCGCCGAGGAGATCGTGCCGGTGACCGTGCCGGCCGGCCGGCGCGAGACGAAGCTGGTCGAGGTCGACGAGCACCCTCGGGAGACCTCGCTGGAGAAGCTCGCCGCGCTGCCCACCCCGTTCCGCGAGGGCGGCACGGTGACCGCCGGCAACTCGTCCGGCGTCAACGACGGCGCGGTGGCCCTGCTGGTCGCCTCCGAGGCCGCCGTCTCCCGGTACGGCCTCACCCCGCTGGCCCGGGTGAGCGGCGCGGCGGCGGCCGGCGTACCACCCCGGATCATGGGCGTCGGCCCGGTGCCGGCCACCCGCAAGCTGCTGGACCGGCACGGCCTCGGTCTGGCCGACCTCGACGTGATCGAGCTGAACGAGGCGTTCGCCGCCCAGTCCGTGGCGGTGCTGCGCGAGCTGGGGCTGCCCGAGGACGCCGAGCACGTCAACCCGAACGGCGGCGCCATCGCCCTGGGCCACCCGCTGGGTGCCAGCGGTGCCCGGCTGGCGCTCACCGCCGCGCTGGAGCTGCGCCGCCGGGGCGGCCGGCGGGCCCTCGCCACCATGTGCATCGGCGTCGGGCAGGGTATCTCGCTGCTGCTGGAGTCGGCCGCCTGAGCCGTGGTCCGCCCGGCGCGCCCCGCGGGCCGGACGGTCGGCCCCGGCACCGGCGGTCGGCCGGTCCGGGCCGTCGACTGTGGATCTCCCGTACCTGGTGCTCGGCGCATAGAGTGGTCAGGACGACACGATCCCGCGGGTCGGCCGGTGTCCCTTCCAAATGCCCGGGCGCCGGACGTTCCCGCACACGCGGAGACGACCTGGGGGCCGAGCGATGCAGACGCCGGACGGACCACCCGCCGAGATCGACCTGACCCGGCCCAGCGCGGCCCGGGTCTACGACTACTTCCTCGGTGGCGCGCACAACTTCGAGATCGACCGGCAACTCGCCGAGCAGATCGCCGGCATGACCCCGCACCTGCCCGCCACCATGCGCGCGGGCCGGGAGTTCCTGCGCCGGGCGGTCCGGGTGCTGCTCGACGCCGGCATCGACCAGTTCCTCGACATCGGGTCGGGCATCCCCACCGTCGGCAACGTGCACGAGGTCGCCCAGGCGGCCAACCCCGACGCCCGGATCGTCTACGTCGACATCGACCCGGTCGCCGTGGCGCACAGCCAGGAACTGCTGGCCGGCAACGACCGGGCGGTCGCCGTCCGGGCCGACCTGCGCGACCCGAAGCGGATCCTGGACGAGGCCCGGTCCAGCACGCTGATCGACTTCGACCGTCCGCTCGGCATCCTGCTCGCCGGGGTGGTCCACTTCATCCACGACGCCGACCGGCCCGCCGACATCCTGGCCACCCTGCGGGCCGCCGCCGCACCGGACAGCTACCTGGTCATCTCCCACTCCACCTTCGAGGACCAGCCGCAGGAGATGCTCGACGCGCAGCGGTTGTCGGCGCGTACCGCCACCGAGATCACGCTCCGCTCGCGGGCCGAGGTCACCGACTTCTTCGGCGACTGGACCATCCTTGCGCCGGGCGTGGTGCACATGCCGCTGTGGCGGCCCGACTCGCCGTCCGACGTGGACGAGCACCCCGAGCGGTTCGGGGCGTTCGGCGGCGTCGCCCGGTACGACCGGCCCGCCGGCTGAGCCGACATGAGCGCCCCCGACGGGGACGACCTCAGCCGGCCGGGTGTCGCCGCGTACGCCGCCGAGTGGGCCCGGGCGGTGCGGCGGCTCGGGTTCGTGCCGATGAGCGCGGCCGAGACCGAGCGCCTGCTGCTGGCGAACGCCGTACGCCTGGGCCGGGCGCTGCGCGCCCCGACCTTCTCCGCCGAGGCGGGGGAGGAGGTGGGGCGGGCCCTGGTGGAGGCGCACCTCACCGAGCCGGGGGTGCTGGACTGGTCGGTCCGGGCCCTCGGTGACCGGTTCCTGCCCTCGGTGCTGCCGACCCGCGCCGAGCTGCCCGAGGCACGGGACCGGGTCGCCGCGTTGCAGGGTGCGCTCGCCGCCGGCTTCGCTCGGGCGCTGCGCGACCGCACCTTCTACCAGCAGGAGCGGATCGCCCGCTCGGCCTGGCAGGCCCGGGACGCGGTGGAACAGGCCCTGCGGGACAGCGAGGCCCGGTTCCGCACGGTCTTCGTCGGCGCGGCCATCGGGATCGGCATCGCCGGGGTGGACGGGCGGATCATCGACGTCAACGAGTCGTTCGCGGACATGCTCGGCTACTCCGTCGCCGAGCTGCGCCAGATCAACGTGGCCGCGCTGTTCCACGCCGACGACGCGGCCGGCATGTGGGAGCTCTACCAGGAGCTGATCGAGGGGAAGCGGGACAGCGCCCGGGTGGAGAAGCGCTACCACCGCAAGGACGGCAGCGTCGTCTGGACCGACCTGGCCGTCTCCCTGATCCGGTACGACGACGGCCGCCCCCGGTTCACCGTCGCCATGATCGAGGACATCACCGAGCGGCACGAGCTCCAGCAGCGGCTGCGTTTCCAGGCGCTGCACGACCCGCTCACCGGCCTGCCCAACCGCACGCTCTTCTTCGAGCGGTTGGGTGAGGTCTTCGACCGGGCCGGCCCGGAGGAGCGGGTCGGGCTCTGCTTCCTCGACCTGGACGGCTTCAAGGCGATCAACGACAGCCTCGGCCACGACCTCGGCGACCGGCTGCTCAAGGTCATCGCCCGGCGGCTGTCCGACTGCGTGGCCGGCCGCGGCCACCTGGTGGCCCGGATGGGCGGCGACGAGTTCGTCATCCTGGTCGACTCCGGCGGCGGCCTCGACGACGCGGTGGAGGTGGCCGAACTGGCCCTGGCCGCGGTGTCCGCCCCGGTCCAGGTCGGGACCCAGCAGCTCGCCGTCTCGGCCAGCATCGGCATCGTCGAGTGCCCGGTCGAGGAGACCAGCGTCTCCGAGCTGATGAAGGCGGCCGACACCACCCTCTACTGGGCCAAGGCCGAGGGGCGGGGCCGCTGGGCGGTCTACGACCCGGAGCGCAGCGCCGCGGACATCGCCCGCTCGGCGCTGGCCGCGAGCCTGCCCGCCGCCCTGGACCGGGGCGAGTTCGTGCTGCACTACCAGCCCATCGTGTCGCTGCTCGACGGGTCCATGGTGGCGGTGGAGGCGCTGGTCCGCTGGCAGCACCCGGAGCTGGGACTGATCGGCCCGGACCGGTTCATCGGGCTGGCCGAGGAGACCGGCCTGATCGTGCGCCTGGGCGCCTGGGTGCTGAGGCAGGCGTGCCGGGACGCGGAGGGCTGGCGGCGGGCGTACCCGGACGCGCGGCTGGTGGTCAGCGTCAACCTGGCCGCCCGGCAGGCCGACGACCCGGCGATCGTGGAGACCGTCGCCGAGGCCCTGCAGCACACCGGGCTCCCCGCCGAGCTGCTGCAGCTGGAGCTGACCGAGAGCGCCGTGATGGGCAGCGGCGGGGAGCCGCTGCGCGCCCTGCACCAGCTCGCCGACCTCGGCGTACGGCTGGCCATCGACGACTTCGGCACCGGGTACTCGAACCTGGCGTACCTGCGGCGGTTGCCGATCCACTGCCTGAAGCTGGCCGGCCCGTTCGTGGAGGGGATCCGGGCCGACGGGGCGGACGCCGCCGACCACCGGGACGAGCGGATCGTCGACGCGCTGGTCCGGCTGGCCCACGCGGTGGAACTCTGGGTGACCGCCGAGGCGGTGGAGACGGAGGCGCAGGCGGAGCGGCTGCGGGCGCTGCGCTGCGACACCGGGCAGGGCCGCTGGTTCGGCGCCCCGGTCCCGGCCGAGCACATCCGCCGCCGGCTGGCCGGTGAGGAGGCGGCGGCGTGACCGGCTCGCCGCCGGTCGGGCCCACCGGCGGAGCGAGGGAGGCGGCGTGGACCTGACCGACACGCAGGCGTTGGTCTCGGTGCTGGCCGGCCTGGCGATCCTGGCCGGGCTGGCCGGGGTGGTGGTGCCCGGGCTGCCGGCGCTGCCGCTGTGCTGGGGCGGGGTGCTGGTGTGGGCGCTCTTCGGCGACGCCGGCCCGGGCCGCTGGGCGGTGCTCGCCGCCGCCACCGTGGTCGCCGTCGGCGGCGGGGTCGTCAAGTATCTCTGGCCGGGGCGGAACCTGAAGCGGACCGGGGTGCCCACGTCCTCGCTGCTGGCCGGGGGCGTGCTTGGGCTGGTCGGGTTCTTCGTGATCCCGGTGGTCGGCCTGCCGATCGGCTTCGTGGGCGGGATCTGGGGTGCCGAACGGCTGCGACTGGGCAGCAACCAGCTCGCCTGGCCTGCCACCGTGCAGGCGCTCAAGGCCGCCGGGCTGTCCATGCTGGTCGAGTTCCTGACCGGGCTGGTCATCGCGGCGCTCTGGGTCGCCGGGCTGCTGTTCGCCTGATCGGCCCGGCCGGTCGACGGCGTCGAGCCGGGCATTCACGGCCGGCAGACCGGGTGCGACGGCGCGGGCGTCCGGGGGTACGGCGAACCGCCGTACATCAGTGAGAGAGAGGTGGACGCCGCGCGCCGTCGCGGGCCGGGCGTTGCCGAGCGCCCGGCGTTGGGCCCGTCGCGATCGGGCCTGGTCACTGGCTCAAGGATGCCGTCGGCGCCACCCGGGCGGCAACGCATTTCGCACGCCTCATTCCGGGGGCCTCGATTAATGGTCTGGTCCTGACGGAGTTTTCGGTCGATCTCCATTGACCTGGTTGCGGGTGGAGGCTCATCATCCCGTCAGACGGTGGCGCAGGTCACAGTCTTCACCCCCGTCCAAGGGAGACACCGATGAGCTCAACGATTGAGGACGGAGTACCCCCGCCTTCCCCGGTCTCGGACGAGGAACGGCTCGCGCAGCTGGGATACAAACAGGAGTTGCGCCGAAAGCTGTCCGGCTTCTCCAATTTCGCGGTCTCGTTCTCCATCATCTCGATCCTGGCCGGCGCGATCACGTCGTACGGCATCGCGATGACGGCGGGCGGCCCGCTGGCGATCACCCTGGGCTGGCTCTTCGTCGGCGTCATGGTGATCTTCGTCGCGCTGGCCATGGCCGAGATCTGCTCGGTCTATCCCACCGCCGGGGCCCTCTACTGGTGGGCCGCCGCGCTCGCCAAGCGGAACAAGGCGGTCTGGGCCTGGTTCGTCGGCTGGTTCAACTTCCTCGGCGAGGTGGCGGTGACCGCCGCGATCGACTTCGGTGCGGCCATCACCACCTCCGCCTTCCTGAGCCTCGCCTTCGACCTGGAGGTGACCGCGGGACGCACCTTCCTGATCTTCCTGGTGATCATCATCGCGCACGGCCTGCTCAACACCTTCGGCGTCAACCTCGTGCGGCTGCTCTCGGACATCAGCGCCTGGTGGCACCTCGCCGGCGTCGCGGTCATCGTGATCGCCCTCGCGTTCGTGCCGGACCAGCACAAGCCCATCTCCGAGGTCTTCCTCGAGGTGCGCAACGAGACCGGCTTCACCTTCGCCGGCGCGGCCGGCTACGCGGTGCTCATCGGACTCCTGATGGCGCAGTACACCTACACCGGGTACGACGCCAGCGCCCACGTGGCGGAGGAGACCCACGACGCCGCCCGCTCCGCGCCCCGCGGCATCGTGATGTCGGTCGTGGTCTCGGTCCTCGCCGGCTTCGTGCTCCTGTTCGCCATCACCTGGTCCATCCAGGACTACGAGGCCGAGCGGACGACCGCGCTGGGCCTGCCCCCGGCGCAGATCTTCATCGACGCGGTGGGGCCGGACCTCGGCACGTTCCTGCTCTTCATCTGCGTGGTCGCCCAGTTCTTCTGCGGCATGGCATCGGTGACGGCGAACTCCCGGATGGCCTATGCGTTCAGCCGGGACGGGGCGTTGCCCGGCTCCGGGATCTGGAAGCGGGTCAACCAGCGCACGGGCACTCCGACCAACTCGATCTGGCTCTGCGTCGCCTGCTCCACCCTGCTCGTCCTGCCGTCGCTCTGGAACACCACCGCCTACCTGGCCGCCACGTCCATCGCGGTGATCGGCCTCTACATCGCGTACGTGGCCCCGGTCTTCCTGCGCCGGCGCACGGCGGACTTCCGGGTCGGCCCGTGGAACCTGGGTCGGTGGAGCGCGCCGGTCGGGTGGATCGCCATCGTCTGGGTCGCGGTCATCTGCGTCCTGTTCGTGCTGCCCACCAGCGGCCCCGTCACCGCCAGCACGTTCAACTACACGATCGTCGCGGTCGGCGTCGTGCTCGGCGGTGCCTGGCTCTGGTGGGTGCTCAGCGCCCGGCGCTGGTTCACCGGCCCTCGCCACAACGTGCCGGATCCGGTGATCCCCAGGCCGGCGACGGGCGCCGAGCCGGTCACGGAGCCGACCACAGAGTAGGGATCTGCCGCGCGGACCCGAACACATCGATCTGGAGGACCCGGAAGGCCCATCACTCCCAGATCTGGTTTCGGCTCTCTCGCGCTTCTTCGGCGTTCGTTGACAGCACCGCGCCGGGGTCGACGAGACGCAGGCCGACGCCGCGCACCGCCTGAATCCGCAGCGGGCAGTCCAATTCGTCGAGCTTGCGGCGGAGTCGCTTCACCACCGACCACACGTCGCCCCGGCCGCCGAGGTGGTCGTTGCCCCAGACCGCGCGGTGCAGCGACTCGAAGGTGCAGGTGTGGCCGAGTTGTGCCAGCAGAAGGTACCGAAGCAGGTCGTGCTCGAGGGGTGACAGGGGCACGGTGCGCCCGGACCAGGTTGCCACCCGCCTGTCCGAGTCGACCTCCAGGACGGCATCAGCCGTTCCTACGGGGGCTCGCGGAAGCGGCTCGACGACGCGTGGACGGACTGACGGGGCTTCGGTGGGCGGGGCGCTGCTGACAAGTAGCGACAGGAGTTCCTCCGGCGACGAGACCAGCAGCACCGGAGCATGGCCGATCACCAGCGATGCCAGGCGCACTCTCTCCTCCCTCGAGGAGGCAATCGCGATGATCACGGTCGCGCCGTCGTCCCCCGGTGGACCTTCCACCCGGACGTCCTTGATGGACGTCTCCCCGTGAGCGAGAGTCATTTTCCTCCTTTACCGGCCCCGCGCTTGGGTAGCTGTCCCAGGACCACCGATGTTTGATCTTGGTGCGGTTCCGTATGGTCGAGCGCTCGGACGACTGGTCCCACACTCAGGGCCGCGCATGAAGATCAACCATTTGGCCCCTGGTGACGCAGGTTTTACCAACACCCCTGACGGGACTTATCGACGGGGATAAGGGGAAGTGGCAGCGGGGATGAATGGCGGTGGGTGGGCGCCGGCGTGTCCACCCACCGTCGCGGACGGTCAGTCGACCGACGTGAGCCCGTACGCCCGGATCAGCGTCTGGTCGATGCTGTTGCCGGCCACGTCGGTGGCCTTGACCCGCAGCGACACCGCGCCGGATGTGTTCGCCACGGCCGGGTGGTGCACGATGGCGCGCACCGTGCCGTTGTTGAGACTGACCAGGTCGACCTTCGTCCAGGTGCCGCCGTCGTCGTACGACGCCCAGGCCGCCACGCTCCCGATGGCCGGGCCGGTCGCCCCCGGCACGTGCCCGACGTTGAGGGTGAAGGTGTAGGCCCTGCGGTCATTGGCCCGGTTGTACTGGTCCAGCGCCAGGTTGTAGTCCACCTGTAGCAGCGGCGGGCGCTCCTGCTTCCCCTCGGCTGGCCGGCGCGAGGCGAACGTCCATGTGGTGTTGGTCTCGGTGGCATACCTCGACCATGCGGTGGAGCGCTTTCCGGTGAACTCCAACCGGTACGTCGCCGGGTCGGCCAGGGCCGGGAAGGTGCCGATGGGGGCGGCGTCGATCTCCTTCAGCAGTTGACTGCCCGCGTAGAGCTTGGTGCTGAGTTCGTCTCCGGCGGTTTCCCAACCGTGGTGCCCGCCGGAGTCGGAGAACGGGAAGATCGCCATGAAGAACTCGTCCTCGGAGCGCGTGACCTGGGTGTCCACCAGTGCCGTGGCTCCCGGACGGGACGGCCGGCCGAACCAGTTCTCCGACAGCTTCGTCTTGGGCGAGTACCGGGTGTAGGCATCGTGGAACTCGCCGTCGAACGGGGCGTTCGACCAGCCGACGTGCCACCAGTCGGTGTCATTCGCCGATACGTAGTAGGTCCGCTGGAGCGGTCGCGGCACCTCGCGGAGGACGCCGACCGAGAACGTTGGCCATGGGCGGGAGATCTGCCGCACGTCGGCACCGAGCAGTCCGGCGCTGTCCGCCGTGTACCGGGTGTCGATCTCCGCGGTGTTGTTCTCGTTGATCTGGTAGCTCAACGATTGCGGGATGCGCTGCTTTTCCGGCAGCAGCAGGTCGTAGAAGTACGGGCTGACCTGGGTGCCGGACACCCGTACGGTGACCGAGCCCGCGCGGAGAAGGTTGACCAGTTCCCGGCCTGGCGCCTGTTCGATGGTGAACGCGGGGATCCGGACGGTGCCGGGGTCACCGGCACCGGCGAGCAGGAGGCCCGGCTGGTTGTTGAAGATCACCGCACCCCAGGCCCCGGCGTCCTGGGCGTTGGCGACCTTCGACGCGAAGGTCGTCTCCCCACGCGAGATCAACGCGATCTTGCCACGGAGGTCGAGCCCGGCGTAGTCCTCCGGTTTGCCGAGCCCGACGTAGACCAGCGGCAGGGTGCGCTCGCCGTCAACCGGCAATGCGTTACTCATCGGCTGCGGATCGAGCGGGATGCTCTTCGGCTCGATCACCTCTGCCTGCAGGCGCGGGGCGACCAGGTCCCACCGGCTGTAGAACTCGAAGTTTCCCTTGTTCACGGTGGTGGTCGGTGAGGCGTAGCCGCGGCTGATCGGTGGGCTCAGCGTGAACG
This sequence comes from Micromonospora sp. NPDC006431, assembly GCF_042870725.1. NCBI lineage: Bacteria > Bacillati > Actinomycetota > Actinomycetes > Micromonosporales > Micromonosporaceae > Micromonospora > Micromonospora sp. NPDC006431. The sequence goes on from NZ_JBIAHQ010000004.1 coordinate 469,016, forward strand.
AGCTGTGGAAGTTCCGCTCTCCCATATCCCGGTGGTAGGACAGCGTAAAGGTGGACGGGGCCGTCGGTTCCTCGGTGTTGACCACGATCTGCTTCGTGCTTCTGGCGTCCAGGGTGATGCTTCGGTCCCCGGTGATCTCCAGTTGCGGCTCGGCGATGGTGGCGACCTCCGTCGCGTAAAGGTTGGCCGCATCAGCGGTGGCCAGGTAGCCGGCCAGGTTGTAGGTGCCCGGTCGTACCCGGAGGGTGACGGTCGAGGTGTCCTGGGAGAAGTACTTCTGCGTGAACCCCCCGGTCTCCAGGCTCCACAGCTCGGCCCAGCTGATCACCGCGGCCGGCCGGCCGTCGCGGGCGATCCCGGAGACAGTCAGGTTGTACATCTCCGGCTCGAGGTACGCGCCGACCGAGGTGTGCACCACGACGTCACCCGCGGTGCCGACCAGGTAGCCGCCGTAGAGGTCGAGCGCGCCGGCGGAGGGGTTCATGGTCAGGTCGACCGTGGCGGTGCCACCGGCCGGCACCGGGACGCTCGGCCGGCTGAGGGTGAACATCCCGTCCGGCGCCGGCCCGCCCGCCTTACCCGCTACCTTCAGGGACAGCGCGAGCGTCATGTCGGTCGCGGTGTCGTTGTGGTAGGTGACGGTCTTGGTGACCGGTTGCTGGTCGGTGTGCGGGTAGGGGAAGAAGCCGAGGTCGAGCGTGCCGGGGCTGGCATAGACCTGCTGGGTGTACGCCCGAGCCACGTCCAGCCGGCCGCCGCCCTGCTGGTACACGGTCTGCCCGGACTGGGTCTTGGCGGTCGAGATCAGCACATCCTTCAGCTGCCGGTTGGTGTGGTTCGGGAACCGTTGCGCGAGGATCGCGGCCGCCCCGGCCACGTGCGGCGTGGCCATCGAGGTGCCGTCGAGCTGCTGGTAGTTGCCGTCCACGATGGGGCCGAGCGTGGTGCCCTGTGCGCGGGCGGCGACGATGCCGACGCCGGGAGCGCTGATGTCCGGCTTGATGCCATAGTCACCCAGGCGCGGTCCGCGGCCGGAGAAGCCGGCGAGGCGGTCCTGCTTGTCGACCGCACCGACGGTCAGCGCCTCATTCGCCCACCCCGGGCTCGCAATGGTCGACTCGCCACTGCCCAGGTTGCCGGCGGCGACCACGATCAGCATGCCGCTGGTCTGGCTGATCGAGTCGACCGCCTGCACCAGCGGGTCGTTGCCGTCCGACGGGGCGCTGGTGCCCAGGCTCATGTTGGCGACGTCGGCGCCCTGGGCGGCGGCCCACTCCAGGCCCTCGATGATCTGGTCGAAGGTGCCCGAACCGCCGCTGTTGAGCACCTTGGCGTTGAGCAGGTGCGCGCCGGGGGCAACGCCCTTGCGTACGGTGGGTGCGCCCTCACCGGTGCCGGCCACGATCGACGCCACGTGTGTGCCATGTCCGAAGTGGTCGGCGGTGTCGGCGTCGTCGGAGAAGTTGGCGGCCGCGGTCACCTTGCCGCCATCCAGGTCCGGGTGGCTGTCGTCGATGCCGGTGTCCAGCACCGCCACGGTGACGCCGGTGCCGTCGTAGCCGGCGGCCCAGGCCTGCGGGGCACCGACCTGCGGGACGCTGTCGGCGAGGGTGACCTTCGCCCGGCGGTTGAGCCAGACCTTACGCACCGAGTTGGCGGTCGCGGTCGTGGTCACGCCCGGCTCGGTTCCTGCCAGTGCGGTCCAGAACTGCTTGGCCTGATTCTTGTGCTCCTGCACGGAGCGGGCGTTGATGCTCTCCAGGGTCAGCCGTTTGGTGGTGCCGGGCGGAACGGCGGCGACCGCTGCCTTCGCCCGGGTGGGTGTGTACTGCACGATCAGTGGGAGGGTGGCGGCACGCGTGTCGTCGTAGCCGCTGTCGACCAGGGCCCGGACGTTGAACAGCTCCTCGTCGAGTTTGCCGGCGGCAAGCAGCGACATCGCGTCGCTCGGTATGACGTAGAGCGCCTCGCCGACCTTTCTGGTGGCGTAGCTGACGTTGTGGCGGCCTGATGCCGGCCGTACGGTGGCGGTCGCGTCTCCATTGGACAGAGTGGTCAGGTCGACCACGTCACCGGTCACCAGCGTGACGGTGTTCTTGGCGAGTACGGCGGCCGCTGGCGGCGCGGCCGGTGGGACTTCCGGTTGCGCGGCGGCCGGGGCGGCGGCCGCGAGCATCGTGGCGACGGTCACGGCCGCTACCGCGGCGACAACCGTCCTGGGGCTGGGTCCGCACATTTGTTGCCGTCGATTCATCTGCTCCTCCTCGATGGCGCGGGGGTGGCCGAGAAAGGCCCGCAGGGCGGCTACGATGCCGGTGCGGCTGACATGGACGGAGAACGATGGCTTGATCGACCTTGGCACGGAGGTGACGTATTCCGGAAGGCGTCAAACTTTCCTATTGACGACAATGGCGGGAAAAGGAGACGGTGGACATGCATCATCCAGCCGTGCTCGGCGTACTCGGCCTGAATCAGACCGAACAGGACTTCTACGAGCGACTGATCGGTTGCCCGCCGATGACAGTCGGTCAGCTCGACGAGCTTGCCGACGAATGCGGCTATACCGGTCAGGCCGGCCGCGTCCTGTCGCGACTCGTCCAGCTCGGACTGGTCGCGGCCGTGCCCAGCGATCCCGAGCGCTGGTCGGCCACTCCGCCGAACACCGCCCTGCAGATGCTGCTCAGCGCCCGTGACCGCGCGCTGGCCGAGGCGCGCGGGCGGGTCGCCGACCTGGTCAGGCGGTTCGTTCGGACCGAGATCAATCACGACCACGCGGCCATGGTCGAGGTGATCCGCGGGCGCGAGAAGCACATCCGGCGGTTCTCGGAGCTGCAGCGCCGCGCGCGCCACCAAGTGCGCGCGTGCGACGGGCCGCCATATCCGGCCAACGACGCGGTCCAGCTCAACACCATGGAGGTCGACCAACTCCAAGCCGGGCTCCAGGTCCGGGTCATCTACGACCGCCGGGCACTGGACATCCCTGGCCGGCTGGCCGACCTGGAGGCCGGTATCGCCGCGGGTGAGCAGGCCAGGGTGGCGGACATCCCGCTGAAGATGATGCTGTTCGACGACACGGCGGCGGTCCTGCCGCTGTCTCAGCCACCGGATGTGGAGTCGCGACTGGTGGTCCACCACCCGGTACTGCTGGACGCGCTGTCCGCCTTGTTCGAGATCCATTGGCAACACGCGCTGCCGCTGCACGTCAGCGGAGGACGGGCCGAGCTGGACGGGAGCGGAACGACGCCCTCACTCATGGACCGGCACCTGCTCGTGCTGCTGGTCGCCGGTCAAACCGACCAGGAGATCGCCGCCCAGCTCGGCGTTAGCGACCGCACGGTCCGCGCCCGGGTACGTGACATGATGGCCCGGCTGGATGCAACCACGCGGTTCCAAGCCGGCTACCAGGCGGTGGTACGTGGCTGGCTGACGACCGGCAGCCAGGACTCCCCCGATGCCGTCCCGACCACCACGGCCCCAGCCGATGCCGCCAGACTTCGGTGACCAGGACAACTGTTCGGTGATCGGGCTCGCCCCAGCCGAGCAAACCGCCTACGAGCTGCTGATCGAACGGCCGTCGGCCACACTCGCCGACCTCGACGCGGCGTGGTCCCGGCCCGAGCCGCTGGCCGAGGTGCTGGCCGGCCTCGAAGAACGGTCCCTGATCAGCCGCGAGGCCGGCCCCCCGGTCCGGTTCCAGGCGGCCTCTCCCGCAGCGGCCTTCGGCGCGCTGTTCGCTGACTACGAAGAGCAGCTCGAGCGGGCCCGCCGGCACGTCGCCGTGCTCGACGCCGCCTATCAGGCCCAGCCCGCGGTATCGGACAGCGCCAGCATGGTCGAGGTGATCACCGGACCGCGCGCAGTTCGCCAGCGATGGCTGCAGATCGAGCGAAGCGCCCGCCAACACATCAGCTGCCTGGCCAAGCCGCCCTACCTGTCGACGGCGGGGGGGCTGGCGGTCGGGGTGCTCGACAGCACCAACCCTCGCGAACCCGACCGCGATGCGGTGCGCCGCGACCTGACCTGGCGCACCATCTACGACCGCTCGGCCATCAAGCATCCCGGTTCACTGGCCGCCGTGGAGCGCTCGATCCAGGCCGGACAGCTCGCCCGGGTGCTGCCCGACCTGCCGATCAGCCTCTGGCTGGCCGACGCGAAGGTCGCGTTCTTGCCCCTGCAACGCCATACGGCGGCTCAGGACGCAATCATCGTGGTCCACCCCTCGGCGCTCCTGGACGCTCTGGTCTCGCTGTTCGAAGGGCTGTGGCAGCGCGCGCTGCCGCTGCACCGGCCCGCGCCCGGCCAAGCCGAGCCCGATGACACGGGACGCCTCGGGGACGATGGGGACCGGCTCATCACCTTGCTCCTGTCGGGGCTCACCGACGAGGCGATCGCGCGTCAACTCGGCCTGTCGCACCGCACGGTGCAGCGACGGGTCGCCGCCCTGATGGCCAATCTCGGCGCACACAGCCGGTTCCAGGCCGGTGTGCGTGCCGCGCTGCAACAGGCACCCCGCTGGTCGGCTGAGTGACCCAGCTCCCCGGGGACGGGCCGAGTGCCATCTGCACCACGTAGGTCTCGGTCGGCTGCGGGCTGGCACTCGCGGTGCTGGTCCCCGGCACGATGGTGAGTCCCATGGGCACTACGCCCAGCGCAGTCGGCGCGGTTGTCCGCTGCTGCCAGGTACTTGGGACGAGGACCGGGCGACGCCGCACGGTGACGACGCGCTGACTATCAGTTGGCCGCAAGTTGACCGGATTGCTGCCGAGTTGCCCATGCCGCCGGGTAGCCCCAGCTGTGCCGAGTGATTCATGTTGTTCTATAGCCCACGACAGTGGGGTGTCATGCGCGTTCTGTCTCTGGGGGCGCGCTAGTCCATGGAGGTTCCGTGCACACACGAACCAGGCATGCGAGACGCGCGTCAGTCGTGACGGCGGCTCTCGCGGTTCTCGCGACAGCGATGGCGAGCGCAGGACCCGCCGCGTTCGCCGCGCCATCGACCACAGCACCGTCAGCCAACCCGGCCGACAAGCTCACCTCGGCCGTCGAAAAGACGCTCACCACGCACGACTCGGCGGACTTCTGGGTGAAGCTGTCGGCGAAGGCCAACCTGGACGCGGCGCCGGACATCGCCGACTGGGGCAAGCGCGGCCAGTACGTCTACGACAGGCTCACCAGCACGGCCAAGACGTCCCAGGCCGACGTGATCCAGCAGCTCGAGGCGAACGGCGCCGACTACGAGAGCTTCTGGATCAGCAACCGCATCCTCGTCGAGGACGGCACGCTGGAGCTCGCCAAGGAGCTCGCCGCCCAGCCCGAGGTCAGCCAGATCGCCGAGATCACGAAGTTCGACCTCGTCGACCCGGTCAAGCGCGAGAAGGCGCCGGCGAACGCCCCGGCCACGGTCGAGTGGGGCCTCGACTTCATCAACGCCCCTGAGGTCTGGGCCCAGGGCTTCACGGGCGAGGGCATCGTCGTGTCGAGCGTCGACACCGGCGTCCAGTTCGACCACCCGGCGCTCGCCGACGGTTACCGCGGTCGGCAGCCCGACGGGACGATCGTCAACGACTACAACTTCTTCGACTCCTCCGGGCGGTGCGGCTCGTCCGGCAATCCGTGCGACGTGAACGGGCACGGCACCCACACCATGGGCACCATGATGGGCGACGACGGTCACGGCAACCAGATCGGTGTCGCGCCCGACGCGCAGTGGATCGAGGCCAACGGCTGCGACACCTGCTCGGACGTCGACCTGCTCGAGTCCGGTCAGTGGATCACCGCGCCGACCCGCAGGGACGGCACCGCTCCCAACCCGGCGATGCGGCCGCACGTCGTCAACAACTCGTGGGGCGCGGTCGCCGCCGGGGCCATCGACGACTGGTACCAGGACATCACCGACGCGTGGGCTGCCGCCGGCATCTTCGGCGCCTGGTCGGCGGGCAACAGCGGTCCCGGTTGCCAAACGACCTCCTCGCCGGGCGCGAACACTACCAACTACTCGGCGGGCGCGGTCGACTCCTCGGGCCGCATCGCGTCCTTCTCCTCGCGCGGTCCCGGTGAGGGCGGCGGGATCAAGCCGAACATCTCGGCCCCAGGCGTGAACGTCCGCTCCTCGGTCCCCGGTGGTGGGTACGCGAACTACAACGGCACCTCGATGGCCGCCCCGCACCTCGCGGGCGCCGTCGCCGTACTGTGGAGCGCCGCACCGGCACTGATCGGCGACATCCCGGGCACCTGGGAACTGCTGAACCGGACCGCCCACAACGTCGACGACACTTCGTGCGGCGGCACCGCCGAGAACAACAACGTCTACGGCGAGGGCACGCTCGACCTGGCCGCGCTGATCGACGCTGCGCCGATCGGTGACATGGGCACCGTTGCCGGCACCGTCACCGAGGCCGACGGCGACCCGATCAGCGGGGCGCGCGTGACGGTCGACGGCGAGCACGACCGTACCGTCACCACCGGCACGGACGGTACGTACTCCGTCCGCGTCGCCGTGGGCGACTACCAGGTCTCGGCCTCGGCGTTCGGCTACCTGCCGTCTGCCCCGACCGGCGCCACGGTCACCGTCGACGCGACCACCACGGTGAACATCGACCTCGAGGCCGCGCCACGCCACACCGTGTCCGGCACCGTCACGGACATCGCCACGGGCAACCCGTTCGTCGGCACCACGGTGAGCATCTCCGCACCGATCGACCCGGTCACCACCGACGCCAACGGCGCGTTCGCGTTCACCGACGTGCCCGAGGGCACCTACACGATCTCGGTCGAGGGCGGCTCCTGCACGAGCGAGTTCTCGGAGGAGGTCGTCGTCGACGGCGACGAGACGGTCACCGCCGAAATCGCCCGGAGGTACGACGGCTTCGGGTACTTCTGCACGGTCGGCAGCGACGGGCTCGCCACGGGTGACACCCGGGTGAACCTGACCGGTGACGACGCGGCGACCACGGTCCCGCTGCCGTTCTCGTTCCCGTACTACGACGGTGACTTCTCGACGGCGTACGTGACCACCAACGGCCACGTGAACTTCGCCGGGCTCTCGACGGCATACAGCAACGTCGCGATCCCGAGCAGTGCCGTGCCCAACGCGGCGATCTACCCGCTGTGGGACGACCTGTACTTCGACGCCTCGGCGGGTCTGTACACCGCGACCACCCAGGTCGATGGGGTCGACGCGTTCGTGCTCGAGTGGCGTAATGTCACGACCTACGGCAACCGCAACCTGCGGACGAACTTCTCCGTGACCCTCCTGGCGAACGGTGAGATCGAGCTCGGCTACGGGGCGAACTCGGGCGGAGCGGCGGCCGGCAGCTCGGCCACGGTGGGAATCGAGAACGAAAACGGCACCATCGCCCACCAGTTCTCCTACAACACCCCGGCGATCAACGCCGGAATGTCGATCCATTACGACTCTGCGCCGCGGGGCACGGTGGCCGGCACGGTGACCGACCGGAACACGGGTGCGCCGATCTCCGGCGCGACCGTGGCCATCTCCTCCGACGCCCAGAGCAAGACCGTGACCACTGGAGCGGACGGCAGGTACTCGATGTCGCTCGTCACCGGTGGCTACTCGGTCAAGATCACGGCGCCGAAGTATCGGGATGCCACCGGCTCGGTCATGGTCACCGAGGACGACACCGTGAGGTTCGACGCCGCGCTAGCCGCGGGCAAGGTGACCATCGTTTCTGATGGCGACACCCATGCCAATCTGCCGATGGGCGGCTCCCACACCGAGCAGCTCACGATCACCAACGAGGGCACCGCCCCGGCGGCGGTCGATCTGGAAGCCCGCAGCGGCGAGTTCGCGCCGCTCGCCACGCGCGCTCTCACGGCGGTGAAGGGTAAGGCGACCGTCCCGGCGTCGGTGGCCCCGAAGGGGAATCTGTCGGCGGCCGGATCGTCGATGTCGCGTTCGAACGTCAAGGGCGAGACGGTGACGCCTCAGGCGGCGCAGATCCCGGCCGACGAGATCACCATCACGCACTCCGCGTCGCAGGCGATCATGGCCGGCAACTCGGCGTCGTGCAACAACGGCGCCACCACCCGGAACAACTCGTACCTGCGGACGTTCACGCTGGCCGACTTCGGGCTCAACGGCCTGGACGTGTCGAGCGTGTCGTTCGGGGTGGAGGTGAACCAGGGGAGCCAGCCGCTCACGGTCAACCTCTACACGCTCAATGGCGACCTGCGGTACGCCAACATGACGCTCATCGGCTCGGCCAACGCCACGGTTCCGGCCGGTAACGGCAAGCTGGTGACGGTCCCGGTCGAGGGCGCGGTCCCGTCCGGCGGCACCCTGGTGGTCGAGGTGAAGGTCCCTGCCGATGGCTACTTCTTCATCGGCTCGAACAACGCCGGCCAGACGGCGCCGTCGTACATCGCCTCGGTGGACTGCGGCATTTCCGAGCCGGCCGACACGTCGTCGATCGGCTTCCCGGGCATGCACATCGTGATGAACGTGACGGGTAGCACGGGCGGCGCTCCGGCGGACTGGGTGTCCTTCGACAACCCGTCCTTCACGCTCAACCCGGGCGAGTCGCGCACGGTGAAGGCGACCATGTCGGCCGCCGTCGACCAGCCGGGCGCGTACTCCGCCGCGATCGGTGCCAGCACCAACACGCCGTACAACGTGGGTGAGGTGCCGGTGTCGATGAACGTCACCGCCCCGAAGTCGTGGGGCAAGGTCACCGGCACCGTCACCGCGGCCGACGGCCAGCCGCTCGGTGGCGCCATCGTCCAGGTGAACGGCGGCAACGGATACCGCAAGACGCTGGTCACCGAGAACGACGGTACGTACGCGTACTGGATCGACGCGAGGGTGAGCCCGCTCACGCTGATCGTCGCGGCCGAGGGCTACGCGCCTGCAACGGCGAAGGTCACGCTCAAGGCGGGCCAGACGGTCAGGGCGAACTTCTCGCTCAACCCGCTCCGGTAGCGCGTACACGGGGCGCGCCGTAGCGCGCGTCCCGTAGCGCGCCTCCTGTACGACGACGGCCCGGTCACCATCCAGGTGGCCGGGTCGCCGTCGTGCATCGAACGGACCTGAGCGGCCTGCTCCGCCGGCATCAGGATCAGGGAGACTCCCGACTCGGCGGCCCCACGGCGACCATCGATGTTCCCGATGGTCCCGCCAGGCACGGCGGTTGGTGAGCAGCGGAGACAGTTCCTGGGCAGACGACCGAGAAGGTCCCCCAGCACGGAGGCGGGAGGACCTTCTGGAGTGCTGCCCAAATCAGCCCACGGGGCCGATCTGCTTTGCCAGGTCGACGAAGGACTGCCACGACGAGGGGGTGACGTGGAGGGTGCCGCCCTCCCGGTCCTTGGTGTCGCGCACCAGCACGACGCCTGGCAGGTTGTCGGCGACCTCTACGCATGACCCGCCGTTGTTGCCGCTCTTCGTGCTCTTGCGCCACTGCGCGCCGGTCATGTCCATGATCCTGCCGCTTTCCTGATCAGGTCTAGGGACTGGGTTCGGGACAGGGCCTCACCCCTGATGCGCTCCCATCTCCGACTCAGCGTAGCAACGTCCGCAGCATCATTTACGATCTGCGCTCGCGCTTGGCTGTCGGCGTGAGCGACGTGCTCCCCGGCGGGCAACTCAGCGATGATGAAGCCTCCGCCGAGGCCCGGATACATTCCGACGTCCTTCGGCACCACGTGCACTTGCACTGAAGGCAGCGCCGCGCACGCGGCCAGGTGCTCGACCTGCTTGCGCATCAGGTCGCGGTCACCGTAGGCCGACTGGTAGAGCACCCCCTCGAAGACTACGGCGATGAGCAACGGGGGACGGTCGCGTCGCAGGATGACCTGCCGGCCTATCCGCGACGCGACGAGCTCGTCAACCTCGCTCGGCGTCAGGGCCTCGCCCGAGAGCGTCGCCCGTGCGTATTCCTCGGTCTGGAGGAGGCCGGGTATCCACGTGTGCTCGAACCAGCGCAGCGCGACCGCCTCGCGTTCCCAGTCGACCCACTCGCGAAGCCAATGCGGCTCGCGTCGTTTCAGGACATCCGGCCATAGGTCCCCAACGTCCCGGCCCAGGAGCGCGGCCACCTGAGCACGTCGACGAGATTGTGGAACCCGTCCCGGCGAGATCCAACGTGCTGCCGTCTTCGGATCTACGCCCGTTTGAGCTGCCAGGCTCTCGGCTGTCTCGCCAGCTTCGGCCATGGCTGCTTGTAGTGAGTGGTTCATCCCGTCCCCAAGGAGGATGTCCTGAACGTCCTCTGAGAATAAATGAACGTCGTGTACTGGTCCCGTTGCGCTGGGCAGTGTGTCACTCACGCGGGTCCGCTCGGCCGCAGGCGAGCAGTTGGGCGGGCTCCTGCCGGGGTCGCCCCGCACCCGATCGTGGGGCGACCCCCTCCAACGACGAGGAGGTCGATGTGCGTACCCGTTGGTTTCGGTGCCGGACCAAAGAGCTGCCGACGCTGCCGAAGCGCGAGCCGGGCACCAACCTGCCCGCGTGGATGCGGGAGCCGACCCGGGTGTTCCCCACGCTCCAGCCCGGTCGCCCGGGCCGGTTGACGCCGGGGCAGGAGTGGCGGGCGAACGGGGGCCGCTGGTGACCCGCCCCGGTGGCGTGCTCACCGCCACCGCCCATGTCGGCCGCCAGCCGACATGGGACTGCGAACGCTGCGGTGATCCCTGGCCCTGCCCGGCCCTCCGGCGGATCCCCCGGGAGCAGCTCGACCCGGCGGCGTGGACCCCGGCCGTGTCGGTGATCCTCCAGAGCGCGATCCGGGACCTGCGCGGACGCCCCGAGGGGCCGGAGCCGCCCGAGATCGTGCTGCGGTTCCTCTGGTTCCTGCCGCTGACCGACGAGGAAGCCCGCGCCATCGCCCGGCGGATGCGGTGATGGGCCGCCGCGTGATCCCGCACGTCCCGATCCGCCCGCTCTGGCGGTGCCGGAACTGTGGCGCGGAGTGGCCCTGCCAGCCGGCCCGGTTGTCGCTGCTGGTCGAGTACCGGGGGAATCGCACCGGACTGCTGCTCTACCTCGGTGGGCTGATGGCCGAGGCCCGGGAACAGCTCGCCCAGCTCAACCCGGACCACGTCCCGGACCTGCACCACCGCTTCATCGCCTGGGCGCGGTCCGCGACTGACGGCGTGACACCCCGAAGCGGCGGGGCCGGTCGATCACGTCCGGAGGGAGCATTGACGGTGATCCGGTTCTGCGCGTAGACCTTTCCCATGGAGGCGCACCGATGAGGAAAGCCCCGCTCACGCTGGAACAGCTGCGCGTCGCGGTCGCCGACGGCGAGCTCGACACGGTGGTGCTGGCCCTGGCCGACATGCAGGGCCGGCTTCAGGGCAAACGGTTCCACGCCCCGTACTTCCTCGACCAGGTGGTCGCGCACGGCAGCGAGGGCTGCAACTACCTGCTCGCCGTCGACGTCGACATGAACACCGTCGACGGGTACGCGATGTCCAGCTGGGAACGCGGCTACGGCGACTTCGCGCTGAAGCCCGACCTGGACACTCTGCGCCGGATGCCGTGGCAGCCGGGCAGCGCCCTGCTCCTGGCCGACCTGGAGTGGCTGGACGGCTCCGGCCCGGTGGTCGCCTCGCCTCGGCAGATCCTGCGCCGGCAGCTCGACCGGCTGGCCGGCCACGGGCTGACCGCGTACGCCGGGACCGAGCTGGAGTTCGTGCTCTTCCGGGACTCGTACGAGGAGGCGTGGCGGCGCGGCTACCGCGACCTGACCCCGGCCAACCAGTACAACGTGGACTACTCGCTGCTCGGCACCGCCCGGGTGGAGCCGCTGCTGCGCCGGATCCGCACCGAGATGGCCGGGGCGGGGCTGACCCCGGAGAGCGCCAAGGGCGAGTGCAACCTCGGCCAGCACGAGATCGCGTTCCGCTACGACGAGGCGCTGGCCTGCGCCGACCACCACGTCATCTACAAGAACGGGGCGAAGGAGATCGCCGCCCAGGAGGGCATGTCGATCACCTTCATGGCGAAGCCGAACGCGCGGGAGGGCAACTCCTGCCACATCCACTTCTCGCTGCGCGACGCCGCCGGCCGCTCGGCCCTGCTCGGGGACGGGCCGGCGCACCTCAGCGTGACCGGGCGGCGGGTGCTGGCCGGGCTGCTCGCCACGATGCGGGAGTTCAGCCTCTTCTTCGCCCCGAACGTCAACTCCTACAAGCGCTACCAGCCGGGCTCCTTCGCCCCGACCGCGCTGCGCTGGGGCACCGACAACCGCACCTGCGCGCTGCGGCTGGTCGGGCACGGCCAGGGCATGCGGGTGGAGAACCGGGTGCCCGGCGCGGACGTCAACCCGTACCTGGCGATCGCCGCACTGGTGGCCGGGGCGGTCTACGGCATCGAGCGGGAGCTGGAGTTGGGCGAGGAGTGCACCGGCAACGCGTACGAGGACGGGACCGCGGCGCGGGTGCCGGGAACGCTGCGCGACGCGCTCGCCCTCTGGGAGTCCTCCGCGGTGGCCCGGGACGCCTTCGGCACCGAGGTGGTCGCCCACTACGCCAACCAGGCCCGGGTCGAGCTGACCGCCTTCGACGCCGCCGTGACCGACTGGGAACTGGTCCGTGGCTTCGAACGGCTCTGACCCGTCCGGGCGTCCAGGAGGAGGGCACGTGACCGAGGTACGGAACCCGGCGACCGGGGAGGTGCTGCGCGAGGTGGCGGCCACCTCGCCGGCCGAGACCGACGCGGCGATCGCCCGGGCGGCCCGGGCGTACGAGTCGTGGCGGGCGGTGGCGCCCGGCGACCGGGCGCGGGTGCTGCGGCGGTTCGCCGCGGTGGTGGACACGCACCTTGAGGAGCTGGCCCTACTGGAGGTCCGCAACGCGGGCCACACCATCGGCAACGCCCGCTGGGAGGCGGGCAACGTCCGGGACGTCCTCGACTACTACGCCGGCGCCCCGGAGCGGCTCACCGGGCGGCAGATCCCGGTGCCCGGCGGGCTGGACGTCACCTTCCACGAGCCGCTCGGCGTGGTCGGCGTGATCGTGCCGTGGAACTTTCCGATGCCGATCGCCGGCTGGGGCTTCGCGCCGGCTCTCGCCGCCGGCAACACGGTCGTGCTCAAGCCGGCCGAGCTGACCCCGCTCACCGCGCTGCGCCTGGCCGAGCTGGCGCTGGAGGCCGGACTCCCCGAGGGGGTGTTCACCGTCCTGCCCGGGCAGGGGAGTGTGGTGGGGGAGCGGTTCGTCACCCACCCGGCGGTCCGCAAGGTCTGCTTCACCGGCTCCACCGAGGTCGGTACCCGGATCATGGCCGGCTGCGCCGCCCAGGTGAAGCGGGTCACGCTGGAGCTGGGCGGGAAGTCCGCCAACCTGGTCTTCGCCGACGCCGACATCGAGAAGGCGGCGGCCACCGCGCCGTACGCGGTCTTCGACAACGCCGGCCAGGACTGCTGCGCCCGCTCGCGGATCCTGGTCCAGCGCCCGGTGTACGACCGCTTCCTGGAGCTGCTCGAACCGGCCGTGCGCGCGTTCCGGGTCGAGGACCCGGCCGCCGAGAGCGCCGAGATGGGGCCGCTGATCTCCGCCGGACACCGGGACCGGGTCGCCGGGTACGTCGACAGGGCGAAGGTGGCCTTCACCGGCTCCCGCCCCGACGGTCCCGGCTGGTGGTATGCCCCGACCGTGCTGCTCGCCGAATCCCCGGCCGACCGGCACTGGCGCGAGGAGGTGTTCGGCCCGGTGGTCTCGGTGCTTCCCTTCGACGACGAGGCGGACGCGATCCGGCTCGCCAACGACACCGAGTACGGCCTGTCCGGGTCGATCTGGACCCGGGACGTGGGCCGGGCGGTCCGGGTGGCCCGGGCGGTGGAGTCCGGCAACCTCAGCGTCAACTCGCACTCCTCGGTGCGCTACTGGACCCCGTTCGGCGGCATGAAGCGCTCCGGGCTCGGCCGGGAACTGGGCCCGGACGCGCTGCACGCCTTCACCGACGTCAAGAACGTGTTCATCTCGACAGAGGAGTGACCGCAGTGCAGGGACGGCTTCAGGACCGGGTCGCGGTGGTGACCGGAGCGGGCAGCGGGATCGGGCTGGCCACCGTGCGGCGGTTCGCCGCCGAGGGGGCGCGGGTGGTCTGCGTCGACATCGACCCCGAGGCGGGCAAGCGGGCCGCCGACGAGGTGGGCGGCGAGTTCGTCGCCTGCGACGTGGCCGACGAGGCGTCGGTCCGGGACCTCTTCGACGGGGTGGCCGAGCGGCACGGCCGGGTCGACGTCGCGTTCAACAACGCCGGCATCTCCCCGCCGGACGACGACTCCATCCTGGACACCGGGTTGGACGCCTGGGAGCGGGTGCTGCGGGTCAACACCACGAGCGTCTACCTGTGCTGCAAGTACGTCATCCCGCACATGCGCCGCCAGGGCAAGGGCTCGATCATCAACACCGCCTCGTTCGTGGCACTGATGGGCGCGGCGACCTCGCAGATCGCGTACACCGCGAGCAAGGGCGGGGTGCTCGCGATGACCCGGGAGCTGGGCGTGCAGTTCGCCCGGGAGGGGATCCGGGTCAACGCGCTCTGCCCCGGCCCGATCGCCACGCCGCTGCTGCTGGAGCTGTTCGCCAAGGATCCGGAGCGGGCGGCCCGCCGGCTGGTGCACGTGCCGATGGGCCGGTTCGGCGACCCGACGGAGATCGCCGCCGCGGTGGCCTTCCTGGCCAGCGACGACTCCTCGTTCATGACCGCCGCGCAGTTCGTGGTGGACGGCGGGATCACCGGCGCCTACGTGACACCAGTGTGAGCGCGAGGAGTGAGCCGGCCGATCATCGGGATCACCGCGTACGTCGAGCCGGCCGGCTGGGCGGTGTGGCGGGACGTCCCGGCGGCGCTGGTGCCGCACGCGTACGTCCGGGCGGTGACCGCCGCCGGCGGCCGCGCCGTGGTGCTGCCCCCCGACGACGCGGACGCGGACGTGCTGCGGGTCCTCGACGGGCTGCTGCTGGCCGGCGGCGCGGACGTCGGCCCGGAGCGGTACGGCCAGCCGCCCGACCCGCGCACCGAGAGCCGGCCGGACCGGGACGCCGGCGAGCTGGCCCTGCTGGCCGCCGCGCTCGCCGCCGACCTGCCGGTGCTCGGCGTGTGCCGGGGCATGCAGCTGCTCGCGATCGCCCACGGCGGCGCGTTGCATCAGCACCTGCCGGACGTGGTCGGCCACGACGGGCACCGGCCGGCGCCCGGGGTGTACGGCGTCCATCCGGTCCGGTTCGCCCCGGGCAGCCTGGCCGCGGCGGTGATGGACGGGGTGAACCGGGTCAACTCGTACCACCACCAGGGGGTGGCCGACCCGGGCAGCCTGACCGCCACCGGCTGGGCCGACGACGGGGTCGTGGAGGCCGTCGAGGACCCCGGGCGGCGCTTCCTGCTCGGGGTGCAGTGGCATCCGGAGAACGACCGGGATCCCCGGCCGGTGGCCGCCCTGGTCCACGCCGCCACCGGCGAACCGGTGTCCACGTGACCCAGATCACCGACCCCGCCCGACGTCCCTCGGCGATCCGCGTCCGGCCCGACTCGCCGCCGTCCGCCGGTTACGCCAGGATGAGGCGTAGGTAACCAGCGTCCCGGGTCGGGCCTGCGTTTACCGTGCTCCTCCGCCTGGGTAGGAGGCGGGGACGGCCGGCGGAGTTGCACCGGCCGTCGTGGACATGGCCGGAGCGGGAGGCTGCATGGGCTTGGCCCAGGGGGGCGAGGACCGGGATCACGCGTCCTCGGGGACAGTCGCGACACAGTTCCCACCGCTGCTGGCCGCGGCGTTCGCCGCGGGCGGGGAGATGGGCGCGCGGCTGGGTGCCTTCCAGTGGTCCGGCAGCCCGCTCGGCACCCCGGACAGCTGGCCTCCGGCGCTCCGGCACGCCGTCAGCATGATGCTCTCGTCCCGGGCCCAGATCGCGATGTTCTGGGGCGAGGACCACCGCGCCTTCTACAACGACGCCTACCGGCCGACCATCGGCGACAAGCATCCGGCGGCGATCGGGCAGCCCGCCCGCGAGCACTGGGTGGAGACCTGGGACGTCCTCGGACCGCTGCTGGAGGGGGTATGCCGCACCGGCGAGCCGTACCGCGGTGAGAACCATCCCTTCGTGCTGGACCGGCACGGCTTCCTGGAGGACGTCTACTTCGACGTCTCGTACGATCCGATCCGGGACGCCGACGGCACCGTCAGCGGCGTTTTCTGCTTCGTCAACGAGACCACCGGCCGGGTGCTCGGCGAGCGCCGGCTGCGTGCCCTGGCCGAGCTGGGCAGCCGGCTCGCCGACGTGCAGAGCACGGCCGAACTGGGCCGGTCCGCGGCCCGGGTGCTCGGCGCGTACCGGCCGGACGTGCCGTTCGGCGCGATCTGGCTGACCGACGGGGACGGCACGCCGGCGCTGGCCGGCTGCACCGGAGTCGACCCGGGCCGCCTCGCCGGCGGACCGCCGGAGCCCGCCGCCGACGGCACCGTCCGCGCGGTGTCCGTCGCGGACCTGCTCGGCGAGGTGCCGCCCGACGCCGCCGACCACGCCCTGGTGCTGCCGCTCACCGCCACCAACGAGCCGGCCGGCGTGCTGCTGCTCGGGCTGGCCCGCCGGCTGCCGTTCAGCGACGACTACCGCGACTTCGTTGACCTGGTCGCCGCTCAGATCTCCCGCGCGCTCGGCAACCAGCGGGCGTACGAGCAGGAACGCGCCCGGGCCGCCGAGCTGGCCGCGCTGGACCGCGCCAAGACCAGCTTCTTCGCGAACGTCAGTCACGAGTTCCGCACCCCGCTCACCCTGGTCCTCGGCCCGCTGGAGGACCTGCTCGCCGACCCGGGGCTGCCCGCGGCGTACACCGAGCGGCTGAGCATGACGCACCGCAACGCGCTGCGGCTGCTCAAACTGGTCAACACCGTGCTCGACTTCTCGCGGCTGGAGTCCGGCCGGCTGACCGCCCACTACCAGCCCACCGACCTGGCGGACTACACCTCCCGGCTGGCCAGCACCTTCCGCTCGGCCACCGAACGGGCCGGACTGCGGCTGGTGGTGGACTGCCCGCCGCTGCCCGCGCCGGTCCACCTCGACCGGGACATGTGGGAGAAGATCGTCCTCAACCTGGTCTCCAACGCGGTCAAGTTCACCTTCGAGGGTGAGATCCGGGTCCGGGTCCGCCCCGGCGACGGCGTCGCCGTGCTGACGGTGGCCGACACCGGCGTCGGCATCGCGCCGGAGGAGCTGCCGCAGGTCTTCGAGCGGTTCCACCGGGTGCCCGGCGTGCGCACCCGCACCCACGAGGGCACCGGCATCGGCCTCGCCCTGGTCCGCGAGCTGGTGGAGATGCACGGCGGGACGGTGCAGGCGCACAGCGTCGTGGACCAGGGCACCACGTTCACCGTGACCGTCCCGTTCGGGTACGCCCACCTGCCCGCCGACCGGGTGGCCGCCGGCGCCACCGCGCCGCTGGGCGAGCCCGAACAGGCCCGGCTGCATGTCGCCGAGACCGCACTCTGGACCGACGAGATGACCGTGCCCGCCGGCCCGCCGGAGCCGGCCGAGGTGCCCGCCGGGGCGGGCCGGATCCTGCTCGCCGACGACAACGCCGACCTGCGCGAGCACGTCAGCCGGCTGCTCTCCGCCTCGTACGAGGTGGTCGCCGTCCCGGACGGCGCAGCGGCGCTGCGACTGGCCGTCGAGTCCCCGTTCGACCTGGTGCTGGCCGACGTGATGATGCCCCGGCTGGATGGTTACGGGCTGGTCAGCGCGTTGCGAGCCAACCCGGCCACCCGGCACGTGCCGATCGTGCTGCTCTCCGCCCGGGCCGGTTCGGCCGAGGAGGTCGCCGGGCTCTCGGTCGGTGCCGACGACTACCTGACCAAGCCCTTCTCCAGCCAGGAGCTGATCGCCCGGGTCCGGGCCAACGTCGAGCTGGGCCAGCTGCGCGGGCAGATCATCCGCCGGCTGCGGGCCCTCGCCGACGCGGCCGTGGCGGTCAACACCGCCCGCTCCACCGCCGAGGTGGTGCAGGTCGCCGCCCGGCACGCGCTCAGCCTCGCCGAGGCCGCCCGGGTGGCGGTCACCGCCACCGGCGCCCGGTACGAGGCCGACGGCGGCGGCGAGACGAGCGCCGAACCCTCAGCCGTCCTGCCGCTGACCGGCACCAGCGGTGTGCAGCTCGGCGAGCTGCGGGTGTGGCGCCGGGAGGGCGGCGGCACCGAACAGGCCGCGCTCACCGAGCTGGCTCGGCTGATCGGCGTACGGCTGGAGAACGCCCAGCTATACGAGGCCGAGCACCGGATCGCCACCACCCTCCAGCACAGCCTGCTGCCGCGCACCCTGCCGCAGTTGCCGGGCGCGGTGGTGGCCAGCCGCTACCTGCCGGGCAGCGCCGAGGTCGAGGTCGGCGGCGACTGGTACGACGTGATCGGCACGCCCGACGACGAGCTGGTGCTGGTGATCGGCGACGTGATGGGCAAGGGCGTCCGGGCCGCCGCCGCGATGGGCCAGCTCCGCAACGCGCTGCGGGCGTACGTGCTGGAGGGCTACGACCCGGGGCAGGCGCTGACCCGGCTGAACCGCCTGGTCGGTTCCACCGAGGGCGGCTCCTTCGCCACCGTGGTCTGCCTCTGGTTCTCGCCGCGCACCGGCCGGCTGCGGTACGCCAGCGCGGGTCATCCGGCACCCCTGGTGATCCGCGGGGACGACGTGTCGTACCTGCACGACCGGGCCCTCGGGCCGCCGGTCGGGGCGATCCCGCAGGCCGAGTACCGGACCGTCGAGGGCCAGTTGGCCCCCGGCGGCCGGCTGCTGCTCTACACCGACGGGCTGATCGAGGACCGGCAGCTCGGCATCGACGCCGGGCTCGGGCGGCTCCGGCTGGACGCCACCACCCGGGGCGAGCACGTGGCCGATCTGGTCGACGCGGTGGTCCAGCGGGTCGCCGAGCGTATCCGGCACGACGACGTGGCCGTGCTCGCGCTGGAAGCGACCGAGCTGAACCGGTTCGTGCTGCGGCTGCCGGCCGAACCGACCCGGCTCAGCGTGCTGCGCAAGCGGCTGGAGGACTTCCTGGTCGCCCACCACGTCGGCGAGACCGACCTGTTCGACCTCACCGTGGCGATCTCCGAGGCCGCCGCGAACGCCATCGAGCACCCGGTGTCGCCGACCGAGCCGGTGATCGGCGTCGAGGTGATGATCGAGGACCGTACGGTGACGGCCACCGTCCGGGACAGCGGGCGGTGGCGGGAGTCCACCGGGTCGAGTTTCCGCGGCCGGGGGCTGGCGCTGATCCAGGCGCTCGGTGAGCTGACCGTGACCCGGTCCGGGGCGGGCACCGAGGTGACGCTGCGCCGCCGGCTGGCGGACTGAGGGCGTCCGACGTGGGCCGGGCGTGGCTAGGCGGGCACCAGCCAGTCCTGGTCGCCGAGGCCGGAGATCTCTAGCACCCGGCGTACCTGGCGGGACGGCAGCACGGTCAGCGTGCCGGCGAACCGTTGGGCCAGCCGGACCAGCGCCTGGATGGCGGCCGAGTCGAAGAAGGTGACGCCGCGCAGGTCGAGCGTGAGGTGGGCGGCGGGCGCCCGCAGGGCGGTCTGGTACATGGTGTCGGCGGTCGCCATGTCGACCTCGCCGGTCACCACCACCCGGAGGCGGTCACCGTCGGCCTCCGCGGTCGCGGAGAAGACGGGAGGTACGCTCCCTTGATCCACGCAGCCACAATGGCACAGCGGGCCGGGCCCGGCAACAACCCCGGGCCGGCCGCCTGTGGCGGGGCTCACCGCGGTGCCGGCGATAAGGTGTGGTCATGACCGTCCGTGCGCCGCTGACCCCAGGCACGCTCTCCCCGTGGCGAGCGGTGCCCGCCCACATCCCGCGCCCCGAGTACGTGGGTAAGAAGCGTCCCCAGGAGTGGCGCGGTTCGCACGTGCAGACGCCGGAGACCATCGAGAAGATGCGGATCGCCGGCCGGCTCGCCGCCCAGGCGACCCAGCTCGCCGGCGAGCACTGCAAGCCGGGGGTGACCACCGACGAGATTGACAAGGTGGTCCATGAGTTCCTCTGCGACCACGGCGCCTACCCGTCGACGCTGGGCTACAAGGGCTTCCCGAAGTCCTGCTGCACCAGCCTCAACGAGGTGATCTGCCACGGCATCCCGGACTCGACGGTGCTGCAGGACGGCGACATCATCAACGTCGACGTCACCGCGTTCATCGGCGGCGTGCACGGCGACACCGACGCGACGTTCTGCGTGGGCGAGGTGAGCGAGGAGGCCCGCCTGCTGGTCGAGCGGACCCACGCGGCGATGATGCGCGGCATCAAGGCGGTCGCCCCGGGCCGCCAGATCAACGTGATCGGCCGGGTCATCGAGTCGTACGCCAAGCGGTTCGGCTACGGCGTGGTCCGCGACTTCACCGGCCACGGCATCGGCGAATCCTTCCACAGCGGCCTCTACGTGCCGCACTACGACAGCCCGCGGCCCACCGACGTGATGGAGCCCGGCATGACGTTCACCATCGAGCCGATGATCACCCTCGGCACCTACCAGTACGACATGTGGGACGACGGCTGGACGGTGGTCACCAAGGACCGCAAGTGGACGGCTCAGTTCGAGCACACCATCGTCGTGACCGACGACGGCTACGAGATCCTCACCCTGCCGTGACCGACACCCCGGCGGCGCTGCGCGAGGCGCACCACGCGGACGTGTCCGGCGGCTGGCTGCGCCCGGCCGTGTTCGGCACGATGGACGGACTGGTCACCAACATCGCCCTGATCGCCGGTGTCGGCGGGGGCGGGGTCTCCCCGCGCAGCATCGTCCTCACCGGCGCCGCCGGCCTGGTCGCCGGCGCCATCTCGATGGGGCTGGGGGAATACACCAGCGTTCGGTCGGCCAACGAACAGGTGGCCGCCGAGGTGGCCAAGGAACGGCGCGAGCTGGAACGGCACCCGGAGGCGGAGGCCCGCGAGCTGGCCGACGCGTGGGTCGCCCGGGGGCTGCCCCGGGATCTGGCCATGCAGGTCGCCAACGCGGTCCGGCGCAACCCGGAGGAAGCGCTGCGGATGCACGTCCGGGAGGAGCTGGGCATCGACCCCGACGAGCAGCCGAGCCCCTGGGCGGCGGCGATCTCGTCGTTCCTCTGCTTCTCGGTCGGCGCCCTGGTGCCGCTGCTGACCTACCTGCTCGGCTTCACCAGCCTGTGGCTGGCGCTCGGCGTCGGCGGGGTGGGGCTCTTCGTGGCCGGCGCGATCGTCGCCCGGTTCACCCACCGTCCCTGGTGGTCCAGCGGCCTGCGGCAGCTGCTGCTGGGCGCGCTGGCGGCCGGCGCTACCTATTTGGTCGGTGCCCTGATCGGCGTCCAGGGCGGCCTCGGCTGACCCGGGCGGGTCAGCCGGTGAGGAGGTCGTCGACGGTGCCGTCGACCGGGCGGCCCCGGGCGGCCAGTTCCTCGGCCTGGCGGGCCAGCACCGCGCCGACCTCGGTCATGTCCGCGCCGGCCAGGCCGGTACGCCGTACCGCGTCGCCGGGGTCACGGAAGTAGGTGCGGCTGAGCAGCCCGTGCACCGTGGCCGCGGCCAGCCGCGCCTCGTCGAGCATGAGCAACGCCTGGTCGGTCTCGTACCACTCGGCGAGCCGGAGCGCCCGGGCGTGCGCCGCGCTGCCCCGGCACCAGGCGTGGCGGGCGGCGGCGCTGAACTCGGCCGGGCGGGCCCGGGCCAGCCGGGCCAGGTGCTCGTCGCGCAGAATACGCAGCCAGCCGGTCGGATCGTGCAGCGCGCGGGTGGTGACGTAGCGGTCGGCGGTGAGCGGCCAGAGCGGACCGATCGTCCGGGCCTGTCCCAGGTAGTCGTCCGCCCCGGCGACGGTGAGGTCGACCAGCACCCCGTCCACCCGCCGGGTGGCCGGCGACGGCCCGCTGCCCGGCCGGTACGTGGCCAGCAGCAGCCCCACCTCGCCGTCCCCGCCGCCGTCCTCGTCGCCGTGCGCGAGGGGGCCGTGCGCCGCGACGGCGAGGATGTCGGCCGCGAACCGTCGCAGCGCCGCGTCGCTCACCCGCTCGGCGACCCGCCACCGGGGATCGTCCAGGTACCGGTCGGTCTCCAGTTCACCCCCGCTGGCGTCCACGGCCCACCTCCGTTCCGCGGGCGGGCTGCCCGTCGGCGGTCCCGCACACGTCGACCGTCCACCACCCTAGCCAGGGGAGCCGGAACCACCCGGGAGCCACGCCTGGGGCCGTCCACGCCGGACCCGGTCAGTCCAGCCGGCGCTCCACGGGCAGCCGGGACCGGGTGAACAGGGCCGCCCCCAGCATCGCCACCAGCGGCACCACCACCAGCACGCCGAGGGTCAGCCCCGGCACCACCAGCGGGTACGGCATCGGCGCCGGCCACGCCTGCGCGTACCGCTGATTCAGGGAGAGCAGGATGATGGCCGCCGAGCCGAGGCCGGCGAGGATGCCGAGCGCCGAGCCGAGCACCGCGATCACCCCGGCCTGGCAGAGCGACAGCACCCGGCGTACCCGGGGGTCGGCCCCGACCGCGGCGAGGGTGGACAGGTCCCGGCGGGCCTCGGCGGCGGCGAGGCCGGTGGCCACCCCGGCCGCGCCCAGGGTGATCACGCCGGAGCCGATCGCCAGCAGGAGCAGCAGCGACCGCTGGTCCGACCCGGGCTGATCACCCGTCAGCACCGACAGCGCGCTGAGCCGGGACAGTTCGGCGGAGAGCCGCTCCCGCTGCCCGGCGGTGGGTGGTTCGGCCGTGTCGACCGCGTAGCCGAACGGCTCCGCCACCAGGCCGACCGCCGCGGCCGCCGACGGGGAGAGGACGAGCCGGTCCACCGGCAGGCCGCCGCGCAGCAGATGGCCGGGCAGGGTTGCGCTGGCCGTCGCCGTGACGTCGCCGGCGCCGTGGGTGACGGCGACCGTCACCCGGCCGTCCACCACCTGCCCCGGGTCGGTGACCACCACGCCGCCGGCGGCGAGCGTCCGGGTGGCGGCGGCGACCTCCTCCGCCGGGGCACCGGTGAGGGCGGACAGCGCGCGGCCGTCGTCGACGAGCACGGGGAGGTAGATGCCGGTCGACTCGCGGACCGCCCGGACGCAGCGCGGGTCGGCCAGGGCCCGGTCGGCGGTGACGATGGCGTTCCCCAGTTCGTAAGGGCAGCGCCGCTCGGGGGGCAGCACCGCCGTCGCGACGCAGTAGTCCTCGGCGCTGGCGGGTCTCGCGCAGGCCGGGGTGGCGATCGGGACGACCGTGGCGGCCGGCAGCGCGGCCCGGACCGGCTCGGCGACCTCCGCGACCGGCGGCAGGGTGGCTGCTGTCGCCCCGCCTGAGCGCAGCAGCAGCACCTGACCCGGCGGGATGCCGGGCTGCCACTCCGCCCGGCTCCGGGCCTCGTCGCTGGCCAGGTAGGCGCCGAGGGCGACGCTGCCGGCGACCGCCGCCATCACCGCGGAGATGGCCGGCGCGGCCGAGGACCGGTTGCGGCTGGCGTCGCGCAGCGCGAGCCGGGGCACCAGCGGCAGCAACCGTCCCGCCCGGGCGAGCAGCCCGATCAGCGTCGGGGTGCCGAAGACCAGCCCCAGCTCGCCGAGGATCAGCCCGGTCAGCACCACGGACGGGCTGCTCCGGTTGGCGCCCAGCCCGGCGAGGGCGGCGCCGGCCGCGGTGAGCAGCACCCCGAGCACCAGCCAGCGGCGCCGGTGCCGGGGCGGGTTGCGCCGCCCGTTGAGGCCGGCCACCACGTCCTGCCGGGCCGCGGTCCACGCCGGGGCCAGCGCGGCCAGCAGACCGGCGAGCACCGCCACCGTGGCGATCGCGGCCAGGGCCGCCGGGAAGACCCGGTACCCGCCGAAGCGGGCACCCACGACGTACTGCTCGACCAGCGGGCGGCCGGCGAGCGCGGCGCCCACGCCGAGCAGCAGCCCCAGCGCCGCCCCGCCGGCGCCGAGCACCACCCCGTCGGCCAGCACGATCCGGCGCAGGTGCGCGGCGTCCCCGCCGGCCACCGCCACCAGGGCGAGGTCCCGGCGTCGCCGGCGTACGCCGACCGCGAAGGCCGGGCCGACCAGCAGCACCACCTCCAGCAGGCCGAGCCCGCCGACCAGCACCGCGTTCCCCGCCTGCTCCGGGTCGGGCAGCCCCGGGCCGGTGAACGCCTCCTCCCGGCCGGGCAGCGGGGTCCGGGCGGCCACCAGGATCCCGCGCTCGTTGAGCCGGTCGACCAACGCCGGGTCCACCGGCCCGGGCAGGTCCACCAGCCAGCTCTCGTCCGGCGGGCTGACCGGCCCGGGGGGCGTCTCCGGCCGCAGCGCGACCACCGTCCGCAGGTTGTCCGGGAACTCCACCACCCCGACCACGGTGTACGTCGTCGTCCCGTCGATCGTGCGCACCGGGTCGCCGAGCCGGGCGCCCAGCGCGCGCAGCGCTGCCGGACTGACCGCGAGCTCGTCCGGGGTGGCCGGTGGCCGGCCGGCGCGCAGCGTGGCCAGTGGGCGGGTGAGCGGGTCGGTGAGGTCGACGGCCCGCGCGTCGAACGCCGTGGGATGGCCGTCGACGCGTACCTCGAAGGGGACCCAGCGGCGCAGCCGGGTGACCCGGCTGCCGGCGGGCAGCAGGGCGCGGATCTCCTCGGCCGTCACCGTGCGGGTCCGGGGTGCCAGGTCACCCTCGACCGGCCAGGAGTTCTGGCCCCAGGCGTCCTGTTTCAGCGGGTTCACCGCCGTCCAGCGCAGCTCGACGTCGGCCGCGCCGAGCCGGCGGTCCAGCTCCTCGGCGCGGCTCAGCTCCGCCATGTCGTAGCTGGCGGCGGCGAAGCTCAGCGCCAGCACGGGCAGCGCGATCATGGCGAGCACCAGCGCCGTACGCCCGCGGGCCCGGCGGGCCTCGCGCCGGGCGATGCGCAGCGCGGTCCGCCACGACCCGAGCGTGGCGGCGGTCCGGTCCCGGTTCACCGTCCGCTGCCGGTGAGCAGCTGCTCGACGCCGGCCAGCGGGGCTGTCGAGTCGACCAGCACCCCGTCCCGGAGGAACACCACCCGGTCGGCCCAGCCGGCGTGCCGCGCCTCGTGGGTGACCAGCACCCCGGCCGCGCCGGCGTCCACCCGGCGGCGCAGCAGGTGCAGCACGGCCTCCCCGGCCTGCGAGTCGAGCGCCCCGGTGGGCTCGTCGGCGAGGACCAGCCGGCGCTCGCCGACCAGCGCCCGGGCGATCGCCACCCGCTGCTGCTGGCCGCCGGACATCTGGTCCGGGAACCGGTCGGCCAGCCCCGACACCTCCACCTCGGCGAGCGCGGCCAGGGCGAGCCGGCGGGCCCGCCGGACGCCGGCGCCGTCGAGTTCCA
Organism: Micromonospora sp. NPDC006431; assembly: GCF_042870725.1. Lineage (NCBI taxonomy): Bacteria > Bacillati > Actinomycetota > Actinomycetes > Micromonosporales > Micromonosporaceae > Micromonospora > Micromonospora sp. NPDC006431. The sequence goes on from NZ_JBIAHQ010000004.1 coordinate 494,291, forward strand.
GGGGGAGCGCCACGTTCTCCACCGCGGTGAGGCTGCCGAGCAGGTTCAGGTCCTGGAAGACGTACCCGATCCGGCGGCGGCGCAGCCGGGCCAGCTCGCGGGCGGCCAGCCCGCCGAGCGGTTCCCCCTCGACCAGCACCTCGCCGCCGGTCGGCCGGTCCAGCCCACCGGCCAGCGCCAGCAGGGTCGACTTGCCGGAGCCCGAGGGGCCCATCACCGCCACCAGCTCGCCGGCCCGGACGGTCAGGCTGACCCCGCGCAGCGCGTGCACGGCGGCCGGACCGGCGCCGTGGGTCCGGTGCACGTCCCGCAGCTCCAGCACCTCGCTCACGGTGCCACCTCCGTTCGCGGCTGCGGGGCTCGCAAAACCGGCTCATGCGCGCATTCCGGCTCGGCCGCGTCCCACGCGAGCCGCCCCGGAATGCGCGTCCTCGCGCTCACCGCCGACCCGCCGGGCTGGGCCGGCCCGCGGCTCACCGGCGGGCCTCCTCGCCGGTCCGGTCCACCGCCTCGGGTCGGCCGGTCGGCCGGCTCGGGGCGGGGCGATGGCGGACCAGGCTGGTCTCGCAGTGGTCGAGCCAACGGATCTCCGCCTCGGCCTGGAAGATCATCGCGTCCAGCACCAGCCGCCAGGCCAGGTCCTCCGGCTTGTCGCTGGCGTACTTCAACCGGGTCAACTCCTGCAACGCCCGCATGGTGGCGCTGCGCTGGGTCTGCACCACCGCGCGGACGTCCACGCCGGGGGTGGTGAGGGCCAGGGCCAGCTTGATCGACAGCTCGTCCCGGGGCCGGTCGCCGGGGCTGATCGGGGTGGCGAACCAGAGCGCCAGGTCCGCCCGTCCGGCGTCGGTGATCTCGTACGGCCGCTGCCCGCTCTCGCTCTCCGGCAGCGAGCGGACCAGGCCGTCGCGTTCCAGCCGGGCCAGCGTGGTGTAGACCTGCCCGATGTTCAGCGGCCAGGTCGACCCGGTCGACTCCTCGAACGCGGCGCGCAGTTGGTAGCCGTACATCTCGCCGCGCTCCAGCAGCGCGAGCAGGCCGTGACGGATGGACATGGCGAGGAGTATGCATACCTGGTATGCGACCCGCAACCGGAGCGATCCGGGGCGTGACCGTCGTCCCGCTCAGGCCGGGCGGCCGGGGAACGGAACCGTGATCGGCGTCACGCCGGCGGTGCGCCGCCAGCGGGTGGCCCGTACCGCGCAGTCGGTCAGCGCCGTCAGGGCCCGGTTGCGGTCGGTCCCGGTGGTGTGCGGCAGGGTCGCGCGCCAGTGGCCGGCCGTCCGCTCCTCGATCTCCACCGCCAGCTTGAGCGCGCTCGCCTTGTCGGTCACCGGGTACGGCAGGGCGTACCCGGCCCGGTCGGCGGGGACCTGGCCGCCGCTCTCGCTCAACTGCAGGATGAGGGCGTCCCGGCGGCTCCGGTGGGCCGCCTCGGCGGCCCGGGCCGCGCTCCGGGCGGCGTCGGCGAGGTGCACGCCGATCACCCCGTACGCCCAGATGGCCGCGTACTCGGCGGCGAGCGCGTCGGCGAGGGCCTGGGCCGGGCCGGCCGGTGCGGTCCGCGGGATCACTTCAGCGCCTCCAGGTGGGTCGCGCGGGCGGCGGCGATCGAGCCGAGCAGCGCGGCCCGCTCGGCGGGCGCGGCGGCGCACGCCTTCGCCGCGTTCTCCCGCCCCTGCTGCTCCGCCTGGCGCAGCTCGGCCAGCAGCCCGTCGGGGTCGCCGGCCGCCGCGGTCGGGGTGGCGGCGGGCGAGCCGCTCGGGGCCGGGCGGCCGATCACCTTGCGCAGCTCCTCGGCGTGCGCCCGGTGGGCGTCCGCGATCGCGCCGAGCCGGTCGGCCAGCGCCGGGGCGGCGGCGATGGCGGCCCGGTACCGGCCCTCCAGTGCGGCCGACTCCGCCGCGAGGGGCTCGAGGGAGTCCGGGGGCGGCGGCTTGTCGTCGCCGCGGTCGAAAAGATCACAACCGGCCAGCGGTACGGCGGCGCCGCCGAGCGCCACCAGCGCCCCGGCGCGCAGCAGGGTACGCCGGGAATGTCCCGGTGCTCTGTCGCGCTGTGTTGTTCTGCCCGTCGCCACCGGACAAGTCAACACCATCTCGGCGGTGTCGTGGGCCACGACCGTCGGTGCGCCGCCCGGTCCGGTGCGCCGCCCGCGCGTTACGCTCTGCGCAGCCACCGGACGCGAATGCCCCGGTGGCGTGCCGGCATGGCGGGACGAATGGCCCGCCGGACAGCAGACATGACGGGCCGGGCGGCCCGTTGGAACAGCAGAGAGGTGCGCCAGATGACGCAGCGTGGCCGTGCCACCAGGCCGACGGGGCCCGCCGGGCGACCCCGCCGGGCCGACGGCCCCCGTGCCGGGGGTCGGGGCGGCGCGCCCCGCGGCGATCTGAGCGCCCGCCGGGACCGGCTGCGCGAGGTGATCGAGCCGGTGGTCACCGCCGCCGGGTACGACCTGGAGGACCTCTCCGTCTCCCGCGCCGGCCGGCGGCACGTCGTCCGCGTGATCGTGGACGCCGACGGCGGGATCAACCTGGACGCCGTCGCGGACGTCTCCCGGGCGGTCTCCGCCGCGCTGGACGCCGCGGAGGAGGCCGGCGGCGACATCGTGGCCGGCGAGTACCAGCTCGAGGTCAGCTCGCCCGGGGTGGACCGGCCGCTGACCCTGCCCCGACACTGGCGGCGCAACGTCGGCCGGCTGGTCAAGGTGACCGTGCGCGGCGCGGCGGGGGTGCCCGAGCAGCGGACCGCCGGGGACCGGCAGGTCACCGGCCGGGTGGTCGAGGCCGACGACGAGCGCGTGGTGTTGGAGACCGACGCCGGGCGGGTGGCGCACCGCTACGCCGAGCTCGGGCCCGGCCGGGTCCAGGTGGAGTTCAGCCGCCTCGACGATATCGACGAGGCGGACGAACTCGACGCGGCCGGCGAGGCTGACGAAGACGATGAAACCGACATCGACGACGAAGATGATGTGGAGGACGAGGAGAGGTGAATATCGACCTCGCGGCGCTGCGCGCACTGGAGCGCGAGCGGGAGATCCCGTTCGACACGATCCTCGCGGCGATCGAGACCGCGTTGCTGACCGCCTACCGGCACACCGACGGCGCCGAGCCGCACGCCCGGGTGGAGATCGACCGCAAGACCGGGGCCGCCTCGGTGTACGCCCAGGAGGTGGACGCCGACGGCAGCGTGGTACGGGAGTGGGACGACACCCCGCACGACTTCGGCCGGATCGCGGCCATGACGGCGAAGCAGGTGATCCTCCAGCGGCTGCGGGAGGCCACCGACGAGGTGCACCTCGGCGAGTACGTCGGCCGCGAGGGTGACCTGGTCACCGGCGTGGTGCAGGCGCACGAGGCGCGTGCCGAGAAGGGCATCGTCACCGTCGACCTGGGCAAGCTGGAGGGCGTCCTGCCGCAGTCCGAGCAGGTCCCCGGCGAGCGGTACGCGCACGGCGAGCGGATCCGCTGCGTCGTGGTGCACGTGGCCAAGGGAATGCGTGGCCCGCAGATCACGTTGTCCCGTTCGCACCCCGCGCTGGTGAAGAAGCTCTTCGCCCTGGAGGTGCCGGAGATCGCCGACGGGACCGTGGAGATCAGCGCGATCGCCCGTGAGGCAGGTCACCGTACGAAGATCGCGGTGCGCTCGACCGCGCCCGGCGTCAACGCCAAGGGTGCCTGCATCGGCCCGATGGGCCAGCGGGTCCGCGCGGTGATGAGCGAGCTGCACGGTGAGAAGATCGACATCATCGACTGGTCGGAGGATCCGGCCACCTTCGTCGGGAACGCGCTCTCCCCGGCCAAGGCGCTGCGGGTGGAGGTTGTCGACCCGCTCACCCGGACCGCGCGGGTCACCGTGCCGGACTTCCAGCTCTCCCTGGCGATCGGCCGGGAAGGGCAGAATGCCCGGCTTGCGGCCCGGTTGACCGGTTGGCGGATCGACATCCGTTCCGACGCGGAGCAGACCACCGCCCCCGGCCGGAGCGGAGCTGATCACGTACCCGAGCCGGGCGGAGCGATCTCGAGCAGCTAGGGGTAGACTTCCTCCAGTGGCACGACGCGCGCTGCCGGAGCGCACCTGTGTGGGCTGCCGGAAGCGAGCGCCGGCCAGCGAGTTGCTGCGGATCGTCGCGGTCGGTGACGAGGCTGGTCATTACAGCCTCCGGCCCGATCCGGCCCGCAGACTGCCGGGTCGGGGAGCAAACATGCACCCGGATCCGGCCTGCTTCGCGCAAGCGGTGCGGCGCCGCGCCTTCGGGCGGGCACTGCGCATCACCGGGGTCATCGATCACGGTGCGCTGGCGGAGCACGTTGACGCGCCATCCCCGACGACCGGTCAACCCGACCGGTCGCGGGTCGCTAGCAAGGTAGGACGACCGACATGAGCACACGATGAAGTCGCAGAAATGACCAGGCTTCAAGTGCACGAGTGAGGTCGCTGCGGGTGCTGCCCGCACGACCTCGGAGTGAGGAGTGCAGTGGCAGGAAAGGCCCGCGTACACGAGCTCGCCAAGGAGCTCGGGGTCGAAAGCAAGACCGTTCTCGCCAAGCTCAAGGAGATGGGCGAGTTCGTGAAGTCCGCGTCGAGCACCGTCGAGGCGCCCGTCGCCCGACGGCTGCGTAGCTCGTTCGTGGCCTCCGCCGGTTCGTCGGCGCCCGCCGCCCCGCCGGCGGCCGCGCCCACCCCGGCGCCGACACCGACCCCGTCTCCGACCCCGGGCGCCCCCCGGGTGTCGGCCAAGCCGATGCCGCCGCGGCGGCTGGGGCCGACCCCTGGGCCGAAGCCCAAGGGTCCGGTTCCGGGTCCGCCGCAGCCGGTGGCCAAGCCGGCGAGCGCGCACGACATCGAGGTGGCGGCCGCCGAGGCGCGCGCCGCCGCGCTGAAGGCTGAGCAGGAGGCCGCGGTCAAGGCCGCCCAGGCCGCCCGCCAGCAGCAGCGTGAGAACGTTCGCCGGGAGCCCCCGACCGAGGGTGGCCCCCGTCCCGGCCCGCGTCCGGGTCCGGGCGCCGTGCCGCCCCGTCCGGGTGCCCCCGCCGCCGGTCGTCCCGGCGCGCCGGCCCCGGGTCCGGGCGCGCGGCCCGGCGGTCGTCCGCCGGCGCGCGGCGCCGGCAACAACCCGTTCGGCATCCAGGGCGGTCAGCAGCAGCGGCCCCCGGCCGCCGGTGCGGGCGGTCCCCGGCCGAGCCCGGCCTCGATGCCGCCGCGGCCCAGCCCGGCCTCGATGCCGCCACGGCCCAGCCCGGCCTCCATGCCGAGCCAGCGCCCGGGTCGCCCCGGCGGCCCCGGCGCCGGTCGTCCCGGTGGTGGTGGCGGCGCGGGTCGTCCCGGTGGTGGTGGCGGCGGCTTCCGCGGCGGTCCCGGTGGTGGCGGCGGCGGTGGCGGTGGCTACCGCGGCGGTCCCGGTGGTGGCGGCGGCGGTGGCGGTGGCTACCGCGGCGGTCCCGGTGGTGGCGGCGGTGGCGGTGCCGGTGGCGGCTTCCGTCCGGGCGCCCCGGCCGGTGGTGGCGCCGGTCGTCCGGGTGGTGGCGGTCGTGGCCGTGGCGGCGGCGCCGCGGGTGCCTTCGGGCGTCCGGGTGGCCGGCCGACCCGCGGCCGCAAGTCGAAGAAGCAGCGCAGACAGGAGTTCGACAACCTGTCGGCCCCGACCATGTCCTCGGGTGCCCCCCGGGGTCAGGGTCAGGTCGTCCGGTTGTCCCGTGGCGCCTCGCTGTCGGACTTCGCCGACAAGATCAACGCCAACCCGGGTTCGCTGGTTCAGGAGATGTTCAACCTGGGCGAGATGGTGACCGCGACCCAGTCGTGCTCCGACGACACCCTGCTGCTGCTGGGTGAGCACCTCGGCTTCGACGTGCAGATCGTCAGCCCGGAGGACGAGGACCGCGAGCTGCTCGCGCAGTTCAACATCGACCTCGACGCGGTGGTGTCGGAGGACCGCCTGGTCAGCCGTGCGCCGGTGGTGACCGTCATGGGTCACGTCGACCACGGTAAGACCAAGCTGCTCGACGCGATCCGCAAGGCGAACGTGGTGGCCGGCGAGGCGGGTGGCATCACCCAGCACATCGGCGCGTACCAGGTCCACGTCCCGCACGAGGGCGAGGACCGCGCGGTGACCTTCATCGACACCCCGGGTCACGAGGCGTTCACCGCCATGCGTGCCCGTGGTGCCCAGGTGACGGACATCGTGATCCTGGTGGTCGCGGCCGACGACGGTGTGATGCCGCAGACCATCGAGGCGCTCAACCACGCCAAGGCGGCGGACGTGCCGATCGTGGTCGCGGTCAACAAGGTCGACAAGCCGGAGGCGAACCCCGACAAGGTCCGCCAGCAGCTGACCGAGTACGGCCTGGTCGCCGAGGAGTACGGCGGCGACACGATGTTCGTCAACGTGGCGGCCAAGCCCGGTATCGGCATCGAGGAGCTCCTCGAGGCCGTGCTGCTGACCGCCGACGCGTCGCTGGAGCTGACCGCTCCGATCGACGGGCCGGCGCAGGGTGTCGCCATCGAGGCGCACCTGGACAAGGGCCGTGGTGCGGTGGCGACCGTGCTGGTGCAGAAGGGCACCCTCCGGGCCGGCGACTCGATCGTCGCCGGTGGGGCGCACGGCCGGGTCCGGGCCATGCTGGACGAGAACGGCAAGCCGGTCGACGAGGCCGGTCCGGCGCGTCCGGTCATGGTGCTGGGTCTGACCACGGTGCCAGGTGCGGGTGACACCTTCCTGGCCGCCGAGGACGACCGGACCGTGCGGCAGATCGCCGAGCAGCGGCAGGCGCGACGGCGGGCGGCGGCATTCGCCAACTCCCGTGGCCGGGCCACCCTCGAGACGCTCATGGAGCAGCTCAAGGAGGGCGAGAAGACCTCGCTCAACCTGGTGCTCAAGGGCGACGTCTCCGGTTCCGTGGAGGCCCTCGAGGACGCGCTGTTCAACCTCGACATCCCGGAGGAGGTCCAGCTGCGGATCATCCACCGGGGCGTGGGTGCGATCACCGAGAGCGACGTCATGCTCGCGAGCGCCTCGTCCGAGGCGGTCACGATCATCGGCTTCAACGTGCGGGCCGCCAACAAGGTCCGCGAGATCGCCGACCGCGAGGGTGTGGAGATCCGGTACTACACGGTCATCTACCAGGCCATCGAGGAGATCGACGCCGCGCTCAAGGGGCTGCTCAAGCCGGAGTACGAGGAGGTCGAGCTGGGCACCGCGGAGATCCGCGACGTCTTCCGCTCGTCCAAGATCGGCAACATCTCCGGTTGCATCGTCCGGTCCGGCCTCATCCGCCGCAACGCCAAGGCGCGGCTGCTGCGGGACGGGGCGGTCGTGGCGGACAACCTCACGATCAGTTCCCTCAAGCGGTTCAAGGACGACGCGACGGAGGTCCGCGAGGGCTTCGAGTGTGGTCTGACGCTGGGCGGTTTCAACAACGTCCAGGTCGGCGACATCATCGAGACCTTCGAGATGCGGGAGAAGCCGCGCGCCTGAGCGGTGTGAACGACCGACGGCCGGGGCCCGGTGGGCCCCGGCCGTCGCCGTCTGCGCAGGCTGCGACAATCTCCGGCGTGTTCAGGTACGCGCTGCTCCTCGCCCCCTCCGCCAACCGCGTCTACGCCGACGCGGCCGGCCGGCTGGCCCGCGCCGAACTGGAGGTCTTCGCCGGCTCGGGGGTGCTCGACGCGGCGCCGGTCGACGCCGCGGTGGAGCGGATCGGCGGGGTGGAGTACCTGACCTTCGCCGCGCCCGCGCCGGGGCTGGGCGGGCGGGATCTGGCGTACCTGGCCAACCTGTCGGCGGCGTACGCGCTGTTCGAGCGGGTGGGTGACGACCTGCTCCGCCCGGTGCCGCTGCACCCGCTGGCCCGGTACGACTCGGACCTCATCACCATCCCCAAGTACGCCGGCAAGACCAACGAGCAGTTCACCCGGCTGCTGCTCAACGTCACCCTGCTCGCCTCCGCCTCGGCCGGCGGCATGCTGGACCGGCAGCTGGTGGTGCTCGACCCGCTGTGCGGCCGGGGCACCACCCTCAACCAGGCGCTGATGTACGGCTACGACGGGATTGGCGTCGAGCACGACGGCAAGGACGTGGACGCGTACGGGGCGTTCCTGCGTACCTGGCTGCGCCGTAAGCGGCTCAAGCACACCGCCGAGACGGTGCCGGTACGCCGGGACCGCAAGCTGATCGCCCGGCGCTTCGAGGCGGTGCTCGCGCCGTCCCGCGACGACCACCGGGCCGGGGCGACCCAGCGGGTCACCGTGCTGCACGCCGACACCACCCGCGCCCGGGAGGTGCTGCGCCCGCGCTGCGCCGACGTGATCGTGACCGACGCGCCGTACGGGGTGGCCCACGGCAGCCGCACCGAGCAGGGGCTGTCCCGCAGCCCGCTGGACCTGCTCACCGCGGCCGTACCGGTCTGGCGGGAGCTGCTGCGTCCCGGTGGGGCGCTCGGGCTGTCCTGGAACACCCAGGTGGCACCGCGGGCGGCGGCCGAGGCGGTGCTGGCCGGGGCCGGCCTGCGGGTGGTCGACGGGCCCGGCTGGCGGGACCTGGCGCACCGGGTCGACCAGGCGATCGACCGGGACGTGCTGGTGGCGGTCGTGCCGGCGGAAAACGGGTGACCGGGCCGCCGGCTCTGCCGTACCGTTGCTCGCCGTGTACACGGGAACCGCGCACTTCGACCTGTTGCTGCCGGGGGACTCCCGGTCCCTGAAGACCAAGCGGTCGTACGTCCGGCCGATCGTCGCCGCGCTACGCCGGTTCGAGGTCTCGGTCGCCGAGGTCGGGTCGCTCGACCTGCACGGCCGGGCCGAGATCGGGGTGGCCGTGGTGGCCGCCGAGGCGTCGCACGTCCGTGAGGTGCTCGACTCGTGCGAGCGCCTGGTGGCGGCCCGCCCGGAGGCCGAGCTGCTGGCGGTCCGCCGGCGCCTCTACGGGGCGGAGGACTGACCGCCACGGACCGCGGGCGGCTACCCGGGTCGGTGCCCTGCCGCAGGCGTTGCCCGGGGCCCTTCCTTGCACCGGCGGCCCGGCGCGAGGGCCGCGATCGCGCGGGTAGTGTTCGAGTTGTTGGGCGGTCGGACCCGGCGGCGCCCTCGCCGTCGTCTCCGGCCGGGAGCGGGAAGCCCTGGAGGTGGGGGACATGACGGATCCGGCCAAGGTACGCCGGCACGCGGAGCGCATCCGTGAACTGGTCGCGTCGGTGGTGCGGAGCCAGATCAAGGACCCCCGGCTCGGAATGATCACCATCACCGACGCCCGGATCACCGCCGACCTGCGCGACGCCACCGTCTTCTACACGGTGCTCGGCGACGCGGCGGCGCAGGCCAGCACCGCCGCCGCGCTGGAGAGCGCCAAGGGCATGCTGCGCAGCACGGTCGGCAAGGCCCTCGGGCTGCGCCACTCGCCGACCCTGACCTTCGTCCTCGACGACGTGCAGGACCAGGTCAAGCACATCGACGACCTGCTCGCGGCGGCCCGCACCGCCGACGCCGAGGTGCAGCGGCTGGCGGCCAGCGCCCACTACGCGGGCGAGGCGCAGCCGTACCGGCTGGAGGAGGACTCGGACGTCGAGGACGAAGAGACCGAGAACGACGAGCCGCGCGGCGGCGACCGCCCGTGACCTCTCCCGCCGAGGGCGGTACGCCGGCCGGTGCCGGCCCGACCGACACCGACTGGGCGGCCGCCCTCGCGGCGGTACGCGGGCTTCCCGCCGACGCGCGGGTGCTGCTGATCTGTCACGTCAACCCGGACGGCGACGCGCTGGGCAGCATGCTCGGCTTCGGGCTGGGCCTGCGCCGGTGGGGCGTACGGCACCTCCAGGCGACCTTCCCCGGTCCGCCGGAGGTGCCGGAGCCGTTCCGCTGGCTGCCCGGGCTCGACCTGCTGGTGCCGCAGGACGACGCGTACCCGGACCCGGACCTGGTGATCTGCTTCGACGTGGCGAGCGAGTCCCGGCTGGGTGACCTGGTCGACCGGCTGGGCAAGGCGGGGGCGGCGCTGGTGCTGGACCACCACGCGTCGAACACACGGTTCGGCGGCATCCACCTGGTGGACCCGCACGCGGCGGCCACCTCGGTGGTCGCCGAGGGGCTGCTCGACCGGCTCGGGGTGCCGCTGGACGCCGAGATCGCCACCTGCCTCTACGTGGCGCTGAGCACGGACACCGGCTCGTTCCGCTTCGAGGCCACCACGCCGGACGTGCACCGGATGGCGGCCCGGCTGCTGGCCACCGGCATCCGTCCCGGGGACATCTCCCGGCGGATCTTCGACACCCGCCCGTTCGGCGCCGTCCGGCTCTTCGGCGAGGTGCTGGGCCGGGCCCGGCTGGAACCGGCGGCCGCCGCCGGGCGCGGGCTGGTCTGGACCTACGCCACCCAGGACGACCTGGCCCGGTACGGCCAGCCGGCGTACGTGCTGGAGGCGCTGATCGATTCGGTCCGGTGCACCGCGGAGGCGGACGTGAGCTGCGTGGTCAAGCAGGTGGCCGCCGCCGAGTGGGCCGTCTCGCTGCGCAGCAAGGGCGCGGTGGACGTGAGCCGGGTGGCGGTGGCGCTGGGCGGTGGCGGGCACCGGTTCGCCGCCGGTTTCACGGGGCGGGGCACGGTCGACGAGGTGGTGGACCGGATCCGCGCCGAGCTGGACGGGGCGTTGCTGACGGCCTGATATCAGGGACGACTCCGGGGCGTGCTGGTCTTCCGGCGTTCCGTGACGGTGGGGACAATCGGGTGATGGATCACCCTCGTGAGCTCACCGCCGAGGCGCCCCGAGCCTGGGACCGTCCCGTCGTCTCCGTACCGGTGCTGATCTGCCTCTCCCTGGTCGGCGGGCAGTTGCCGTCCTTCTCCGCCCAGGCCAACCTCTACACCCTGGGCACCGGCGGCGCGCTGATCTGGATCGGCCTGAGCAACCGGGTGCCCCGCCGACCCGCGCCACACCGGCTGCCACCGGCGGCGGCCTGGTGGTTGGTGCCGGTGACCGTCTTCGGGGTGTTCGAGGGAACCACCTTCGTGCTGTCGATGGGGGACGACTTTCCCACCTTCTCCCTGCTGGCCGACCCGTTCCTGGAGGACCACCTGGTCCGCTCGGCGGCCTGGTTCGCCTGGCTCGCCGCGTTCTGGGGGCTGGTACGCCGATGATGCGAGCCCTGGCGATCGCCGGTTTCCTGGCCGCGCTGGTGCTGTTCGCGACCGTCGAGTGGGCCGCCCGGCGGGAGGGCTCGCGGATCCCGTCGCTGGCCGACGTCTGCGCGTTCGTGATGCGCTACGAGGTCGGGCCGGTGCCGGTGGGGCGGATCGGGTTCCTCGGCTTCTGGTGGTGGCTCGGCTGGCACTTCCTGGCTCGCTGATCGGCCCGGTCCACCCCATCGTGTCCGTATCCCGGGAACAGTGGGCAGCAGCTGGAAAGTGAACGTTAATTTAGGGAAGGGCCGGCGCTTCGGCGCTGGTCGCGGGCGGTGGGGCCACATCCGGCGCCGCCTCCCTCCAGGGTCAGACCGACCCGGGCTCACGCTGCCAGGCGAGCCGCTCCGGTGATCCCGGACCGCTGCCCCGGCGTTCAGCAGGACCGACGGCTCCAGGTCACGGCGCGGCGTCAGACGCGTCCACCGGCCGTCGGTGGTCCGCACCCTGGAAGGGAACTCCCATGGCCAGCAAGCGCAAGCCGAAGACCGAGACCACCAACGACGAGGCGCGCGAGCAGCTGCGCCGTGCGCTGCAGACGTCGATGGACACCCGTCAGTGACGGCGGGCCGCCCGGCGGTGGCGCGGTAGCCGCCGCGCCACCGCCGTCGTTCCGGTCGCCCGGTTCCGCGTACGCCCGGGCGGGGGCTACCGTCGCCCGGTGCGCCGCATCCTGATCGTCGGCAGTTCGGGCGCGGGCAAGAGCACGCTCGCCCGTGCGGTCGCCCGCCGGCTCGACCTACCGCTGATCCACCTCGACCGCCACTACTGGCGACCCGGCTGGGTCGCCACCGCCGACGCCGACTTCCGGGCGGAGGTCGCCGCGCTGGCCGCGCGCCCCGCCTGGGTGATGGACGGCAACTATCGCAGCACCTTCGATCTCCGCCTGCCGCACGCCGACCTGCTGGTGCTCTGCGACCCGCCCTGGCTGCTCTGCCTCGTCCGGGTGCTGCGTCGCCGCTGGGCGTACCGGGCCAAGCCCCGGCCCGACCTGCCGGACGGCTGCCCGGAGCAGGTCGACCTCCAGTTCCTCCGGTACGTGTGGCAGTACCCCCGCCGATCCCGACCCCTGGTCTACGCGGCCGTCGCCGCCCATGCCCCCGAGGTGCCGGTGATCCGCCTCCGCACCCGCGCTGACACCCGCCGCTGGCTCGCCACCCTCCCCACCCCGTTGCGGTGATCATGAGGTTGGCGGCGGTTGCGGAGATCGACAGCGCCGCCAACCTCATGATCAACCTGCGGCCGGGCGGCGGATTGGTAAGTGATGAGGTTCGGTTGCGTTCCTTACGTTGGGCGTGCCAGGATCGGCGGCGATGAGTCAGACCGCCGCCCCCGCCACCGGGTCGCCCGCCGCCACGCCCCGCCGGATCGCCGCGCTCGCCCTGCCGGCACTCGTGGTGCTGGCCGCCGAGCCGCTCTACGTCCTGGTCGACACCGCGGTGGTCGGGCACCTGGGCCGCGTCCCGCTCGCCGCGCTCGCCGTCGGCGGCACGGTGCTGACGCTGACCGCCTGGCTCGGCACCGTCGTCGCGTACGGGACCACCGGGCGGTCGGCCCGGCGGTTCGGCGCGGGGGACCGGGCCGCGGCGGTGGCCGAGGGCGTGCAGGCGTCCTGGCTCGCCCTGAGCGTCGGCGTGCTGGTGGCACTTGCCATGCAGGTCGGCGGCGGGTGGCTGGCGCGTACCCTGGTCGGCGGCCCGGGCGAGGTGGCCGACGCCGCCGCCGGCTGGCTGCGGGTCGCCGCGCTCGGCGCGCCCGGCCTGCTGGTGGCCGCAGCAGGCAACGGCTGGCTGCGCGGCATCCAGGACACCCGGCGCCCGCTGCTCTTCGTGCTCGCCCCCAACCTGCTCTCCGCGCTGCTCTGCCCGCTGCTCGTCTATCCGGTCGGGCTCGGGCTGGTCGGCTCGGCGGTGGCGAACGCCATCGCGCAGACCCTCTCCGGCGGCCTGTTCGCGGCCGCGCTGGTTCGCGAGCGGATCTCCCTGCGCCCCCGACCCCGGTTGATCCGCCAGCAGCTCGTGCTCAGTCGAGACCTGCTGATCCGGGGCGTCGCGTTCCAGGCGAGCTTCCTGTCCGCCACCGCCGTCGCGGCCCGGTTCGGCGCCGCCGCGGTCGGCGCCCACCAGATCGCCGTACAGCTGTGGTTCTTCACCGCACTGGTGCTCGACGCCCTGGCGATCGCCGCGCAGGCGTTGATCGGCGCGGCGCTCGGCGCCGGCGACGCGGCCGGCGCCCGCGCCCTCGCCCGCCGGATCGCCCTGCTCGGCGGTGCCTGCGGCGTGGCGTTCGCGGTGCTGATCGCCGCCGGCGCCGGCCTGGTGCCGTCGTGGTTCAGCTCCGACCCGCAGGTACGCGAGCAGGCGATGCTCGCCTGGCCGTGGTTCGTCGCGCTGCAGCCGATCGGCGGGGTCGTCTTCGCCCTCGACGGCGTGCTGATCGGCGCGGGCGACGTCCGCTACCTGCGCAACCTCACCATCGTGGCGGCGCTGGGCGGCTTCCTGCCGGCGATCTGGCTGGCCTACGGGCTCGACCTCGGGCTGGGGGGGATCTGGGCCGGGCTGACGCTGTTCGTGGTGCTCCGGCTGGTCGCGCTGCTGCTACGGCTGCGCTCCGGCGGTTGGGCGGTGGTCGGCGCGGTCCGGTGAGGGTCAGCAGGGCTCGAACGAGCCGGGGCCGCCCATCCACGGCTGAAGTCGATCCGGGTGGCGTAGTGCAGGAAGGTGTACCCCTCGAAGTCTCCGGCGCGTTCACCGCGTGCGGCCGGCGCGAGGAGAGTGAGGAACGGCTCCGTGTCCCCGACCTGCATGGACAGGTCGAGGCGGGCCTCCACCAGGGCCTTCCGCACCTGGGTCAGCGCGGCGCGTACCTCCGCGGCGGAGAACGGTGCCCGGGCGGCGACCGGGGGCAGGACGATCGCGGCCTCGCCGACCGCGAAGTTGGCGGCGGGGCTCCCGGCGTAGAGGTCCCGGGGTTCGCCGATCTGGCTGCTCGGCAGCGGGGATGCCGAGGACAGCGGGGACGCCGAGGGCTGCGTGCCGACGCGGATCCGCTCGACCGTGAGGTGCCCGAGGACCGCCGTGCCGCCAACGAGCGCCAGCAGTAGCAGGATGACGAAGCCGACCAGGAGCTTCCCGCGGTGCCGGGCCCAGACCAGCCGGGCGCGCTCTCCGCGGGTGAGCGGCTCGGCCGCGTCCTGCCCGCTCATCCAACTGGGTAGCCGGACGGAGTCGTCGCGGGTCGCGACGGCGGGCCGGTCGACGTCGGCGGGCGGGGCGGTCGGTTCCTCGGTGGTCATCAGGCGTCCCAGGGGGTGCGGCGGGGGCGAAAGGCGCCGCGGGGCGGCGGGATCTTCGCAACCGGGCTGCCCACTGCGCCGCCCGGTTTCCGGTCGGCTCAGGACCGGTCGTGGGCGATCTTGTAGAAGAGGTACAGCGTGCCGACCACCAGGCACGTCGCCACCACCGCGACGACGACGAACGACACGATCGCGGAGACCACCGGGTGTCGCTCGCTGAACCGGCTCCGGTCCCGCCACGCCCACAGCCGGTGCCGGGCCGCCCGCAGCGCCGGCACGCCGTCGACGAATCCGGAGACCCGGCGGCCGAGGGTGCGGCGCGGCGGCTCCGGGTTGCGCATCCAGTCGGGCAGGTCGACCCGGGGGCGGTGCTGGTGCGACGGCGGCGGGTTGGTCAAGAGGACTCCTGAGGGTGCGAGGGGGCGCGCGAAGTCTGCCGTACCGGAGTCGACCGCGCGACCCCGTTCCTGCCCCTGTCGCGTGATCTTGGCACTGTGGCCGAGCAGGGCGGTATCCCCCGCGCGTGCGATCACCGTGGTCTGGCAGGCTTGGCCGTCGTGAGCACAGACGGTCTGATCGTGGTCGACAAGCCGGGCGGGATGACGTCCCACGACGTGGTGGCGCGGATCCGACGGCTGGCGCGGACCCGGCGGGTGGGGCACGGTGGCACGCTCGACCCGATGGCGACCGGGGTGCTGGTGATCGGGGTGGGGCGGGCCACCCGGCTGCTCACCTACGTGATCGGCGCCGCCAAGAGCTACACCGCGACGATCCGGCTCGGCCAGGCGACCATCACCGACGACGCCGAGGGTGAGGTGGTGGCGACCACCCCGGCCGGCGCCGTCGCCGACGACGCGATCCGGGCCGCGCTCGCCGCCCAGACCGGCGAGATCGACCAGGTGCCCAGCGCGGTCAGCGCCATCAAGATCAACGGCCAGCGGGCGTACAAGCGGGTCCGCGAGGGGGAGATCGTGGAGCTGCCCGCCCGGCGGGTCACCATCTCCCGGCTGGACGTCCTGGCGGTCCGCCGGGACGTCCCGGACGTGGTGGACGTGGACGTCGACGTGACCTGCTCGTCCGGGACGTACATCCGGGCCATCGCCCGGGACGCGGGCGCCGCGCTCGGGGTCGGCGGTCACCTGACCGCGCTGCGCCGGACCGCGGTCGGCGGCTTCACCCTGGCCGAGGCGGCGACCCTCGACGCGCTGGAGCAGCGCGCGCCCGACGTGGTCAACCTGCCGCTGGACGCGGCCGCCGACCGGTTCTTCCCGCGCCGGGACGCCACCCCGGATGAGGCGCGCACGCTCGCCCACGGCGGCCCGCTCGGCGCGGCCGGCATCGCCGGACCGTACGCGGTCTTCGGCCCCGACGGCGGGTTGATCGCTATCGTCAGCGAGCGGGCCGGGCGGGCCCGCGCGGAGATCGTGCTGGCCCCGGCGTGACGGCGCCCCACCGGCCCCCGGGCCGGCGAGCCTCGGCCGGTGCGGGACCAGGGGAGGAGCGGAGGAACGGTATGCAGCGGTGGCGGGGGTACGAGGCGGTGCCCGGGGGCTGGGGGCGCTCGGTGGTCACCATCGGCGTCTTCGACGGCGTGCACAAGGGGCACCAGGCCATCATCGGCCACGCCGTGGCCCGCGCCCGCGAACTGGGCGTCCGGTCGGTGGTGCTGACCTTCGACCCGCATCCGGCGGAGGTGGTCCGTCCCGGATCGCACCCGGCGGTGCTCACCGAGCCGGCCCGCAAGGCGGAGCTGATCGAGTCGCTCGGGGCCGACGTGCTCTGCGTGGTGCCGTTCACCCCCGAGTTCTCCCGGCTGCCGGCCGAGGAGTTCGTGCACGACATCCTGGTCGAGCACCTGCACGCCGCGCTGGTGATGGTCGGCGGCAACTTCCGCTTCGGGCACCGGGCGGCCGGCGACGTGGCACTGCTGGAACGGCTGGGCCGCACCTTCGGCTTCGGGGTGGAGAGCGGCCCGCTGGTCGCCGAGGCGGGGACGGTCTTCTCCTCCACGTACATCCGCTCCTGCGTCGACGCGGGCGACGTGGCCGCGGCGGCCGCCGCGCTCGGCCGCCCGCACCGGGTCGAGGGCGTGGTGGTCCGCGGCGACCAGCGCGGGCGTGAGCTGGGCTTTCCCACCGCCAACCTGCTGACCCACCGGTACGCGGCGATCCCCGCCGACGGGGTGTACGCCGCCCGGCTGGTGCGCCGCGGCGGGGAGCCCCTGGCAGCGGCGGTCTCGATCGGCACCAACCCGACCTTCTCCGGGCGGGAACGCCGGGTGGAGGCGTACGCGCTGGACTTCACCGGCGACCTGTACGGCGAGCGGCTGGCCCTGGACTTCGTGGCGCACCTGCGCGAACAACGGACGTACGACGCGATCGAGCCGTTGATCGCCCAGATCGGCGAGGACGTCGAGCGGACCCGCCGTGCGCTCGGCTGACCCGGCCACCGCCGTCGGAACCCGGCACACGGCCCTTCACCGGAGTGGTTCCCGACCGGGCTGGTAGTCTGGCAGGGACGTCGGCTGACCGACGCGGGGCCTCGCCTGCCTGCACGACGCCGCGGGTGCGAGGAACCGGTCCGTCCCCCCGGTCGCTGCGACCGCTCCGACGGACCTTATCGAACGACCCACGAAACAGGGAGAACATGGCGCTCGACCAGGAAGCCAAGGCCAAGATCCGTGCGGAGTACGCGACCGCCGAGGGCGACACCGGTTCGCCGGAGGTCCAGGTCGCGGTCCTCACCAAGCGGATCGCCGAGCTCACCGAGCACCTGAAGGTGCACAAGCACGACCACCACAGCCGCCGTGGGCTGCTGCTGCTGGTCGGCCGTCGCCGTCGGCTGCTCAACTACGTCCAGAAGAAGGACATCAACCGCTACCGGTCGCTCATCGAGCGGCTCGGCCTGCGCCGGTGACGGAACGGGGGAGTGGCCTGCGGCCGCTCCCCCGTTCCGGTACCACAGAAAGAACCGGGTCACGCGACCACCCGAGAGGGAGCCGGTCAGCGTACCGGTCTCCGGTAGTGGCCCCCGGGCACCCCGGCATCGTGCCGGCCACCCGGGCGCTTCGATCGAAGACCGGCCGTCTGAGCAGCTCCCGTGTCGTGGACCCCCGACGCGAAGGAGCACGACAGCACCATGACCGAGACCAACCTCGGCACCGAATCCCGCACCGCCGTGATCGACAACGGGTCCTTCGGTACCCGTGAGATCACCTTCTCCACCGGCCGGCTGGCCCGCCAGGCCGCCGGCTCCGTCATCGCCCAGCTCGGCGAGACGGTCGTCCTCTCCGCCACCACCGCGGGCAAGCAGCCGCGGGAGCAGTTCGACTTCTTCCCGCTGACCGTCGACGTCGAGGAGCGGATGTACGCCGCGGGCCGGATCCCCGGCTCGTTCTTCCGCCGCGAGGGCCGGCCCAGCGAGGACGCCATCCTCACCTGCCGACTGATCGACCGGCCGCTGCGCCCGTCCTTCGTCAAGGGCCTGCGCAACGAGGTCCAGGTGGTCGAGACCGTCCTCGCGCTCGACCCGCAGCACCCGTACGACGTCGTGGCGATCAACGCCGCCTCGATGTCGACCAAGCTCTCCGGCCTGCCGTTCTCCGGCCCGATCGGGGCCACCCGGATGGCGCACATCGACGGCCAGTGGGTCGCCTTCCCAACCCACGAGGAGCTGGCCCGGGCCACCTTCGACATGGTGGTGGCCGGCCGTGCCCTGGCCGACGGCGACGTCGCGATCATGATGGTCGAGGCCGAGGCCACCGAGCACACCGTGGCGCTGGTCGCCGGCGGTGCCCCCGCCCCGACCGAGGAGGTCGTCGCCAGCGGCCTGGAGGCCGCCAAGCCGGCCATCCGCGAGCTGTGCCGGGCGCAGAGCGAGCTGGCCGAGGTGGCCGCCAAGCCGGTCGCCGAGTTCCCGGTCTTCCTCGACTACCAGGACGACGCGTACGCGGCGGTGGCTGACCTGGCCCGTGCCGACGTCGCCGAGGCCCTGAAGATCGCCGGTAAGCACGACCGCGAGGAGGCGCTGGACCGGATCAAGGCCCGGGTCGCCGAGGAACTGGGGTCGCGCTTCGAGGGCCGCGAGAAGGAGCTCTCCGCCGCGTTCCGCTCGCTGACCAAGTCCGAGGTCCGCAGTCGGGTGCTGCGCGAGCAGGTCCGCATCGACGGCCGGGGCCCGCGCGACATCCGTCCGCTGAGCGCCGAGGTCGGCGTGCTGCCCCGGGTGCACGGCTCGGCGCTCTTCGAGCGTGGCGAGACCCAGATCCTGGGCGTCACCACGCTGAACATGCTGCGCATGGAGCAGGCGCTGGACACCCTCTCCCCGGAGAAGTCCAAGCGCTACATGCACAACTACAACTTCCCGCCGTACTCCACCGGTGAGACCGGCCGGGTCGGCTCGCCGAAGCGGCGCGAGATCGGCCACGGCGCGCTGGCCGAGCGGGCGCTGATCCCGGTGCTGCCGTCGCGCGAGGAGTTCCCGTACGCCATCCGGCAGGTCTCCGAGGCGCTCGGCTCCAACGGCTCCACCTCGATGGGTTCGGTCTGCGCCTCCAGCCTGGGCCTGCTCTCGGCCGGTGTGCCGCTGAAGGCCCCGGTCGCCGGCATCGCCATGGGCCTCATCTCCGACGAGGTCGACGGCAAGACCCAGTACGTGACGCTGACCGACATCCTCGGCGCCGAGGACGCGTTCGGCGACATGGACTTCAAGGTGGCCGGCACCCGGGACTTCGTCACCGCCCTCCAGCTCGACACCAAGCTCAACGGCATCCCGTCGGACGTGCTGGCCGCCGCGCTGCAGCAGGCGCACGAGGCCCGGCACACCGTGCTCGACGTGATGCAGGCGGCGATCGAGTCCCCGGCCCCGATGAGCGACTACGCGCCGCGGGTGACCACCGTGAAGATCCCGGTCGACAAGATCGGCATGGTGATCGGCCCGAAGGGCCAGACCATCAACGCCATCCAGGACGAGACCGGCGCCGAGATCTCCATCGAGGACGACGGCACCATCTACGTCGGCGCGACCAACGGCCCGTCGGCCCAGGCCGCGGTCGAGCGGATCAACGCGATCGCCAACCCGACCCTGCCGAAGGTCGGCGACCGGTTCCTCGGCACCGTGGTGAAGACCGCCCCGTTCGGCGCCTTCATCTCGCTCCTGCCCGGCCGCGACGGCCTGCTGCACATCTCCAAGGTGGGCGACGGCAAGCGGGTCGAGAAGGTCGAGGACTACCTCAACGTCGGCGACAAGGTCGAGGTGGAGATCGCCGACATCGACCAGCGCGGCAAGATCTACCTGGACAAGGTCCGCCCGGAGGGCGCCGAGGCGCCGGCCGCCGAGGAGGCCGCCGGTGGCGAGCGTCCGGGCGGCCGGGACCGAGGCGACCGCGGCCCGCGCGACCGTGGCGACCGGGACCGCGAGCGCGGCAGCCGGGGCCCGGAGCGTGGCGAGGGCGGCGGCGAAGGCGGCGGCGAGCGCCCACGTCGCCGGACCCGGCACAGCTGATCCTCGATCGGCCGGGGGACGCCGACGGCGTCACCCGGCCGATCCTGCGTCGGCTCCAACTCGGCGCGTCTGCCGCGTGCTGCGACCTAAAGCCGTCGTTCGGCAACTCCAGTTCGGCGCGTCTGACCGCGCCGCGACCTGGAGCCGTCGCCATCCACCCCTCGTCGAACTGGAAGCAGGTTTTTCGTGAGTCGGACCCCTCGTTCGTCTTTTCCTGCGGATCGACGGGGGGCGGCGCCGTCGGGCGCCGTCCGGCAGGTGACCGGGGCCACCCGGTCCGCCGGCGGGTCGGCCCGGGCGGTCACCCGCACGCTCAGCGACGACCCGCTGGGCGGCACCGTACGCCGTACCGTGCTGCCCAGCGGGTTGCGCGTGCTCACCGAGGCGATCCCGGCGATGCGCAGCGTCTCGTTCGGCATCTGGGTCGCCGTCGGCTCCCGGGACGAGACCGGGCCGCAGGGCGGCGCCGCGCACTTCCTGGAGCACCTGCTCTTCAAGGGCACCCGCAAGCGCAGCGCGCTGGAGATCTCCTCGCAGATCGAGGCGGTCGGCGGCGAGACGAACGCCTTCACCACCAAGGAATACACCTGCTACTACGCCCGGGTGCTGGACGAGGACCTGCCCCTGGCCATCGACGTCATGTGCGACCTGGTCGCCGACTCGGTGCTCAACGACGCCGACGTGGAGACCGAGCGCGGCGTCATCCTCGAAGAGATCGCCATGCACGACGACGAGCCCGGCGACGAGGTGCACGACCTGTTCGCCCGCGCCGTCTACGGCGACCACCCCCTCGGCCGGCTGATCTCCGGCACCGAGGAGACGGTCACCCCGATGACCCGCCGGCAGATCCAGACCTTCTACCGCCGCCGGTACACCGCGCCGCAGATCGTCATCGCCGCCGCCGGCAACCTCGACCACGCCGCCGTGGTCAAGCTGGTCCGCCAGGCCCTGCGCGGCACCCCGCTGGACACCGACCCGGCGGTGCCGGCGCCGTACCGCCCGGCCGCCCCGGCGGTACGCACGAAGCCGGCCAGCACGGTGGTCGAGCCGAAGGAGACCGAGCAGGCGCACGTGATCCTCGGCTGCCCGGGCATCGACCGCACCGACGAGCGGCGCTTCGCCCTCGGGGTGCTCAACAACGTCCTCGGCGGCGGCATGTCCAGCCGGCTGTTCCAGGAGATCCGCGAGCAGCGCGGGCTGGCCTATTCGGTCTACTCGTACGCCAGCCAGTACGCCGACAGCGGCCTGTTCGCCGTCTACGCCGGCTGCGCCCCGGGCAAGGTGGACGAGGTGCTGGAGCTGACCCGCGCCGAGCTTGCCAAGGTGGCCGCTGCGGGGATCACCGAGGCCGAGCTGGCCCGGGGCAAGGGGATGAGCAAGGGTTCCTTCGTCCTCGGCCTGGAGGACACCGGCTCCCGGATGAGCCGGCTGGCCAAGGGCGAGTTGCTCTACGGCGACCTGATGCCGGTGGACGAGCTGCTCGCCCGGGTCGACGCGGTGACCTTGGACGACGTGAATGCCCTGGCCGCCGACCTGCTCGGCCGCCCGATGTCCCTGGCGGTGGTGGGCCCGTTCGACGAGTCCGCCTTCTCCGCCTGACCCTTCCCACCGCCCGCCGACGAGGGATGCCGCAGGTGGGGGTGTCCGCCGCCGGGGAGGGCCCGGGTTGCCGCAACCCGAGTCGATCATGCTCGTGGGGTGGGACGGCCGGAGCTCCAGCCGGGTGGGCGTCCCGATTGGGATAGGTTGTGCCCCGTGACTGACGAGCACGAGAAGAACCTGGCCGAGCCGATCCGGGTCGGCGTGCTGGGCGCCCGCGGCCGGATGGGCATGGAGGTCTGCAAGGCGGTCGACGCGGCCCCCGACATGGAGCTGGTGGCGATGGTCGACCAGGGCGACGGGCTGTTCGCCGCGTCCGACGCGGGTGCCGAGGTGGTCGTCGACTTCACCACTCCGGACGTCGTCATGGACAACCTGCACTGGTGCGTCGACCAGGGCATCAACGTCGTGGTCGGCACCACGGGCTTCACCGAGCAGCGCCTGGACCGGGTCCGCGGCTGGCTCGCGCGCAAGCCGGGCGTGGGCGTGGTGATCGCCCCCAACTTCGGCATCGGTGCGGTGCTGATGATGCAGTTCGCCGCCCGCGCCGCCCGGCACTTCGAGTCGGTGGAGATCATCGAGCAGCACCACCCGCGCAAGCTCGACGCGCCCAGCGGCACCGCCACGCACACCGCCCGACTGATCGCCCAGGCCCGTGCCGAGGCCAGCCTCGGCCCCGCGCCGGACGCCACCCGCGACGAGGTGCCGGGCGCGCGCGGCGCCGAGATCGATGGGGTACGCGTGCACGCCGTCCGCGCCACCGGGCTGGTCGCCCACCAGGAGGTGCTCTTCGGCACCACCGGCGAGACGCTGACCATCCGGCACGACTCGTACGACCGGGCCTCGTTCATGCCGGGCGTACTGCTCGCTGTGCGGGAGGTACGCCACCGGCCGGGCCTCACGGTCGGCCTGGACGCCCTGCTCGACTGAGCGCCCCCGTCCCACCGGAATCCGCTCGTCACGCGGCCGGGCCGCGCCTAGGGTCGCGTACATGATCGATTCTGCGCTCCGGGACCGCGCCGGCCGGCACGTGACCCTGCGTCCGGTGGACGACGACAACTGGCGGGCGGTGGCGGACGTGGCGCCCCGCGACGACCAGCGCGCCTGGGTGCCCGCCCTGGCCGCCCGCTACCTGTTGCTGACCATGCGCTCGGACGTCTGGACCTCACTGGCCGTGTATGCGGACGAGACGGTGGTCGGGCACGTCATGTGGGGCGTGGACGACGACGGTTCCCGGTGGATCGGCGGCATGGTGATCGACGCCGCCGAGCAGGAGCGGGGCGTCGGCCGGGCCGCGATGCGTACCCTCGCCGACTGGCTCGCCACCGCGGGCCACCCGATCCGGCTCAGCTACCACCCCGACAACACCCAGGCCGCCGCCCTCTACCGTGCCCTCGGCTTCCACCCCACCGGCGCCACGGAGGACGACGAACTGGTCGCCGAACTCACCCCCGCCTGACCGCGTCGATCATGAGGTTGACGGCACCGTCCGAGATCGACTTCGCCGCCAACCTCATGATCAACGGCGTCAGCGGGGGGCGGGGGTTTCCGTGGCGGGGCGCTGGGTGGGGATGTGAGGGGTGGTGGTCACCGTCAGGCCGGCGGGGAGGCCGGTGACGGTGGGCCGGCCCGAGGCGTCGACCTGGACGGCGACCGGGGCGCCGGCGACGCGGAGGCCGTCGACGGCGAGCGCGCCCAACTCCGGGCCGGCCAGCGGGCTCAGCCGCACCTGGCCGCCCGGCACGTCGGGATAGATGCCCACGCCGGCCTGGAGCAGCAGCACGGCGGCCGCCGCCGCCCACGCCTGCGGGCGGCACGCCGCGGGGTACGGCACCGGACGGCTGAGCGTCGCCCGGTCGTCCCCGGCGTACAGCTCGGGGAGGCGGTAGTCGAACGCCTCGGCGGCGGCGAGCAGCCCGTCGGCGAGCCGGAGCGCGGCGTCGGCGAAGCCGGCCCGGGCCAGCCCGCCGACCACGATCGCCGTGTCGTGCGCCCAGATCGACCCGCAGTGGTACGACAGTGGGCTGAACCCGGCGTCGTCGGTGGACATGGTGCGCAGCCCGAAGCCGCCGGCCAGCGCCTCGGTCGACAGCAGCGCCGCCACCTGCGCCGACTCGGCGTCGGAGAGCAGCCCGGTGCCGAGCAGGTGGCCGATGTTGCTGGTCAGCGAGTCGACCGGGCGCTTGTCCCGGTCCAGCGCCAGTGCGGGCTGCGGGCCGTGCCGGCCGTCGACCCAGAACGCGTCGCGGAACCGCCGGGCCAGCCGGTCGGCGTACTCCCGCCAGCGGTCGCCGCCCGGCCGGCCGAAGGCGTCGAGCAGGTCGGCGCCGTGCACCGCCGCCTGGTACGCGTACCCCTGCACCTCGGACAGCACGATGGGCGACTGCGCCTGCCGGCCGTCGCGGAACCGGATCGAGTCGCCCGAGTCCTTCCAGCCCTGGTTGGCCAGGCCGCTGCCGCTGGTGTCGACGTATTCGACGAAGCCGTCGCCGTCGGCGTCGGCGTGCTCGCCGAGCCAGCCGAGCGCGGCCTCCAGGTGCGGGAGCAGCGGCTCGACCTGGTCGGCGGCGAGACCCCAGCGCCAGGCGTCGTGCAGCAGGCCGACCCAGAGCATGGTGGCGTCGACGGTGCCGTAGTACGCGGGCGGCAGCCGCAGCTCATGGGCGGGCAGGCTGAACTCGTGCCGGCGCAGCTCGTGCAGGATCTTGCCGGGCGCCTCGCCGGTGGCCGGGTCGACCCTGGTGCCCTGCCGGCGGGCGAGGACGCGCAGCGTGCCGGCGGCCAGCTCGGTGCCGAGCGGCAGCATCATCCGGGCGGCCCAGAGGCTGTCCCGGCCGAAGAGGGTGAGGAACCAGGGCACGCCCGCGCCGAGGAAGACGTCCCCGGGGTGGGCCGGGTCGGCCAGCCGCAGCCCGCGCAGGTCGGCCAGGGAGCGGTCGAGCAGCCGGACCAGGCGGCGGTCGTCGGCGCGTACCTGCGGGACGGACCACTCGGGGCCGCCCGGCGGGGCGACCACCACGGCC
The DNA here is from genome assembly GCF_042870725.1 of Micromonospora sp. NPDC006431. Classification (NCBI taxonomy): domain Bacteria; kingdom Bacillati; phylum Actinomycetota; class Actinomycetes; order Micromonosporales; family Micromonosporaceae; genus Micromonospora; species Micromonospora sp. NPDC006431. Next base: position 518,879 of record NZ_JBIAHQ010000004.1, read on the forward strand.
TTCGGGTCGGTGACGGCGAGCCGCCAGCGCAGCGTCACGGCGTCGCCGGGGGCGAGGTCGACCGGCCAGCTCAGCCGGGGCGCGAGGGCCCGGTCGCCGGTGGCGTCGACGGTCGCCGCCTCGCCGGTCACCGTGACGGTGACGCCCTCGGCGGCCCACTGGACCCGGCCGGGCTCGCCGGACTTCGCCTCCAGCGGCGACCCGCTCCCGCCGGACTTGACCAGCTCGATCGGGGCGAGGTCGCAGCCCAGGTCGACGCTGACCGTGGCGCGGACGGGGGCCGCGGCGGTGGAGGTGACCCGGATCTCCTCGGTGACGCCGTGCGGGCCGGCCTCCCGGATGCGGTCGATCCGGACGGTCGGGTCGGGGCCGGGGTCGCCGAGCCAGCGGGCCAGGGTGACGAAGCGGACCCCGTGGGGCCCGGCCGCCCCGTGGGCCACCGCCTCCGGTTCCCGGTCGTCGACGCGCAGCTCGGCGCGGGAGAGTACGCGGGCGTCGGCGTGGAACACGCCCTGGACGCCGCTCGGCCGGATCTGACCCGCCGCGTCGCCCAGCGCGCTGGTGGGGGCGTGGACCGCCCCGACCAGCTCGTGCAGCAGGGGTTGCAGGTGGCGTTCGGACACGGGGAACTCCTGGTGCTGATCGGGTGGCCGGAGCGTGTCTTGACAACTGGCTCCGGCCCGGTGCAGAGTGCGAAACATTCCAGAAACTTTGAACGATCTAATACTGCCGTATCCACGTTGGAACGTTCAAGGCGGCGAGAGGGACTCAATGGCTGAAAAGGTGACCATCTCGACGGTGGCCCGGCATGCCCAGGTGAGCCGGCAGACGGTCTCCAACGTCCTCAACGCGCCGCACATCGTCCGGGACGAGACCCGGCGCCGGGTGGAGGAGGCGATCGCCGCGCTGGGCTACCGGGCCAACCAGGCCGCCCGGCAGATGCGGACCGGTCGCTCCCGGCTCGTCGCGGTCCGCATCGAGCCCACCCGGGACGGGATCAACGGCTCGGTGCTCGACCGGTTCCTGCACGGCCTCACCGAGACCGCCGACGCCGCCGGCTACCGGGTCCTGCTCTACACCGCCCGTGACGACGGACACGAGATCGACACCTACGACGACCTGCTCGGCGCGTACGACCTGGACGGTTTCGTGCTCACCGGCACCGACCACGGTGACCCGCGGACCGCCTGGCTGGCCGAGCGGAACGTGCCGTTCGTGACGTTCGGCCGGCCCTGGGACGCCGCCGAGGCCCATCCCTGGGTCGACGTCGACGGCGCGGCCGGCACCGCGCAGGCCACCCAGCGGCTGCTCGACACCGGCCACCGCCGGATCGGCTTCATCGGCTGGCCGGCGGGTTCCGGCGTCGGCGACGACCGGCGTTCCGGCTGGCGTACCGTCATGGCCGCCGCCGGCCTGGCCGGCGCCGCACCCCACCGCGAGACCGAGGACGGCATCGTCCACGGCGAGCGGGAGATGCGCGCGCTGCTCGCCGCCGACGAACCGCCCACCGCGGTGGTCTGCGTCAGCGACTCGCTCGCCCTCGGCGCCCTCCAGGCGGTACGCGCGGTGGCCGCCTCCGTCGCCGTCGTCGGCTTCGACGACACCCCGGTGGCCGCCGTGGTCGGGCTGACCAGCGTCAGCCAGCCGCTCGCGGCTGCCGCCGCCCGCTGCTTCGAGCTGCTCACCGGCCTGCTCGACGGTCAGCCCACCGACCCACACGTGCTACTCAGCCCCACGCTCGTGCTCCGGCACACCGCGTGATCCCCCATCCCCACCAGGAGAATGAGATGACACCTCGCACCCTCACCCGGGCGGCGCTGGCCGGCCTCACGGCCGCCGCGCTGTTCGGCACCGCCGCCTGCGGCAGCGGGTTCGACGACTCCGCGAAGGACACCAAGCAGTCCAGCGGTCCGGCCAACCTGCAGATCATGATCGGCTCTTCCGGCGACGCCGAGACCAAGGCGGTGCAGGACGCCGCTGCGAAGTGGGCCTCCTCCTCCGGCAACACCGCCACGGTGACCCCGGCCCAGGACCTTACCCAGCAGCTCGGCCAGGCCCTCGCCGGCGGCACCCCGCCGGACGTGTTCTACGTCGACGCGTCCCGGTTCGCCGACTACGCCAGCGTCGGCGCGCTGGAGCCGTACGGCGACAAGGTCAGCAACAAGGACGACTTCTACGAGAGCCTGCGGAACACCTTCACCTACGACGGCAAGCTCTACTGCGCGCCGAAGGACTTCTCCACCCTGGCGCTCGAGATCAACACCGACCTGTGGGCCAAGGCGGGCCTGACCGACGCCGACGTGCCGACCACCTGGGACCAGCTCACCGCCGCCAGCCAGAAGATCAAGGCGAAGGGCATGGTGGCGCTCGCCCTGGGCGACACCCGGGACCGGATCGGCGCGTTCATGGTGCAGAACGGCGGCTGGCTGATGAGCAAGGACGGCAAGCAGCCGACCGCCGACACCCCGGAGAACCTCCAGGCCCTCCAGTACGTCAAGGGCCTGCTCACGAACGGCTACGCGAAGTTCCCGAAGCAGCTCGACGCCGGCTGGTCCGGTGAGGCGTTCGGCAAGGGCAAGGCCGTGATGACCATCGAGGGCAACTGGATCAAGGGTGCCCTGAAGAACGACTTCCCGAACGTGAAGTACAAGGTCGTCCCGCTGCCGGCCGGCCCGAAGGGCCAGGGCACCCTCTCCTTCACCCAGTGCTGGGGCATCGCCGCGAAGTCGAAGTTCAAGGACCAGGCGATCAAGTTCGTCGAGGCGATGACCGCCGGCGACCAGCAGATCGCCTTCGCCAACGCGTTCGGCGTGATGCCCTCCCGGCAGTCCGTCCGCGACCAGTACACCAGCGCCTTCCCGGCCGACAAGCCGTTCATCGACGGCGCCGCGTACGCCCAGGGCCCGGTGAACGCGCCGAAGATGGACAGCGTGCTGCGCGACCTCGAGGCCGGCCTGCAGGGCCTGGCCAACGGTGACCCGAAGAGCATCCTGGCGAACTTCGACAAGAACGCCAAGGCGGCGCTCGGCGGCTGAGCGTGACCGGAGGGGCCCGCGTCGCGGGCCCCTCCGCGTCGGCTCCCACTCGAAGGAGGGAGGGGAGATGGCTACGGAGGCGCTCACCGCCCCGGCCACCACGCCGGCCGGTCCGTCGCGCCGCCGCCGCGGCGGCATCCGCGGCAACGAGAACATCGCCGGCTGGATCTTCGTCGCGCCGGTGATCGTGATCCTCGGGCTCTTCCTGCTGCTGCCGATCCTGATGGCGCTCTGGGTGAGCCTCACCGACTGGAACGGCCAGGGCAGCCCGTTCACCGCGGACGTGCCGTTCGTCGGCGGGAAGAACTACACCCGGCTGTTCACCGAGGACGGGCTCGACCGCCGGGACTTCATGACCAGCATCCGCAACAACATGTACTACGTCGGGATCGTGGTGCCGGTGCAGACCGCGCTCGCTCTCGGCCTCGCGCTGATCGTGAACAACCGGATGCTCAAGGGAAAGGGCTTCTTCCGCAGCGCCTTCTACTTCCCGTCGGTCACCAGCTCGGTGGCGATCAGCGTGGTGTTCCTGTTCCTGTTCGCCAACTCCGGCGCGGTCAACAACCTGCTCAGCTTCTTGGGCATCGACGGGCCGGAGTGGTTCGCCGACTCCCGCGGCGTACTGCACCTGCTGCTCGGCGTCGTCGGGGTGGACTCTCCGCCCACCGCGCTCACCTCCGGCGGCCCGTTGGGGCTGAGCTGGTGGGACTGGCTCTCCGGGCCGAGCGTGGCCATGGTCTCGATCATCTGCCTGGTGATCTGGACCACCTCGGGCACGTTCATGCTGATGTTCCTCGCCGCGTTGCAGAACGTGCCGGTGGCGCTGGACGAGGCCAGCACCCTCGACGGGGCGACCCGCTGGCAGCGGTTCCGCTACGTCACCCTGCCGCTGATCAAGCCGACCACGTTCCTGGTGCTCACCCTCGGCCTGATCGGCTCCTGGCAGGTCTTCGACCAGGTGTACGTGATGAGCCAGGGCGACCCGGCCAAGACCACCCTCACCCCGGCGTACCTGTCGTACCGCACCGCGTTCCGGGACTTCGACTACGGCTCGGGGGCGGCGATCTCGTTCGTGCTGTTCCTGATCATCATCGTGTTCACCCTGCTCCAGCGCCGGGTGATGGCCGACCGGGACGGGTCCCGGCGCGGCCGGTGGTGGCGGCGACGCGTACCGGAAGGGTCCTGACATGGCCGTGCTGACCGACCGGCCGGCGGCGCCCGTCGCGCCGCAGGCCGCCCGTGGGCCACGTGCCCGGGTCAACCGCATCCTGGGGTACGCGGTCCTGATCTTCTTCGGGCTGGTCTTCATCTACCCGTTCGTGATCCAGCTCGGCACCTCGTTCAAGACCGAGCCGGACGCGGCGGCGAACCCGCTCTCGCCGGTGCCCGACCCGGTGACGCTCGCCGGGTTCGAGCGGATCTTCGCGGGCACCAACTTCCCGCTCTGGCTGGGCAACTCGCTGCTGGTCACCGTGCTGGTCACGCTCGGCCGGGTCTTCTTCGACTCGCTCGCCGGGTACGCCCTGGCCCGGCTGCGCTTCCGGGGCCGGGCCGGGCTCTTCGCCGCGGTCATCGCGGTGATGGCGGTGCCCGGCGTGGTGCTGCTGATCCCGAAGTTCCTGGTGCTCAAGCAGCTCGGCCTCTACGACAGCTACGCGGGCCTGGTGGTGCCGCTGCTGGCGGACGCGGCCGGGGTGTTCATCATGAAGCAGTTCTTCCAGTCGATCCCGGTCAGCGTGGAGGAGGCGGCCCGGATCGACGGCGCCGGGGTGTTCCGCACCTTCTGGTCGGTGGTGCTGCCGATGGCGCGGCCCGCGCTGATCACGCTGACCATCCTGTCGTTCCAGGGCTCCTGGAACGAGTTCCCGCACAGCCTGGTCTCGGTCCAGGACCCGCACCTGTTCACCCTGCCCCGCGGCCTGGCCGACCTGGTCAGCGGGTCGCTGGGCAAGGGCACGCAGTATCCGCTCAAGCTGGGCGCGGCGCTGCTGGCCACCATCCCGGTGGCGGTGCTGTTCGTGATCTTCCAGCGCTACTTCGTGCGGGGTGCCAACGAGGGCGCCGACAAGGGCTGAGCGACGGGTTCGATCGGTACCGGTGGCGGGGGGGCCCCCCCCCGGGGGCCCCCCCCCCCCCCCGAAAAAAAAAGAACGACAAAAAAAAATACGGCGGGGGGGGGGGACCCCACCGACGCGCGCCCCGACCCCCCCCCCAA